>JAEWFG010000012.1 GCA_023388935.1 Pseudomonadota bacterium | reverse complement strand
ATCGCTGAGCTCGACAAACGCGGCGCCAAGGCCGTCATCTCCCAGCATCCGCGTCGCGCCAAACCTCTCGCCATCGACAAGGAAATGTACAAATGGCGCCATCTGGTCGAAAATTTCTTCTGCAAGCACAAGTAATTCACGCGCATCGCGATGCGCGCCGACAAGACCGATCAAAGCTTCGCTGCCATGCTCCATCTCGCCGCCGCCGTGATAAATTCCCGATGAATCCCAACAGGCCCTAGACCACCGCGAGATATTTCAGCAACGAGACGATGCCGATGATGATGACGATGACGCGCGCGATCTGCTTGGCGCGGCCGTCCATCGGCAGCATATTGATGAGATAGAGCACGAGAATGACGACGAGAAAGGTGACGAGAACGCCGACCAGCATCGCGAGGCCCCCTTCAATTAGATTACTAACAGTGTCCTAACGCCCAACGCTCGTACCGGTTCCGTCCAGGCAACCCACTACAACTTCTGGGAATTCCGTAGTTCTACAGGCTCCCGGCTGCCTAAAATTTTACCCTTTTCCATTCAGATGCAGAACCGTTTGGGCCATGAGCCGCAAGCGGCATGTGATTGCCGATCCGCGTGCCCCTTCCTTTTCGATGTGCCGGAGCGTCTTCACGAACTTCGAAATGGGACTTGGGGGACTTCGATGCTCAATCGTCTGACCGTATCCGCGCTGCTGAAGGCGGTGATCACCGTCACGTCGGTCTGTGTGGTGGTCGTGCTCTCGCTTACCGCCTACGCGTCCTGGGATCGTCTTAAGACCGCCAACCGCATCTCGCAGATCGCGGACGCCTCCGCCGACCTGTTCAAGGCGATGCACAATCTGCGCACAGACGCCCCAACCACCGTGCGGCTGCTGAACGCGACCGAGCCGATGAACTCCGAGGTCGAGAAATATGTGCGGGACTTCCGCGATGTGGAGATGCCGGCGATGGCGCGCGCGCTCGTGCTGCTCCCGGGCATCGACTTCCCGCAATCGGGCACGCTGGTGCCGGAACTCGCGCGCCTCAACAAATTGCTAATCGAGGAGCAGAAGCAGTTCTGGGAGGACGTGGCCAAGCCCAAGGAGCAGCGCCGCGCGGGCCTGTCGGAGGATTACGCGGAGACGTCGCAGGGCCTCCTGTACGTGCTCGACAAGCTGTCGAACGCCCTGGCCGCGACCGTCAATCACCAGGATGCGACGATCGACCAGCTGCTGTCGATCAAGCGGAACGCGTGGCTGCTTCGCAATACGGCCGGCGACGCTTCGCTGATTGTCTCCACCGGCCTCCCCGCCGGCAAGATCTCGCCCGAGGCACGCGTCACCTATACACAACATGTCGGCGGTATCGCAGCCATGTGGAAAGCTTTGGAGTTGTCGACATCCGGCATGCCGCTTCCGCCGGCGCTTACTTCCGCCATGGCGGCAGCCAAGACCGCCTATTTCGAACAGCAATATGTGTCCCTGCGCGATCGCCTTGCCGATGCTCTCGTCAAGGGCGAGAAGGCCGAGATTACGGCAAACCAATGGAGCCCCATCACGGTGGGCCGCATGGGCAGCGCGGTTACGGTCGCCGAGAGCGCGCTCGAAGCCGCCAAGAACCACACCCTGGAGCAGCGCGACGACGCGCAGCGCGCGCTGATCGTGCAGCTCGTGCTGCTCGCGCTCGCCATTGGCGTTGCCGTCGGCGCGATCATGCTGGTCAGCCGCCGCGTGATCAATCCGCTCAACACCATCCGCGACGCCATGCTGAAGGTCGCCGGCGGCGACCTTGCGGTCGAGAGCGGCTATCTCGACCGCCAGGACGAGATCGGCGCGCTTGCCGGCGCGCTGGAAACCTTCAAGCAGCAGGCGACCGAGAAGCTAAAGATCGAGGAGCAGGAGCGCGAACGCAACCTTGGTGCGGCTACGCGTCAGCGCGCGATCGAGACCTATGTCGGCGAGTTCGAGGGTGCGATGCGCAAGACGCTTGGCGAACTGAGCGAAGCCTCCGGCGAGATGCGCAAGACCTCGGGCGATCTGTCCGCAGTGTCGCGCCAGACCAACGATCGCGTGCAGGTCGCCGGCAAGGCCTCCAACGACGCCTCGACGAGCGTCGACAGCGTGGCCGCCGCAGCTGAGGAGCTCAGCGCCTCGATCAACGACATCAGCCAGCAGGCCGCGCATGCGGCAGGCATCGCCGGCCGCGCCGTCACGCAGGCGCGCGACACCGACGGCACAGTGCAGGGGCTTGCGAAGTCGGCCGGACGTATCGGCGAGGTCGTCGGCCTCATCAACACCATTGCGGCGCAGACCAACCTGCTGGCGCTCAATGCCACGATCGAGGCGGCCCGCGCCGGTGAAGCCGGCCGCGGCTTCGCCGTGGTTGCCTCGGAGGTGAAATCGCTGGCGAGCCAGACCGCGAAGGCGACCGAGGAAATCTCCGAGCAGATCGCCGATATCCAGAAGGTCGCGGGCGACGCGATCAACGCGATCCAGACCATCGGCGGCATCATCGGCGAGGTGAACGAGGTCGCCACCGCGATCGCTGCCGCCGTGCAGCAGCAGGGTGCCGCGACCCAGGAGATCACGCGCAGCACACAATTCGCGGCGCAGGGCACCAAGAACGTCTCGGACAACATCACCGGCGTGAAGGCCGACGCCGACACCGCAGCCGGTGCGGCGGAGGACGTCAAGCAGGCTTCAGAAACGCTGGAAACCCAGAGCCGCCAGCTCGGCCAGCAGGTCAGCGACTTCCTGGGCAAGATCCGCGCGGCTTGACGGGGCGGATGATTGACGCAAGCGTCCGCCACAGTCCCCCACATCGTCCCGGCTTGGTGCGCAATTGCGCACGAGGGCCGGGACGCACGCCGGTAACGATCCGTTAACGCCTGGCACTCCCGGCGCACAAAGCGCGGGCGCGCGAACGCCGCCCCCAAGCGCGGGTCTCACGCGTTACAACTCTGTTTATTCCTTTGTGCCAAAAACGTCGGATTTGGGGGGATTCCACCATGCTTCGACGTGTGACCGTTTCGGCGCTGCTGCAGTCCGTCATCGCTCTTCTCGCGGCTTGTGTGGTGGCGCTGCTGGTGACGAGCGCCTGGCAGTCCTGGGAGCGGTTGCACGCGACCGGCCACATCGCCTCCGTGGCCGAGGCCTCCGCGAACGCCTTCAAGGCGATGCATAACCTCCGCACCGATCGATCCTCGACGCCTCGTGTGCTGAACGGCGAGGCGCCGGTGTCGGCGGAAATCGAGAAATTCCTCCGTGGCATTCACGACGCCGAGATGCCGGCGATCCGCGCCACTGCAGCGCTGCTGCCCTCGATCCCGTTCGCGGAACAGGCCGCCCTGCTCGGCAATCTGAACCAGCAGATCGATAAACTGGTGACGCTCCAGACCGAAGCCTGGGACGAGATGCGCAAGCCGAAAAAGGCGCGGCGGCCGACCTTGTCGAAGGACTACACGGACCAGACCGGCGCGCTGCTTGCAACGCTGGAGGAGATCTCCGCGCGCCTGACGGGGGTCGTCAATCACAACGATCCGTTGATCGACCAGCTGCTGTCGATCAAGCAGGCCGCCTGGCTGTTGCGCAACACCGCGGGCGAGGCCTCGGACCTGGTCTCGACCGGACTGGTGGCGACCGGCAGCCTGCCGCTGGAGGCGCAGCAGACCTACACCAAATTCGTCGGCGCTATCGAGAACGCCTGGAGCGGGCTCGACTCCGCGACGCTCGGCATGAAGCTGTCGCCGGAGCTCGTCAGCGCCATGACTGCCGCCAAGGCCGCCTATTTCAACGCCGACTACCTGGCGCTGCGCGACCGCCTGATCGACCAGATCATGGTGGGTTCGAAAACCGAAATGACCGCCGACCAGTGGACGCAGCTGACGTCGCTGCGCATGGGCACCGCGGTCGCTGTGGCCGAGCGCGCGCTCGACGAGGCGCGCGACTACGCGGCCGTTCAGTACGCGGCGGCGAGCCGCGCGCTCGCAATCCAGATCGCGCTGCTGATCTTCGCCACACTTCTGACCGTCGGAGCGATGCTCACGGTCACGCGCCGCGTCATCCGCCCTCTGCACAACATCCGCGACGCCATGCTGAAGGTCGCCGGCGGCGACCTCACAGTCGACAGCGGCTATCTCGACCGCAGGGACGAGATCGGCGCGCTCGCCGGCGCGCTCGAAACGTTCAAGCAACAGGCGACGGACAAGCTGCTGATCGAGGAGCAGGAGCGCAAGCACAACGCAGGCGCGGCAGTGCGCCAGCGCACGATCGAGGCCTCCATCGGAGAATTCGAGGGGCTGGTGCGCGAGACCCTCGCGCAGCTGAGCCAGGCCTCCAGCGAGATGAGCAAGACCGCCTCGGAACTCTCCGCGGTCTCGCGCCAGACCAATGAGCGGGTGCAGATCGCCGGCAAGGCCTCGGGCGATGCCTCGATGAGCGTGGATAGCGTGGCTTCGGCGGCCGAGGAGCTGAGTGCCTCGATCAACGACATCAGCCAGCAGGCCACCCATGCCGCAGGGATCGCCGGCCGCGCCGTCACGCAGGCGCGCGAGACCGACGGCACCGTTCAGGGGCTCGCGAACTCCGCCAACCGCATCGGCGAGGTCGTCGGCCTCATCAACACCATTGCGGCGCAGACCAACCTGCTGGCACTCAATGCCACGATCGAGGCGGCCCGCGCCGGCGAGGCCGGCCGTGGCTTCGCCGTGGTCGCCTCCGAGGTGAAGTCGCTGGCGAGCCAGACCGCGAAGGCGACCGAGGACATTTCCGAGCAGATCGCCGACATCCAGAAGGTCGCGGGCGACGCGATCAACGCGATCCAGGCGATCGGCGGTATCATCGGAGAGGTCAATGAAGTGGCCACCGCCATCGCTGCCGCCGTGCAGGAGCAGGGCGCGGCAACCCAGGAGATCACCCGCAGCACGCAGTACGCGGCGCAGGGCACCAAGAACGTCTCCGACAACATCACCGGCGTGAGGGCGGACGCCGACACCGCAGCCGGCGCGGCAGAGAACGTCAAGCAGGCGTCAGTAACCTTGGAAACCCAGAGCCGTCAGCTCGGCCAGCAGGTCAGTGACTTCCTGGGCAAGATCCGCGCGGCGTAGGCCTTGCGGGTTTGAGGCAGGGCTGGCAGCCACATCTCAGCGTCCCCCTCGGGGGACCTCGGCGGAAGCGCCGCCCCCTACTCCTTCGCCACCACCGGCACCTGGTGGAACCTCGCGCGAATCGATTGAGGCAGCGGGGAGAAGTTCATCGCCACGCCCCGGCGATCGTTGGCGTTGCGGTTAGCGATAACCAAGCCCTCCGCGCCCGCGACGATGTCGCCTTTGCGCAAGGTGGGATCGTCCTCGACCTTGACCTGTGCCAGCCCGACCGAATCCTTGCCGTTGCAGGTGCAGCCAGCGACGATCTCGTTACGATAGCGGAAGGCGTTGGGCATGTCGGAATAGGATTTTCCCTTGTCCGTCGTGGCCTCGTCAATGTTGCTGCCATAGACCAGCGAGGTTTCCGAAGCCGGGCAGAAGCTCTTGCAGGATTGCTCCTTGCTTTCGGCATCAGCTCCTTGCGCCGGGAAGTAGCGACCATCGCAGCCGCGCACGCAATAGGCGGTGCCACCGCCATAGGAAGCCCGCTGGCGTGGCGCGTCGTAGCGCGGCACGTCGTCGTTGGGGAACGGCATCCGGATCTCCGGCGGCGGCCGCATCCGGAAGCCGCCAAACAGGGCGGAGAAGAAATCCTCCGCATGCGCTGCCGGTGTCCGCGCCAGACCTGTGGCGGAGACGACGACAAGTATCGCCGTACCGCCAGCCAATTTACCAATCAGATGTCTGCTCATGCGATCTCACTCAACCCTTAATTCACGGCCGACGCCGGGACGTTCAACGCCTGCCGGCCCGAGGGCAGCGTCGTCACCGTCGGGCGCTTGCGAACGGGATCGCCACCCTTGGCCATCAGTGGCGCGTTCTTGGGCAGCACGACCACCTTGGCGCCGACATTGACGCGGTTGAACAGGTCGGTGACGTCCTCATTGGTCAATCGGATGCATCCCGACGAGACGAACTTTCCGATCGTCGTGGGGTCGTTGGTGCCGTGGATGCGATATTGGCTCGAGCCGAGATACATTGCGCGTGCGCCGAGCGGATTGCCGGGACCGCCGGCGACGAAGCGCGGCAGATAAGGCTGGCGCGCGATCATCTCGGCCGGCGGATGCCAGTCCGGCCATTCCGCCTTCCGGCTGACGCTCTGCACACCCGACCAAGTGAAGCCTTCGCGGCCGACGCCGACGCCGTAGCGGATCGCCCGGCCATTGCCGAGCACATAGTAGAGATAGGTGTTGCCGGTATCGATGACGATGGTGCCCGCCGGCTCGCTCCGGTCGAAGCTGACGATCTGCCTGCGCAGCCGGTCGGGCAGGCCGGCATCCTCATCGGCCGCCTGCGGCTCATCGTTCACGTAACCCCGCGAATAGCTCGGAACCTGCGGATAGCCCTGTGGCTGCATCGGCGTATAGCCGAGCGTTTGCGCGCTTGCGGCGCCGAAAGGCACGGCAAGGAGAGCGGTCGCGAAGGCAAAAGCGCTGAACGCGCGCGGCGAGAAGCGGCGACGGACTGCAGAGATCTTTGTCATGTGCTGCCCCGTGGGATGTCTGCATCAGGGTGATGCGCTGCCCCAACAAACGCAGCCGGACCGACTCAAGTTCCGCCGCCTCCTGCGGCGGCGACGTCACAGTCAAGCGAGCGTCACTTCACGAAACCGCGATGGAACCCCTGCAGAACCGGTGCGTTTCCAAACCATCAATGGGCGCGCGGATGAGAGCTTCCGTGCGGGAGAGGTATTGTGCGCGTCCTTCCCGGTGAACGTCTGATTTCCGGCAACAACGAAGGCGACCCGCTTCCCGACAGCCATGCCGGGTTGCCGCCGGTGATCCGTCGCACCGAGTTCGTCGCCTTTGCCCTCGCCGGTCTGCTCCTGATCGCCGTGATCGCGGTGCTCTACGTCGCCAAGGCGTTCTTCCTTCCGGTTGTGATGGCCATTGTCGCCGGTACCATGCTATCGCCGGCCGCATCCTTCCTGGAGCGACGGCGCGTGCCGCGCGCGGTCGGTGCGGTCCTGATCGTGGTCGCGGTGACCGCGGTCGTCGCTTTCGTCATCACACTGATTGCGGCGCCTGCGATGGAGTGGAGCTTACGCCTGCCCGAGCTCGGTGCGCAGTTGAAAGACAAGCTGCACGTGTTCGACCGCCCGCTGGCGCTGTGGCGGGACCTGCAAACCATGGTGGGCGGCTCAGAGGGGCTGCCAAGCTTCCAGCTGCCGAAATTCGAATGGGTGCAGCCCACGCTGGAATTCCTGTCGCCGACCTTTGCCGAATTCCTGCTGTTCTTCGCCACCCTGATCCTCTTCATCGCGAGCTGGCGCGACCTGCGGCGGGCGCTAATCATGACGTTTGGCGACCGCGATGCGCGCCTGCGCACGCTGCGGATCCTCAACGAGATCGAGGTCCATCTCGGCAACTACCTTTTGACCGTCACCATCATCAATGTCGGCGTCGGCGTTGCGACCGGCATCGTCTGCGCAGTTACCGGCATGCCCAATCCAGCCGGGCTCGGCGCGCTCGCGGCTGCGCTCAACTTCATCCCGATCATCGGACCGGTCGCGATGTTCGTCGTCCTGGTCGTGGTGGGGCTCGTCGCCTTCCCGACCCTCGGCGGCGGACTGATGGCGGCGCTCGCCTTCGGCGGCATCACCTTCCTGGAAGGGCACTTTGTCACGCCGACCATCATCGGCCGCAGGCTGGCCCTGAATGCGCTGGCCGTCTTCATCGCCCTCGCCTTCTGGACCTGGCTGTGGGGACCGATGGGCGCGTTCCTGTCGTCGCCGCTGCTGATCGTCGGGCTGATCCTGAAGGAGCATCTGATGCCGGAGAATTCGCCGCAACTGCCCCAGGCGTGAACAGTTTCCGCAAACGGAACTTACCCGAAGACGAAACGTTTTCCGGCTATCCAGCCGCCAACAATTCGGAGCCCCAGATGTCGACGAGCAATGCCGAAGCCGGGATGAGAGACTGGACCGACAAAGCCACCAGCGAACGCCTCGAGAAGGATGTAGCAGCCGTGAAAAGCGATATCGCCGCCCTCACCGATCAGATCACCGACGCGCTCAACACCTTTGCCAATTCCACCAGCAAGCAGGCCCGCCGCGGCTACCGGCAGGCTCGCGAGAACGTGGATTCCGCGATCGACGACATGTCGGAGCGCGGCAGCGCGATGATGGGCGCGGCCCAGGACGCCTATGGCTCGATCGAGGAGACTCTCGAAGACGCCATCACGCAGCGACCGCTCGCCACCGTCGGGCTCGCGCTCGGCATCGGCTTCCTGATCGGCATCGCCTGGCGCCGGTAAGATTGCGGTGCGAATATTGAGACGGCGACGCTGCGGCGCCGCCGATGTTGGCTTGTGACGATCTGGCTTGTGGGGATTTGAGGAGCAAGGCCATGTTCCAGCGCATCATCGACAGCATCAGTGCATCCACCGGCACGACCGTCCGGCTGACCTCCCTCGCAGCGGGCGCCGCATTCGCACTGTTCGTCACGACATGCTTCCTCTGTGCCGCCGCCTTCATCTCGGTTCTCGAAAAATACGGCCCGGTGCAGGCCTGCCTCGCCGGCGCCGGCATCTTCTTCCTGCTGACACTCGCTGCGGCGGGCACCTATTGGGGCTACAAGAGGCAGGTACAGAAGCGCGCCAGGATCGCGGCCGAGCGCGCCGCGAAGTCGACGGCGCAGAGCATGCTCTCCGACCCCATGCTGCTCGCCACGGGACTTCAGATCGTTCGCGCCATCGGGGTCAAGCGGCTGTTGCCGCTCCTGGCGATCGGCGGCGTCGCACTCGGAATCATGGCGAGCCGCACTGGCATCTCCGACAAGACATCGGCTGAACCTGCCGAGTAACGGCGCGAGCGCGTTAGAAAATTTCGTCGCAAGCCCGACGAGCGCATCTGTTGAAATTCAGCTTGGGCGACCCTGAGCAATTTTGCGTCATCCGCGGTTCAAATCCCACCCCATCACGCAAACGCTACTCGGATGGGCAGGTGCGTGCCGCTAAAAGCAGCGCCGCTGATTCCGAAAGTCACTTTCTACGATGAAACCGTCGGTCAAGACGAATCTCGCCGCACTCCATCACGACGCCAGGCTTTACTTGACGCTCGGCATCGCCAACTGGTCGGTTTTCGTCGACCACATCCCGAACAACGTCGTCAACCTGCTGACGCTGCGAAACTTCGGCTTCAGCGGCGCCGCCGATCTCTTCGTGTTCGTGGTGGGCTATGGTGTCGCCATCATCCACGGCAAGATGGCGCTGGAGCGCGGCTACGTCGTTGCGGCGACGCGCATCTTTCGCCGCGTCTGGCGACTCTACGCCGCCTATGTCGTTCTGTTCGTGATCTACATCGACACCATCGCCTATGTCGCCTCGCAATCGATGGCACCGGAGATCATCCACGAATACAACATCTCAAGCATCCTCGAGCACCCACTGCGTATCCTGGTCAGTGGCCTCATGCTTCAGGAGGAGCCGCTGAACCTTGACCTGCTGCAACTGATGATCCCGCTAATGGCGTTCTTTCCGTTCGTGCTATGGGGACTGCTGCGACGGCCGAACCTGACGCTGGCAGCATCGGTCGCGCTGTACGCTGCGGCGCACTGGTTCGGCTGGAATTTCCGGGGCGATCCGGACCAGGAGTGGACCTTCAATCCGCTGTGCTGGCAGTTGCTGATGGTGCTGGGCGGCTGGTTCGCCGTGACCGGCGCACCGGGACGCGCGCTGCACGGCATGTCCTGGCTGCGCATCCTCGCGGGCAGCTATCTCGTCTTCGCGATGGCCGTCACCTTGATGCGCCATTCGGCGGCGCTCTCCCCCTACCTGCCGGATGTCATCCTCAACAGCATGATGCCAACCGACAAGGAAAACCTCGCGCCGTATCGCGTGGTTCACTTCCTCGCGCTCGCCTTCATCGCAACCCATCTCATTCCGGCCGATCATCCCGGACTGAAATGGAGGCCGCTGCAGGCGGTGATCACATGCGGCGAGGAATGGCTCGCGGTATTCTGCGTCGCCGTGTTCCTGTCCTTCGCCGGCCATCTGGTTCTGATCACCGGGCCGAACCTGGTGGTGATGCAGATCGCGGTGAGCCTCGTTGGCTTCGCCGCGATGACAGCCGTCGCCTACTACATCACCTGGTCGAAGCGGCAGGACCTGCCTGCGGCTCTGCGGCAGCGGGCCTAACTGCCAGAGTCTTTCGATTTTGCCAGGCCCGGCGCTGTTGCTGCGCGATGCGCAACAAGATTAGGTCTGCGGGAGGAGACCGCCGATCACGCCGGCCTACGCGCGCAATCTGGTCGACCTGGTGTTGCAGCCGAAGAGGTAGCCGCGCGACTTCTACCGCACCGGCTTCACCGGCTGCGAGAACTTTTCCGTGCGGTCACGCTCGGTCATGTCGACCACCGTCTCCATCGGCGCGGTCAGTTCGTAGACGTAGGAGACGTCGGTGAAGTAGCGCTTGGCGGTGCCACCGAGCGCCTCGGGCGCGACGCGGTCGAGCAGAATCAGGCCGAAATCGGAATCGGGCCGGCGCGTTGCCTCGCTGGTGTTGAACTCCTCCCAGCGGAAATGGAAGACCTCGTCGCGCGCTTCGCCCGTCACCGTCCAGTTGGCGGTGATATGCGGATGCTTGCCGACCAGCGAGAGGCCTTCGTCGGAGTGCGAAGCGAGCTCGAAGAACAAGAGCGAGAGGCTCTGCGCCGCGCGTGCGCTGACCGCGATGTCCGGGCCACTGACGGCGATGCGGTCGGCATGCGGGATGGCGCGCGCCTCGAACAGGCCCTTCAGTTTGACACCCTGCCACTGGCTCTCGCTGAGCAGCGAGACCACGTTGGACATGGCGTGGATGCGGCCGATCAGCAACTCGCGCGCGACGTCGATGTCAGAGCCGTGGCGCAGCGTGCGCGTCACGATCGACTGGATCACCGCCAGGATGTTCTTGACCCGGTGGTTGAGCTCGTCGATCACCGCGGTCAGCCGGCGCTCGAAGCCGATCCTCACCTGGATTTCCCGGCTGAGCCGCAGATTATTGTAGGCGACGTAACCGAACAGGCCGCAGACCATCGCGGTGATGGCAAAACCGATCGCCGCCACGATCATCGCGGTCTGCTGGGCGCGCCGCGCCGAATTGGTCTTGGCGTAATAGCCGAGCTGCCAGTCACGACCACCGAAGCTCACCGTGCGCGTCGCCGATGGCGCCGGCCCGTCCGCCGCCGTCATGCGTGTGGAAACCACGCCCTGATCGTTGGCAACGAGTTCACCGCCCTCCCTGCGCGGATCCTTCAGCGCCACCGCAAACAATGACATGTCGTCGTTGGTCAGCATCAGTGAGGCGAGCTCGTACGAAAATGTGACGAAACCCGCCGGCTCCGTCGCCCCTTCGGGAATGACAGGAGCGGCCAGGATGATGCCGACCGGCCCGACGCCGCGCAGCAGCTCAACTGGGTCGGAGGCAACCGACCGCTTCTCAATCCGGGCACGTGTCAACATGGCACTGCGAACCTGATCCTGGTCGTAGCTGCGGCCGGGCAGCGCCTTGGTCTCGTCGCTGCGCGGCTCAAGATCCATCAGCACGTCGATCGGTTGGGTGACGCTGGCAAGATCGATCGGCTTGTCGTCGTAAGTACGGATCCGTGGATTCGGGAAGCCCGCCCCGGCAATCACGGTCTGAGCTGCCGCAAGCTCGTTCGGCTTGAGCCGGGCGATCCACCCGGCCACCACGAAATCTGTCTTGAAGGCATAAATGGCCGAGCGCAGTGGCTCCAGCATGCTCGGCTTGAGCACCGACGGCGCGCGGAACAGGCCTGAGGCGACCCGTGCGAGCAACTCGCGCTCGGTCAACCGGTCCTGGACGAGACTCGCGTGAACGTCGATAGCGCGCGCAAGCGCGATCCGGTCCAGCGCCAGCTCCTGATCGTGGACGCGATAGGCCGCAAGCCCGGAGAGCAGAGCTCCGAGCAGAGCGATGAAGCCGATGATAAAACCCAGCCGGACCACGCGACTACTCAGGCGAAAGCAGCAGGTCGGCAATAAGCACGGAGCATATGAACGCCGCTCGAACGGCCATGTGCCGAAACAGGGTGAACCCCAGTGGCGGAGATAATGGAGGAGGAGGCATCGCTACGCAACTTGGGTCGCCTGAAAAGCTTAATCCGCCCGGCCGATGGTCTGGCCAGAACGGCTCTGCTCCGGGCACCGGAGATAGTTAATCGCCGGGGCCGAAATTTGTTCCGCCGGTCGCGGCTCTGCCCCGGGTGTTAACCGCGGAAAGCGCCTGTGCCATCTCGTCGCGCCGCCCGTCAGCCTGCCCGTTTCAAGCCGCCCTTGCTCTCGATGAAGCCGACGATGCGGTCGAGTCCCTCGCTCTTTTTCAGGTTGGTCATGACGAAGGGACGCTCGCCGCGCATGCGCCTGGCGTCCGTGTTCATCTTCTCGAGGGAAGCGCCGACATGGGGCGCAAGATCGATCTTGTTGATGACAAGGAGGTCGGACCGGGTGATGCCGGGGCCGCCCTTGGACGGGATCTTGTCGCCGGCCGCCACGTCGATGACGTAAATGGTGAGATCGGCGAGCTCCGGGGAAAACGTGGCAGCCAGATTGTCGCCGCCGGATTCGATCAGAATGAGGTCGAGCCAGGGAAACTTGGCGCGCATGTCCGCCACCGCGGCCAGATTCATCGAAGCGTCCTCGCGGATCGCGGTGTGTGGGCAGCCGCCGGTCTCGACGCCGGCGATGCGGTCCGGCGTCAGCGAGCCCGAGCGCACAAGGAATTCCGCATCCCATTTGGTGTAGATGTCGTTGGTGATCGCGGCGATGTCGTAGTGCTCCCGCATGGTCTTGCAGAGCAGGTCCATCAACGCGGTCTTGCCCGATCCGACGGGGCCGCCAATACCAACACGCAGAGGACCGTGAGATTTCGACATGTCGCTCGCTCTCTCTTAACGTCGTCCCGGGCAAGGCTGGGACGACGACGACTGGGTCAATGCCGCCCCGCTCACGACCGAAACAGCCGGGTATATTGCGTCTCGTGCCGGAGACTGGCGAGATCGGCGCGAAACGTTGCGCTGCCGAGATCGTCCAATGTCGCATTCAGCGCACGATTTGCCGTCGCGGCGACGGCGACTTCCAGCCTCACCAGCACACGTTGACTGTCGGTCTGGCCGAGCGGAATGAGCCGGGAGGCCGCGGAAATCCAGTTCGAGACCAGCGCATGAAGGAACGCGTGCAGCGTCGGCGCCAGCGGCACGCCGTGCATCGCGGCAACCACACCGACCGCCACAGGATAGACCAGTGACGTGCTGCACGCCGCGACCATGGCATCCAGCCCGTCGGCATTCCACGCGGCACGCGCGATATCGATGAAGGCACGCCCCTGCGACGAAGTCTCGAGCTGCCGCTCGCGCGACGGTACGAAGGCCGCGGCGAGTTCAGCAATATCGTTCAAGGTGGCCTCCTCACCCGCCTCGGCGGCGCGAAAGGCGTGGACCAGGAAGATCGCATCGCAAAAGCCCGAGCCGTCGCCGAGCATCGCGTCAAGCCAATCGGCGAGCGTCGCGGTGTCATTGATGTTGCCCGCCTCGACCGCCCACTCGATGCCACTGGAATAAGAGAAGCCGCCGACCGGAAACGCCGGCGACAGCCACGTCATCAGCCGGAACAGCGCCGCCGCCTCGCGCTCGGCGAGGTCACCGGTGCCGCTTCGCTCATTTGTGGTCATGAGCATGCTTGTGGCCATGGTGATGGTCGGGATGGTCGCAATGCTCGTCGTGATGATGGTGGTGATCGTGGCCGTGATGATCATGGTGATCGTGCCCGTGCGCCGCATCGGCGTAGGCGCCGCCTTCGGGATCGAACGGCGCTTCGATCTCGATCACCCGCGCGCCAAGGCCCTTCACCATGGCCTCGATGACGTGGTCGCGGCGGATGCGCAGGCTCTTGGCCATGATCTGCGTCGGCAGATGGCGATTGCCGAGATGCCAGCCGACGCGGATGAGGTGGTGCGGATCGCGGCCGCGGATCTCGAGCAGCGGCTCGGGCGCCGCAACCACTTCGACCAGCCGGCCGTCCTCCAGCACCAGTGCATCGCCGCCGCGGAGCGCAACGGCGTTTTCCAGGTCGAGCAGGAATTCGAGACCTCGCGTCCCCGTCATCGCCATGCGACGGCGGTGCCGATCGTCGAAATCGAGCACGACCGTGTCAGCCGGCGCTTCCGTGAAGCGGTGTTGCCCCTTGACCTGCGTCGCCCGGATCATGCTGCTATGCCCTCAGAACTTCTCGACCTTGCCGTCGCTGATGATCTCGATCACCGTCGGCGCCGTCTTCATCTGCGCGGAATATTCCCGCCACACTTTCATATGCGGCGCACGCCCATGCGCATTGAGGTCTTCGCGGGTCTCCCAGCGCTCGACCACCACATAGAGGTTCGGATTGTTGACGCTGACATGACCGTCGTAGGCGAGACAGCCCTTCTCCTTGAGGGTCTCGACGGTGCAGGCCTTGTGCCCCTTGATGAAGTCGTCCTTGTTTTCCGGCTTCATGGGTGTGGTGGCGATGACATAGATCATGGGGATGTTCCCTCTTCTTGCTTAGCGAACGTCGACCTTCGCGGGCGTGATCACTTCGATCTTCGGCGGCGCCGTGAAGCACTTCACCGCGACGCGGCCGAACGTCTTCATGTGTTCCATGGCCCGGTGCGGCACCAGCGCCTCGGCATTTTCCCACTGCTCGACGAACACCATCTTGGCGGGATCGGTGACGCTCTCATGCAGGTCATAGGCGATATTGCCGGGTTCTTTCCGCGTCTCCTTGATGCAGGCGGTGGCCGCTGCAATGAATTCGGCGCGTGTTTCGGGCTTGATGGTCAGGGTGGCAACGACGTAGATCACGAGAAATCCTCCCGCCTTTTCTTCTAGGTTGAGATACCGGGCGGGACATTAGACCAGGCGGGATCGAACGCAAAACCGGAAAAGCCGCCCCCGGGCATGCGCCCGGGACATGCTCTTGAGACATGCTCTTGGGACATGCGTCGAGACGCTATTTCAGTACATGAAATATCGTTGCGCCATCGGCAGCACCTCAGCGGGCGCGCAGGTCAGCAGCTCGCCGTCGGCCCGCACCTCGTAGGTCTCGGGGTCGACCTCGATATTGGGCGTGGCGTCGTTGTGGATCATGCTCTTCTTCGAGATCTTGCCGCGGGTGTTCTGGACGGCATAGAGCTTCTTGTCGATGCCGAGCTTGCGGGCCAGCCCACCGGCGACCGCGGCCTTCGAGGTGAAGACGACGGAGGATGCCGTGCGCGCCCTGCCGCAGGCACCGAACATCGGCTGATAGTGTACCGGCTGCGGCGTCGGGATCGAGGCGTTGGGATCGCCCATGGGAGCGGCGACGATCATGCCGCCCTTGACGATGCAGTCCGGCTTGACACCGAAGAAGGCCGGCGACCACAGCACGAGATCGGCGAGTTTGCCCTTCTCCACGGAGCCGATCAGCTTCGACACGCCATGGGCGATCGCCGGGTTGATCGTGTATTTGGCGATGTAGCGCTTAACGCGGAAATTGTCGTTGTCCTTGCCCTTGTCCTGCGGCAGCGCCCCGCGCTGCTTCTTCATCTTGTCGGCGGTCTGCCAGGTCCGGATGATGACCTCGCCGAGGCGGCCCATGGCCTGGGAGTCTGAGGACATCATCGAGAGCGCACCGAGATCGTGCAGGATGTCCTCGGCGGCGATGGTCTCCTTGCGGATGCGGCTTTCCGCGAACGCCAGGTCTTCCGCAATCGATGGATCGAGGTGGTGGCACACCATCAGCATGTCGAGATGCTCGTCGATGGTGTTGCGCGTGAAGGGCCGTGTCGGATTGGTCGAGGACGGCAGCACGTTCTTCAAGCCGGCGATCTTGATGATGTCGGGGGCGTGACCGCCGCCGGCGCCCTCGGTGTGGAATGCGTGGATGGTGCGGCCCTTGAACGCCTTGATCGTGTCCTCGACGAATCCGGATTCGTTCAGCGTGTCGGAGTGGATCATCACCTGGATGTCGTGGTCGTCGGCCACCGACAGGCAGTTGTCGATTGCTGCCGGGGTCGTACCCCAGTCCTCGTGCAGCTTCAGTGCACAGGCGCCGGCCTTGATCATCTCGACCAGTGCGGCGGGGCGCGAGGCGTTGCCCTTGCCGGAAATGCCGAGATTGACCGGAAAAGCGTCGAACGACTGGATCATCCGCGCGATGTGCCAGGGGCCCGGCGTGCAGGTGGTGGCGAAGGTGCCATGTGACGGACCGGTGCCGCCGCCAAGCATCGAGGTGACGCCGCTCATCAGCGCGTGCTCGATCTGTTGCGGGCAGATGAAATGGATATGGCTGTCGAAACCGCCCGCGGTGAGGATCTTGCCTTCGCCCGCGATCACGTCCGTGCCGGGGCCGATGATGATGGTGACGCCCGGCTGGATGTCGGGATTGCCGGCCTTGCCGATCGCGGAAATCAGGCCGTCCTTGATCGCCACGTCGGCCTTCACAATGCCCCAGTGATCGACGATCAGCGCATTGGTGATGACGGTATCGGCCGCACCCTGCCGGTTCGTCACCTGCGACTGGCCCATGCCATCGCGGATCACCTTGCCGCCGCCGAACTTCACCTCTTCGCCATAGGTCGTGAAGTCCTTCTCGACCTCGATGATGAGATCGGTGTCGGCAAGCCTGACCTTGTCCCCAGTGGTCGGCCCGAAGATGTCGGCATAGACGGATCGTTTGATCTTCACGGACATCACAAGCCCCGTTTGCGTTTGAGTTTCTGATCGGCGCTCACAGCGACGCCCTCGCCGTACGCACCGCATCGTCGAATGTCTGATCGAGCCATGGATTGCCGCCGCGGCAACCCGCGACCACCTGCTCGGCCCAGTCGGTGTAGTCGACGAGATCGTCGCGCTCTTCAGTGGTGGGATCAGGATGAATGCGCGCGCCGATGTTGCTGATCTTGTCGGCGATCTTGATCAGCTTGGCCGCGGCTGACTTTTTCGGCGCATCGAGCACCTGCCGCCGCCGCCGCTCGGCCTTCGGCAGGCTCACATCGTCGGTGCACTCGACGACGAGGGAGGCGACACGTTGGGAAAATTTCTGCGCGAGTTCCTCGCGCGTGGTGTCGGTGTCTTCGATCGTATCGTGCAGCCAGCCGGCTGCGACGAGCTCGGCATCCGCGCCGCCGGTGGCGGTGGCGAGCAGGGTCGCGACCTCGGCGAGATGATTGATGTAGGGCTCATTTCCCCGTCCCTTGCGCGCCATGCCGCTATGCCGGCGCGCGGCGAGATCGGCAGCTTCGGAGATGAGGCGGACGGCGGAGAGCATGGCAAATACTTCCTTTTTCGCCTCAACCGTGCCGCGCAGCGCTCGTTCCCATTGGGCTCACAGCTTCCCCATCACGTCGCCGCGGAAACCGTAGATGGTCTTCTTGCCGGCCACCGCGACGAGTTGGACGTCGCGGCTCTGGCCGGGTTCGAAACGGACGGCGGTGCCGGCGGCGATGTCGAGGCGCATGCCGCGCGCCTTCTTGCGGTCGAACTTCAGCGCCGGATTGGTCTCGAAGAAATGGTAGTGCGACCCGACCTGGATCGGGCGATCGCCGGTGTTCGCGACAGTCAGCGTCACGGTCTTGCGGCCGGCATTGAGCTCGATCTCGCCGTCCTGAATGAAGAGTTCGCCGGGGATCATGTTGCGCTCCTACCTGATCGGTTCGTGCACGGTGACGAGCTTGGTACCGTCCGGGAACGTCGCTTCGACCTGGATGTCGTGGATCATCTCGGGGATGCCCGGCATCACCTGCTCACGGGTGAGCACCTGCGCGCCGGCCTGCATCAACTCGGCGACGGTGCGGCCGTCCCGCGCACCTTCAAGGATGAAGTCGGAGATGATCGCGATCGCCTCCGGATGGTTGAGCTTGACGCCGCGGTCGAGCCGGCGGCGGGCCACGATCGCCGCCATCGAGATCAGAAGCTTGTCCTTTTCGCGGGGAGACAGGTTCATGCGAAATCTCTTCCGTTGAACATCAATTCAACCACAGTCGCGGCAGCGCCGCGCCGGTGCGCGCCAGCACCGCCATCATGTCGGTGCGCAAGCGGGCCGCATCTTGGGCACAGAACCGCGCCATTGCAAAGCCGCTCCAGGCCGATACTCCGACCTCGCCGGCGAAAGAGTCCGATGCCTCGCGGATGCGCTCGACCAGGGCCTCGTCGCCGGGAACGATCAGGGCCGTGCCGATCGCCGCGCCGCCTCTGGCCACCGCGGATCGCGCAAGCTTGGCACCGATATTGCCATCAAGCCGGACGGTTTCCGCGAAGACGAGCTTACCGCCGCGGCGCAGCCGCCAGCGGTCGACGAACTCGCCTCGCTCCATCCGCTCGCCCATGGCGGTGCGGCCGAACACGACGATCTCGCAGAGCAGGAGCGAGGCGGCGTCATCGAGCACGATGTCGAAGCGGCGCTGCACGCGCGCCCGGTCGAACAGGATGGTCTCCTGCGGGAGCCAGGACAGATGCGCGCCTGCGCCGACCTTCAGTGCGATGTTGAGCTCTGCCGCCTGCTCCGGCGCGCGGTAGACCTTCTCGGCAGCCGCCGTGGTCAGCGTCAGCCGTGCAGCGTCGGCGGCCGCAATTTCGATGTCGAAGCGATCGCCGCCGGCAACGCCCCCGGCCGTGTTGACGAACACGCCGGACAGGCCCTCGTCTTCCGGCGACGGAAAGCGCACGCGCAGTGAGCCGGATTCATGCAAGGCGCCACGTCGCGTCACGCCGTCACGGACATGCACGTCGAACCGAACCGCGCCGCGCGCACGGTTGGCCTCGAACACCAAGGATGTGACTGATGGTTCGCTGCGCATCCGCTTCCCCAGCCGCTCGCGGCAGAATGAAAGGCTTACAGCGCCATCTGGCGGCTGATTTCGCTCGCGTCGAGATGGGAGCGGTCGCAGGTGAACTTCACCGCGCCGCGATCCATCACGGCGAAACTGTCGCCGAGTTCGCAGGCAAAGTCGAGATATTGTTCGACCAGCACGATGGCGATGTTGCCGAGGTTGCGCAGATAGGAGATGGCGCGGCCGATGTCCTTGATGATCGACGGCTGGATGCCCTCCGTCGGCTCGTCTAGCAGGAGAAGCTTTGGCCGCATCACCAGCGCGCGGCCGATCGCGAGCTGCTGCTGCTGGCCGCCGGAGAGGTCGCCACCGCGCCGGCCGAGCATGGATTGCAGCACCGGAAACAGCGAGAACACATCGTCCGGGATGTGCTTGTCCTCGCGCTTGAGCGGGCCGAAGCCGGTCTTCAGGTTCTCCTCGACTGTCAGCAGCGGAAATATCTCGCGGCCCTGCGGCACGAAACCGATGCCCTTGCGCGCCCGCTCATAGGGTTTCAGGCCCGTGATGTCGCTGCCGTCGAACACGATTGCGCCCGAGGAAATCGGATACTGCCCGACCATGGCGCGCAAGAGCGAGGTTTTGCCGACGCCGTTGCGACCGAGCACACAAGTCACCTTGCCAGGCTCAGCCGAGATTGAAACGCCGCGCAGCGCCTGTGCAGCGCCGTAGAACAGGTTGATATCCTTGACCTCAAGCATCGCTCAGCGTCCCAGATAGACTTCGATGACCCGCTCGTTGGACGAGACCTGGTCGATTGTGCCTTCCGCCAGTACCGTGCCTTCGTGCAGGCAGGTGACCTTGACGCCGAGCTCGCGCACGAACGTCATGTCATGCTCGACCACCATCACCGTGTGGGTCTTGTTGATTTCCTTGAGCAGCTCGGCGGTGAGATGCGTCTCGACGTCGGTCATGCCGGCAACGGGCTCGTCGACCAGCAGGAGCTTCGGATCCTGTGCGAGCAGCATGCCGATCTCGAGCCACTGCTTCTGGCCGTGGCTGAGGCTACCGGCCAGCCGATTGCGCGCCTCGGTAAGACGGATCGTTTCCAGCACCTTGTCGATGCGTTCAGATTCCGCCCGGCTGCCGCGCCAGAACAGTGTGGCTCGCACGGAGTGATCGACATTGAGCGCGAGCAGAAGGTTGTCCTGCACGGTCTGGCTCTCGAACACCGTCGGCTTTTGGAATTTGCGGCCAATGCCGAGCTCGGCGATGCGGGTCTCATCCAGCCGCGTCAGGTCGGTGACGCCGTCGAACAGCACCGCGCCTTCATCAGGCTTGGTCTTGCCGGTGATGATGTCCATCATCGTGGTCTTGCCGGCGCCGTTGGGGCCGATGATGGCGCGCATCTCGCCGGGCGCGAGCGTCAGCGACAGATTGTTGATGGCGTGGAAGCCGTCGAAGGAGACGTGCACGCCGTCGAGATAGAGCATCGCGGACGTCGCGCGGGTGTCCATGACGTTCATTGCGCCTACTCCACCAGCTTCGGTTCGGCCACGCCGGCTTCAGCCGCGGCGCTCGCCGTGGCTGCCGCGGTGCGTTTTTCCTTCGACGATTCCCACCAGGCGTTGGCGGTGCCGACGATGCCCTTCGGCAGCAGCAGCGTCACCAGGATGAACAATGCACCCAGCATGAACAACCAGTACGGCGCCAGCACGCCGGAGGTAAATAACGTCTTGGCGTAGTTGACGACGACGGCACCGAGCGCTGCGCCGACCAGCGTGCCGCGGCCACCGACCGCGACCCAGATCACCGCCTCGATCGAATTGCCCGGCGCGAATTCGCTCGGATTGATAATGCCGACCTGCGGCACGTAGAGCGCACCGGCGACGCCGGCCATGCAGGCCGAGAGCGTGAACACGAATAGCTTGTAGGATTCGACACGGTAACCGAGGAACCGGCTGCGTGATTCCGCGTCGCGGATTGCGATCAGCACTTTTCCGAGCTTGGAGGACACGACAAAGCGGCAGATCAGGAAGCTGAGGATGAGCGCCAGGCAGCTCAGCGCAAACAGCGCAGCGCGGGTGCCTTCGGCCTGGACGTTGAAGCCGAGGATGTCCTTGAAGTCGGTCAGGCCGTTGTTGCCGCCGAAGCCGAAATCATTGCGGAAGAAGGCGAGCAGCAGCGCATAGGTCATCGCCTGCGTGATGATCGACAGGTACACGCCAGTGACGCGGGAGCGGAAGGCGAGCCAGCCGAAACAGAAGGCGAGCAGGCCGGGCACGAACAACACCATCAGCGCCGCGAACCAGAACATGTCGAAGCCGTACCAGTACCAGGGCAGCTTCTCCCAGTTCAGGAACACCATGAAGTCGGGCAGGATCGGGTTGCCATAGACGCCGCGGGTGCCGATCTGCCGCATCAGGTACATGCCCATCGCATAGCCGCCGAGCGCGAAGAACGCACCGTGGCCGAGCGAAAGGATGCCGCAATAGCCCCAGATCAGGTCGATTGCGAGCGCCAGGATCGCGTAGCAGACATATTTGCCCCAGAGCGCGATCAGATAGGTCGGCACTTGCAGGAAGGAGCCCGCGGGTAGCAGCAGGTTGGAGAGCGGGATAAGGATCCCGCAGGCCGCGACGACGGCGAGGAAGATCGTCGCGCCGCTGTCCAGCGATCGCGTCAGCATGTGAGGGGTCATGCTTCCACCGCACGGCCCTTGAGCGCGAACAGGCCGCGCGGGCGTTTTTGAATGAACAGGATGATGAGAACCAGGATGGCGATCTTGCCGAGCACGGCGCCGGCGACCGGCTCCAGGAACTTGTTGGCGATGCCGAGCGTGAAGGCGCCGACCAGCGTGCCCCAGAGATTGCCGACGCCACCGAACACCACGACCATGAAACTGTCGATGATGTAGCTCTGGCCGAGATTGGGGCTGACATTGTCGATCTGCGACAGCGCCACGCCGGCGATGCCGGCGATGCCCGAACCGAGGCCGAAGGTGAGCGCGTCGACGCGCGAGGTCGCAATTCCCATCGAGGCCGCCATACGGCGGTTCTGCGTCACCGCGCGCATCTCCAGGCCAAGCGCTGTGTAGCGCAGCATGGCGAGCAGGATCGCGAACACGGCGAGCGTGAAGCAGAGGATCCAGAGCCGGTTGTAGGTGATGGTGATCTGGCCGAGCTCGAATGCACCGCTCATCCACGAGGGGCTGCCGACCTCGCGGTTGGTCGGGCCAAACATGGTGCGCACCGCCTGCTGGAGCACCAGCGACAGACCCCAGGTCGCGAGCAGCGTTTCCAGTGGACGGCCGTAGAGGAAGCGGATGATGCTGCGCTCGATCAGCACGCCGATGGCACCGGCGACGAGGAAGGCGAGCGGTACGGCAATCAGCAGCGAATAGTCGAACAGTCCGGGATAGCGGGTGCGGATCACCTCCTGCACCACGAAAGTGGTGTAGGCGCCGATCATCACCATCTCGCCATGAGCCATGTTGATGACGCCCATCACGCCGAAGGTGATGGCGAGTCCGATCGCCGCAAGCAGCAGGACCGAGCCGAGCGAGAGGCCGTACCAGGCATTCTGCACCGTCGACCAGACCGCGAGCGAGCTCTGGATCGAGCCGACCGCACTCGCCGCGGCCTTGGTCACTGAGGCGGGCTGATCGCTCATGTCGGTGAGCAGCGCCAGCGCCTCCTGGTCGCCGCGCGCCTTGAGGGTGGCGACCGCCTCGAGCTTCTCGACCTCGGTGGCGTCCGACTTGAACAACAGGATCGCCGCGCGGGCTTCGCCCAGCGCCGCCTTGACGGATTTGTTGGTTTCCTTGGCGAGCGCGCCATCGACGGCTTCGAGCGCGGTCTCCTCATGCGACTTGAAGACGGATTGCGCGGCCTGGAGCCGCGTTCCGACATCCGGCGACTGGAGCGTCAGGCTGCCGAGCGCGGCGTCGACGCTGCGGCGCAGGCGGTTGTTGAGGCGGACCGCGCTCGCACTGTCGGGAACGCTGGCCACGGGCTCGCCGGTCGCGGCATCGATCGACTTGCCGTCGGTACCGGTGACGTAGACCTTCTTGCTGTCCGGATCGGCCATGAGGCGACCGTCCTGGAGCGCGCTGATGATCGGGAAGGCCAGCGTATTGCCGCTGCTCGCGACCACGCCGATCGCCTCTTCGGTATCGGAATAATCATCGTTGGCGAATTTGGCGACCGCATCCTCGAACGGACCGGCAAGGGCCGGCACAGCGAACGCGATCAGAAACAACGAGAGCGCAAGCGAACAGAGACGGGCGGACAGATTGGCTGGCACTGTGAATGACCCCGGCAGAAATGGGTGGGGAAAGGCGGCGGGATCACCGCCTTCCCCGATCGCGCAATGGATCGTCAGACCTTAGGCGAGTGCTCTTCGATCAGGAGCCCGAACCGAGGCACTTATTGGTCTTGGTGTTGAAGTTGCCGCACTTCTTGCCGACCCAGTCGCCGATCAGATCCTTCGAGCCTTCCAGCTCCTTCGACCAGGCATCGCCGGCGACGAGGCCCGGGGTCTTCCAGACCACGTCGAACTGGCCGTTGCCCTTGATCTCGCCGATGAACACCGGCTTGGTGATGTGGTGGTTCGGCAGCATCTTCGACACGCCGCCGGTCAGGTTCGGCGTCTCGATGCCGGGAAGCGCATCGATCACCTTGTCCGGATCGGTCGACTGCACCTTCTCGACGGCCTTCACCCACATGTTGAAGCCGATCACGTGCGCCTCCATCGGGTCGTTGGTCACGCGCTTCGGATTCTTGGTGTAGGCCTGCCACTCCTTAATGAACTTCTCGTTCGCCGGTGTCTTGATCGACTCGAAGTAATTCCAGGCCGCGAGGTGACCGACCAGGGGCTTGGTATCGATGCCGGCGAGTTCTTCCTCACCCACCGAGAACGCGACCACCGGGATGTCCTTCGCCTTGATGCCCTGGTTGCCGAGCTCTTTGTAGAAGGGAACGTTGGCGTCGCCGTTGATGGTCGAGACCACCGCGGTCTTCTTGCCGGCGGAGCCGAACTTCTTGATGTCGGCCACGATCGTCTGCCAGTCGGAATGACCGAACGGCGTGTAGTTGATCATGATGTCTTCCTGGGCGACCCCCTTGGACTTCAGATAGGCTTCCAGGATCTTGTTGGTGGTGCGCGGATAGACGTAGTCGGTGCCCGCGAGCACCCAGCGCTTTACCTTCTCGTCCTTCATCAGGTAGTCGACGGCGGGGATAGCCTGCTGGTTCGGCGCGGCACCCGTATAGAACACGTTACGCTCGCTCTCCTCGCCCTCGTACTGCACGGGGTAGAACAGGATGTTGTTCAGCTCCTTGAACACCGGGAGCACCGACTTGCGCGACACCGAGGTCCAGCAGCCGAACACGACAGCGACCTTGTCCTTGGTGATCAGTTCGCGCGCCTTTTCGGCGAACAACGGCCAGTTCGAAGCGGGGTCGACGACGACCGCCTCAAGCTTCTTGCCGAGCACGCCGCCCTTCTTGTTCTGCTCGTCGATCAGGAAGAGGATGGTGTCCTTCAGCGTGGTTTCGCTGATGGCCATGGTGCCGGAAAGAGAATGAAGCACGCCGACCTTGATGGTGTCGTCCGCGGCCTTCGCGCCGGTCAATGAAGCCAGACCAAGCATCAGTCCGACGGTCGCGGCGAGCACGCCGCGGCGGCCAAATGATGCCGCTGTATCGTGAGTGAATTTGGTAACCATGAGTTTATTATCTCCCTGACGCAGACGTGAAAAACGCTGCGAAACGGCCCCACGGCCGCCTGCGACCAACGGAATCGCAAGAACCATGCCATGGGCTAAGCGCCCGCCAACTCATTGGTTGGATGAGATAATTTCTCTGCGATTTGAATTTCGCCGCGGTCAGGCTGCTCAAAACTTGGGCGAATAAAATGTATGCCAATGAGGCATGCAGTTCATTTTCTGAGCAAGATTGCGCCTCTGTCTAAATTTCCGGCACTACTATTTCCGCACCGCAATTTGCCTTTTGAGGCGAGCGTGCCTTGAAAGCGCCCCCTCAATGTTCCATATGACTGAGCGAGACCTCTTGCGAATCAAGGGGTCGTTGCGAGCCGCGTGTTCTTAAGCCCGTTCGGGCCTCTGGCTTGCCCCCTCACACCAAGCCATCTGACACCCCAAACACGCAGGTGTCCTCTCGACACCCTTTTCAGCGCGCCCCGCTGACTGCGACGGGTGCCCGCTTTTGACATGGAAAGAACCCACCTTTTGACTTCGTTTCAGGATTTCGGCCTCGCCGAACCCATCGCACGCGCTCTTCGTGAAGAAAACTACGTCACCCCCACCCCCATCCAGGCCCAGACCATCCCGCTGGCACTGACCGGCCGGGACGTCGTTGGCATTGCGCAGACCGGAACCGGCAAGACCGCGTCGTTCGCGCTGCCGATCCTGCACCGCCTGCTCGAGCACCGCATCAAGCCGCAGCCGAAGACGGCCCGCGTTCTGGTGCTGTCACCCACCCGTGAGCTGTCCGGCCAGATCCTCGACAGCTTCAACGCCTATGGCCGCCACATCCGCCTGTCCTCGACGCTCGCCATCGGCGGCGTGCCGATGGGCCGCCAGGTCCGCTCCCTGATGCAGGGTGTCGAGGTGCTGGTCGCCACTCCCGGCCGCCTGCTCGACCTCGTGCAGAGCAACGGGCTGAAGCTTGGCAGCGTCGAATTCCTCGTGCTCGACGAAGCCGATCGCATGCTCGACATGGGCTTCATCAACGACATCCGCAAAATCGTTGCCAAGCTGCCGATCAAGCGGCAGACGTTGTTCTTCTCGGCCACCATGCCGAAGGACATCGCCGAGCTCGCCGACGCGATGCTGCGTGACCCCGCCCGCGTCGCGGTCACCCCGGTCTCCTCGACCGCCGAGCGGATCAACCAGCGCATCCTCCAGGTCGATTTCTCGGAGAAGCCGGCCTTCCTGACCAAGCTCCTCAAGGACGAGCCGATCAACCGCGCACTGGTTTTCACCCGCACCAAGCACGGCGCCGACAAGGTGGTGAAGACGCTGGCCAAGGCTGGCATCGCTGCCAACGCCATCCACGGCAACAAGTCGCAGAACCATCGTGAGCGGACGCTCGCCCAGTTTCGCACCGGCGAGATCCGCACCCTGGTCGCCACCGACATCGCCGCCCGCGGCATCGACGTCGACGGCATTAGCCACGTCATCAATTTCGACCTACCGAACGTCCCCGAGACCTATGTGCACCGTATCGGCCGCACCGCGCGCGCCGGCGCCGACGGCACCGCGATCTCGCTGGTCGCCGGTGGCGAGGAGCTCAGCTATCTCCGCGACATCGAGCGGCTGATCCGGGTGGCGCTGCCGCGGGAGGACCACCGCACCGACGCGGGCCGCCGCGATGCGGGCCCTGTCCCGTCGCAGCAACGACAAGGCCGGCCCGGCCGCCCAGGCCAGCGTCCGCAAGGCGCACGGCACGGTGACGGACGGCGTTCGGACGAAAGGCATGCCGACGGGCGCCACCATGGCGCCGGCAAGCAGGGCGACGGAAGGCCCGGTGAGGGACGGCATGGCGACGCAAGGCATGTCGACGCAAGGCCCGGCAATGGCCCGAAGGCCTCGAATGGGTCTCGCCGGCGCCGCTCCGGTGGAAATAAGCATTCTTCGCCAGCCGATCGTCCGGAACAGCGTTCTGCGCATAGCGCTGGCACGCCTGATGGGATACAAGGCGTGGCCTTTTTGCGCCGTGAGAGTCGGCCGAACGGCCAACCGAACCGCAAACCCTATTCGCACTAGCCGTCCACGACCTGGAGACATTCATGGCTAAGGAAGAGCTGATCCAGTTCGAAGGACTGGTCACGGAAATCCTCCCAGACGCGCGCTACCGCGTGCAGCTCGACGCCGGACACGAGATCGTTGCCTATACCGCCGGCAAGATGAAGAAGAACCGCATCAAGACCCTGGCGGGCGACCGCGTGACGGTGGAGATGTCGCCCTATGACCTGGAAAAGGGCCGGCTGATTTTCCGTCACAAGGACGAACGTCCCAGCACGGCGGGTGGACCTCCGCGTCCTGGACAGCGCGGTGGCCAGTTCCGCCGCCGCTGATCCGCTTCAAGCACGCGACCGCGGAACCAAATCTGACCTGCAGCTGATCCGCCATGGGCAACACGGCGGATCAAAAAATCGTGCACGTCAGGATTGTTTTGAAGCCCCATTTCCAATAAATTGATTTAATCGATTTTCGGCCGGACGACATTAGCATCCACCGGTACAGCCGGTTCAGACACGCTGACGACCCTTCCAAAAATTCGATCTAACCTGCCTGCGCAAGTAGGCTCTTACATTGTGTTATCTGAGAAGGGACTACCCCCATGAGCATGGGAACCGTGAAGTGGTTTAACGCGACCAAGGGTTTTGGCTTCATCCAGCCCGACGATGGCGGCCAAGACGTCTTCGTTCACATCAGCGCCGTTGAACGCGCCGGCCTCGGCACGCTGCGCGAGGGCCAGAAGCTGTCCTACGAGATCGTGGCCGATCGCCGCTCCGGCAAGTCGGCGGCGGACAATCTCCGCTCCGCAGGCTGAGCTGCCCGGGCCTTGGGGCCCGACCAGACGTACAAACCAAAGGAAAAGGCCGTGCGCGACGCACGGCCTTTTTTCGTGTCCGGCGGCGCGGATACATTCAATATGTCGTGCAGGCCGTAGCCGGACTGTAATAGACGCAGGTGGATTGGCGCGGGCGCGTGTAGGCGACATCGCTCAGCGTGATCGAGTTCTTGAGCACATAGCCGACCGAAGGCGTGTAGGAGTAGCTGACCTCGCTGAAGATCAGATATGTGTCGCCGACCGCAAGCGTCGGAGGAATCGCGACCGCAGTCTTCTGCGTCCGCGGCGCGGACCCCTTGCTCCACTGCACATGCGCCTGCTTGGTCGAGGGATCGACATAGAGTTCGGTGATCGTCGCCGCCACCGGCGTGGTGGCGTACGGCGTCATGATGCCGGTCGAGGCCGCGAAGAAATTGGTCATGTCGGCATCGCCGACCGACGTCGACTGCGAGGTGATGTCCGACAGCGTCCGCGCCATCAGCGTCACCTTGCGATTGACCGCCACCGCCGACGAGAACTCGACCGTGCCGAAGAACAACACCAGCATCAGCGGCACGATCACCGCGAATTCGGTTGCAGCGAGCGCCCTGCTGTCGGCGACGAATTCGCCTGCAGCACAGCGGCCCCTCCGCCAGATCTTTACGATCGCCTGCATCCTTTCGCCCCGATCCATTGGCCCTAGTAAGGCTCGTTCTTGAACGCGGCCGTGGCCACCAGCAGCCGCTTGTTGCCCGCGAGATTGGAGATGTTGTAGCCGAGCCCGGTGACGAACAGCGGCCACTGGTAGAACAGCCGCACCACCACGATGTCGCCTGCGTTGCCCGGGCTATAGTTCATGGTCGCGTCGAAGTTTCCGGAGGGATCGATGTGGGTCGGCAGCGTCACCGCGGAGAAGGACGAGAAGCTCGTGACGTCGACATAGAGCTTGCTGCAATCGAACAGCGCCGGGATTTGGCTACAGACGTAATTCTTGAACGTCGTTTGCGTGCAGGGCGTGCTCACCCCGGACACCGCGCAGGACGTCACCGATCCGGATTGCGCCTGCCCGGTCAGCACCACGCGCGCGGAATTCTGCGTGATGGTCTCGAGCACCTGGCCTGCAAAGAACACGATCGCCGTCTCGATGATGGCGAACAGCAGCGCGAAGAAGATCGGTGCGACCAGCGCGAACTCGACGGCTGCGGAGCCGCGGCGGTTGCCGCGAAACCGGCGCAGCGCGGTCCGGAGCGTGAACCTCGTAGGTGCAGGCGATGGCATCGGGTCAAATTCCCTTGGCAACGGCGATCATCTGCCCCGTTCAATAGTGGAAACTGATTGTTTAAGTGTTTCAGGCAATCCCCACCCAGCGGACCGCTCCGTTAAGGGTGTGTAAACCACGAACGACCCGAGGCGCGCGAAGAGGAGAACTCGTCCACGCACGAGCGCGTGTCCGGGCGGACCGCGCGATCCTGCCCGGGCAAACCCGCCAATCGGTCTTGCTAGTTGGTTTTGGCGCCCGCGCTGGCGTTGCCGCTGGCACTGCTGCTCAGCGTACCGGCCTGGTTCATCGTGTTGTTGAAGTAGTTGTCGCTGTCGCCGAGCGTCACGCGACGCTGGCAAACCGGCATGCAGCTGTAGGATTCGCGCTCGATCCCGCGATAGACGGTGACGAGCCGGTCGCTCGGACCTTCAACCTGGATCTGGCGGTCGACCAGGATCTCGCCGCCCCGGTCGAGCGCGATGAAATTGGTGGCGCCGTAGCCCTTCCCGGTGACGACGATCATGCCGCCGGGCTGGAGCGTGACGTCGGCGATCAGGGGATTGCCGACCACGATGGTCGCCACCTTGCCCGGCAGCCGTACCAGCCTAGCCTGGTCGACATTGACGGCGATGGTGTCGGCGGTGGGCTCGGCAAGGCCGGCAGCCGGCGATGCCAGCACCGCAGCCGCAACCAGAAGACAGACGCGCGCGTGATGGCGCAGCAACTCTTTACGCATACTCTTACTCCCGGGACGTCACAAACCGGCAGAAGCTATACTCAATGCGGAGCCGGTGCCCGACCCGACTAACCTGCCCGCAATTCATGAACGTTCCGCAAATTCGCCAACTATTGTTTGAACGGACTGGCGTTTTGCGGCCCCATTCCCGTCCTAGCGGCGGAATGGATAGGCGAGCTGGCCCGCGATCTCCTTCGGCATGGTCGCTTCGTCCTTGCCGTAATCGAGCGGGAGCTTCCCCTCCGGCATGCGGAAGGTGCCGAACAACACGTCCCAGATCGGGAACGTCCCGGCAAAATTGGTGTCGCCGCCCTCTTCGAGCGGGGTGTGGTGCCAGCGGTGGAACACCGGCGTCGCCAGCAAATATCTGAACGGTCCGAAGCTCCAGTTCAGGTTGGCGTGCACGAAGGCCGAATGGAATGTCGTGAACGGGGCGACCCAGACCATGACGTTCGGGGAAATGCCGGCCATCAGCAATACGACGTCGACCCCGATCGTGCCGAGCACGAGATTGACGGGATGGAAGCGGGCCGCCGAAATCCAGCTCAGCTCCTCCGAGGAGTGATGGATCGCATGGTACTTCCAGAACTCGCCGCCGTGGAACAACCGGTGCAGCCAGTAAAGCATGAAGTCGCTCAGGACCAGGAACAGCACAGCCTGGACCCAGAGCGGCAACTGCGCCAGCGGGCCGTGGCCATTGTCGTAGAAGGCGATGAGATCGTCGGCATCGTGGATGTTGAAGACGAGGCCGGCGCCGACGATCAAGAGGCCGATCCGCATGGTGCGGGCGAACACCGGAACGAAGAACCAGTAGCAGATGTCGGTGACGATCTCCCGCTTGCGCCACCACGGCGCGCCGGGATTACACGCCCAGAAATGCTCGAGCACAGTGAAGACCAGCGCGAGCAAGAAGGTGACGGGGACCACCTTGGTAATGGTCTCTCCGAGCATCAGGGCGACTTGCATGGGCAGGCTCGACATCCTCACCTCTCTCTTCCGAATTGCTGGTCCCGCCTACGCCTACTCCGCGAAATTTAAGGGAGGATGAAGCTGGCGGCGCGCTTGCGGCACATTCGGAACCGAGGCGAATTGCAATTGCCGCCTTAAGACGAAATTCACTCTGGCCAAAAGCATCTCGCAGGAAGCGGGTTTGCACGATCGAATTAACTCGACCGAAAGAGCTCGGCTCTCATGGTCATCGCGTCAATGCCAGCGCCGAACGAGGCGATCTCACCCCAGATGGAGTTTTGTTCATGAAGAACCTGATTGCCCGTTTCGCGAACGACGAATCCGGCGCCACCGCCATCGAATACGGCCTGATCGCCGCCGGCATCGCGCTGGCCATCATCACCGTCGTCAACAGTCTCGGCAGCACGCTGAACACCAAGTTCGGCTCGATCAGCACCTCGCTGAAGTAAGCGACCGACAACGACGGCAAAAGCCCCGGACCTCCGGGGCCTTTGTTTTTTGGCACGGCGAGTTCCAGTGGCGTTGCGCAAGTACAGAACCAATGCCGCGATTGCGGCGAGCGAGGCGGAGCAGGCCCAGGCCCAATCGCCGGCCTACTGGGTCTGCCTTGCACTGCTGCTTGCAACGGTCGCGCTCGCCGCGCGCATTGCCAGCCTGTGGTGAGCGTGTCCGCGGCGATTTCCACCTCGCAAGGCCGCTGCCGCCGTTGTCGGTTTGTTTAGCACTGCCGGCTAGCATGCGGCGACGCCAGATCCCGCGATAAACCAGGCCTCGAGACGCAGCCCATGATCCTCGACCTTGCGCGCCTTCTGCTCTTCCCGGCCCTGATGGCGTTCGCGGCCGCGAGCGATCTCTTCACGATGACCATCTCGAACCGCGTGTCGATGGCGCTGGTCGCGGGCTTCTTCGTGCTCGCGCTCGCCGGTGGCATGGCCCCCTACGAGATGCTGACTCATCTCGGCGCCGGCGCGCTTCTGCTGGTCGTGGCCTTCGCCTGCTTTGCGATGGGCTGGGTCGGCGGCGGCGACGCCAAGGTCACGGCTTCCGTCGCGCTCTGGTTCGGTTTCGCACAACTGATGAACTTCCTGCTCTACGCCTCGCTGTTCGGCGGGGCGTTGACGCTGCTCCTGCTCCAGTTCCGGCAATGGCCGCTGCCCTACGGGCTGGCGGGCCAGCCCTGGCTCGCACGGCTGCACGCCAAGGAGAGCGGCATTCCCTACGGCATCGCGCTCGCACTGAGCGCACTGATGGTCTACCCGGAGACCGAGTGGGTGAAGGCGATCGACCTCGCTCACTTCACGCTGCGCTGAACACTTCGGGTCAACCCGACGTTAAGGCGATTTAGATACGCCTCATTAACCATGCTTTGACGAATAGCTGGTCAACTGCCGATGACGGCGGCGGCAGCGTCGCGGCGTTTTTGTTGGAAAGTGAAGCGTATGAATAGGGCACGCATTGTCGTCCTGACGGTCGCCATCTGCGCCGGCGGCGTCGCCGCGTACCTCGCGAGCGGCTCGGACCATTCTGCGCCGGCCCCGGCTCCGGTCGCGCAGCTTCCCACCGTCGACGTACTGGTCGCCAAGAACGACATCGGCCTCGGCCAGACCGTCAAGCCGGAAGATGTGCAATGGCAGAGCTGGCCGTCCGCGACCGCAAGCACCACCTTCATCCGCCGCAACGAGCGTCCCGAGGGCGCGACCCAGGTCACCGGTTCGATCGCGCGCGCTCCTTTCATTCAGGGTGAGCCGATCCGCGATCAGAAGCTGGTCAAGGCCGAGGGCTCCGGCTTCATGGCGGCAATCCTGCCTACCGGCATGCGCGCGATCTCGACCGAGATCTCGCCGGAGACCGGCGCAGGCGGATTCATCCTGCCCAACGATCGCGTCGACGTCCTTCTGACTCGCCGTCTCAAGAACCCGGACCAGAACAACGGCGCCCCGGACATCGTCTCGTCCGAGATCATCCTGGCCAATGTTCGCGTGCTGGCGATCGACCAGGCGCCGAAGGAGAAGGACGGCCAGAACGCGGTGATCGGCAAGACCGTCACCCTCGAGCTCAATCCTGCGCAGACTGCGACGCTTTCCGCTGCCCGCCAGAGCGGCACGTTGTCGCTGGCGCTGCGCAGCATCGTCGACGTCAAGATGAGCGAGATCACGCTCGACGAGTCCGCGCAGAAGCGCGAGGGCGTTTCGATCATTCGCTACGGCATTCCGACCCAGACGGCGAAAGCACGATGAGGACAGTCGATATGAAATGCAGGGCAGATTTGGCGACGATGCGAACCTCCGCGGTTCGCGCCCTGTCGTTCTCGGCCGCCCTCGCGCTGGCGCTCAACCCGGTGCTCACCCCCGTGATCGCCGCCGACTACCGCCCCGTGGCGCCGGTCGCCGCCGACGGCCAGATGAACGCGCGTTTCCTCTCGCTCGGCGTCGGCAAGTCCATCGTGATCGACCTGCCGCGCGACATCAAGGACGTGCTGGTCGCCGACCCCAAGGTCGCCAATGCGGTGGTCCGCTCGGCGCAGCGCGCCTACATCATCGGCGCTACGGTCGGCCAGACCAACATCGTGTTCTTCGATTCCGCCGGCCAGCAGATTGCGGCCTACGACATCGCGGTCAAGCGCGACCTCAACGGCGCGCGGGCCGCGCTGAGGCAGATCCTGCCCAATTCCGACATCCAGATCGACGGACTCGGCGACGGCATCGTCCTGACAGGCACGGCGGCGAACCCGATCGAAGCCCAGCAGGCCAACGACCTCGCCGCGCGCCTCGCCGGTGGCCCCGACAAGGTACTGAACTCGATCGTGGTCCGCGGCCGCGACCAGGTCATGCTGAAGGTGACGGTCGCCGAAGTCCAGCGCAACATCGTCAAGCAGCTCGGCATCGACCTTTCGGCAAACCTCAATTACGGCACCTCGGTGGTGAACTTCGCCAACACGAACCCGTTCTCTGCGCTTGGCCACAACCTCGTGGACGGCAACAGTCTGAGCGCCAAATTCGGCGCCACCCCCTCGGTGCAGGCCACCCTGCGTGCGATGGAAGCCGCGGGCGTGATCCGCACGCTGGCCGAACCGAACCTGACCGCGATCTCCGGAGAATCGGCAACATTCATCGCCGGCGGCGAATTCCCGGTTCCGGGAGGCGCACCCACTTGCGCACCCGGCCCCGCGGGACCCTTGGTCTGTACTCAAACGGTCACGTACAAGAAATTCGGCATTTCGTTGAATTTCACGCCGGTCGTGTTGAGCGAAGGCCGTATCAGCCTGCATCTGATGACGGAAGTATCAGACGTGTCGATGCAGAATGCGATCACCATTACCGGAGTTACCATTCCCTCGCTAACCACGCGCCGGGCCGAGACCTCGCTGGAAATTCCCTCCGGCGGCGCGATGGCAATGGCCGGCCTGATCCAAAACCAGACCAAGCAGGCGATCAACGGGCTGCCCGGCATGATGCAGCTCCCGATCCTCGGCACGCTGTTCCGCAGCCGCGACTTCGTCAACAACGCGACCGAGCTGGTCGTGATCGTGACGCCCTATATCGTTCGCGCAGTGGCACAAAAGGATCTGTCGCGGCCGGATGACGGCTTCTCCGCGCCCTCCGATCCGCAGGCCGAGCTGCTCGGCAACATCAACCGCATCTACGGCGTGCCCGGCCGGACCGAACCGGCCAGGAACTACCGCGGCACCTACGGCTTCATCACCGACTGAAGCGGAACGGGGACTTCACGATGACCATAACACCACCCCAGATTCGCAAACGCACCATCGGCTTCGGTGGCGCGCTCGTCGGCATCGCGCTCGCGCTCGGTGGCTGCAAGCACGACGAATCGGTCACCGCCTCCATTCCGGACGACTACAGGCAGCGTCATCCGATCGCGATCGAGGAACAGAACCGCTCGATCGTCGTCTTCGTCGGCCACGCCCGCGGCGGATTGACCGCCGCCCAACGCGCCGACGTGATGGGCGTCGCGTCAACCTGGCTGCGCGAGGGCACCGGCGCCATCCATATCGACGTGCCCTCCGGCACGCCCAATGCGCGACCTGCCGCGGAGACGATGCGTGAGATCCAGTCGATGCTGGCGGCGGCAGGTATTCCGCCGCGTGGCGTCAGCGTCCGCCCCTACAGGCCGGAAGACAAGCGTTTCCTGCCGCCGATCCGGCTCACCTATTCAAGGATCGCAGCGGTCGCGGGTCCCTGCGGCTTGTGGCCGGAGGACATCGGCCCTTCGATAAAGAACAAGAGCTGGTTCGAGAACAAGGACTATTACAATTACGGCTGCGCCTATCAGCGCAACCTCGCGGCAATGGTCGACAATCCGACGGACCTCGAGCAACCACGACCGGAAACGCCGGGCTACACGGCGCGTCAGACCACCACCCTCGAAAAGTATCGCAAGGGACTCGTGACGTCGATCCGCTATCCTGACGCCGACAAGGCCAAACTAAGCGACACCGGCAAATGATCAACTACGCTCGCCAGACTCAAGAAGAGCAGCCGGAGGTATCTCTCCCGCCGGTCGAGGAGCATATTGCACCCGCACCGCGCGTGTCGGTCCAGGCTTTCTGCGAGACCGTGGAGACCGCTGCCGCGGTGCAGGCGGCCGGCGAGGATCGCCGGCTCGGCAAGGCCCATCTGAAGATCCAGATGGGCGGCATGGCGGCCGCGATCGAAGCCTACCGCTCGGCACCCACGCCGAACGTGATCGTGCTCGAAAGCGACGCCCGGAGCGACATTTTGGGCGGGCTCGACCAGCTCGCCACCGTCTGCGACGCCGGCACCCGGGTGGTCGTGATCGGCCGCATCAACGACGTCACGCTCTACCGCGAGCTGGTGCGCCGCGGTGTCAGCGACTACGTGCTCGCGCCGGTCGGCGCGATCGATGTGGTGCGCTCGATCTGCAACCTGTTCTCGGCGCCGGAAGCCAAGGCGGTCGGCCGCATCATCGCCGTGGTCGGCGCAAAGGGCGGCGTCGGTGCTTCCACCATCTCCCATAACGTCGCCTGGGCGATCGCGCGCGACCTTGCGATGGACGCGGTCGTCGCCGATCTCGACCTCGCCTTCGGCACCGCCGGGCTCGACTATAATCAGGACCCGCCGCAGGGTATTGCTGACGCCGTGTTCTCGCCCGACCGCGTCGATACGGCCTTCATGGACCGCCTGCTGTCGAAATGCACCGACCACCTCAGTCTGCTGGCGGCGCCCGCGACGCTCGACCGGGTCTATGATTTCGGCGTTGACGCCTTCGACGCCGTGTTCGACACGCTGCGCGCCACCATGCCCTGCATCGTGCTCGACATCCCCCACCAGTGGTCGGGCTGGACCAAGCGCGCTCTGATCGGGGCGGACGACATCCTCATCGTGGCGGCGCCGGACCTCGCCAACCTGCGCAACACCAAGAACCTGTTCGACCTCCTGAAGGCCTCGCGGCCCAACGACCGGCCGCCGCTCTACTGCCTGAACCAGGTCGGTGTCCCGAAACGGCCCGAAATCGCCGCCGGAGAGTTCGCCAAGGCGATCGAGAGCCAGCCAATCGTCTCGATCCCGTTCGAGCCGCAGATCTTCGGCTCGGCGGCCAACAACGGCCAGATGATCGCGGAGATCTCGGCCAACCACAAGTCAATCGAGATGTTCCTTCAGATCGCCCAGCGCCTGACCGGCCGCAGCGAGACGAAGAAGCAAAAGTCGTCCTTGCTTTCACCCCTGATTGAGAAGTTGCGGGGAAAATAGCCGCCGCATGGAGTTGTTAAGTGTTCGGTAAGCGTAGCGGAACAGACACCGACTTTCGGGCGCCGAAGCCCGGCGCCGTGTCGCCAGAGCCTGCCCAGGCTCCGGCGCCCGCGGTATTGCGCGCGCCGCCCCCGCCGGCTGTCGCCTCGCCGCCGCTTGCCCCGGCGAAGCCTGCGCCGACCATGGAAACCCGACGCTCGGACAATTATTACGAGGTCAAGGCGACCATCTTCGGCGCGCTGATCGAGGCCATCGACCTCGCCCAGCTCGCCAAGCTCGATTCGGAGTCGGCGCGCGAGGAAATCCGCGACATCGTCAACGAGATCATCGCGATCAAGAACATCGTGATGTCGATCGCCGAGCAGGAGGAACTGCTCGACGACATCTGCAACGACGTGCTCGGCTACGGTCCGCTCGAGCCTCTGCTCGCGCGCGACGACATCGCCGACATCATGGTGAATGGGGCCGGCACCGTCTTCATCGAAGTCGGCGGCAAAATTCAGCGAACCGGAATCCGCTTCCGCGACAACCAGCAGCTCCTCAACATCTGCCAGCGCATCGTCAGCCAGGTTGGCCGGCGCGTCGACGAATCCTCGCCGATCTGCGACGCTCGCCTCGCCGACGGCTCCCGCGTCAACGCCATCGTGCCGCCGCTCTCGATCGACGGTCCTGCGCTCACCATCCGCAAGTTCAAGAAGGACAAGCTGACGCTGGATCAGCTCGTCAAGTTCGGCGCGATCTCGCCGGAGGGCGCCGAGATCCTCCAGATCATCGGCCGCGTACGCTGCAACGTGCTGATCTCCGGCGGTACCGGCTCGGGCAAGACCACGCTGCTCAACTGTCTGACCAACTACATCGAGCACGACGAACGCGTCATCACCTGCGAGGACGCAGCCGAACTGCAGCTGCAGCAGCCTCACGTGGTGCGGCTCGAAACCCGTCCGCCCAACATCGAAGGCGAAGGCCAGGTCACCATGCGCGAGCTGGTGCGCAACTGCCTGCGTATGCGCCCCGAACGCATCATCGTCGGCGAAGTCCGCGGCCCCGAGGCTTTCGACCTGTTGCAGGCCATGAACACCGGCCACGACGGCTCAATGGGTACGCTCCACGCCAACAATCCGCGCGAGGCGCTGTCGCGCTGCGAATCCATGATCACGATGGGCGGCTTTTCGCTTCCCTCGCGAACCATCCGCGAGATGATCTGCGCCTCGATCGACGTCATCGTCCAGGCCGCGCGCCTGCGCGACGGTTCGCGCCGCATCACCCACATCACCGAGGTGATGGGCATGGAAGGCGACACTATCATCACCCAGGACATCTTCCTCTACGACCTGATCGGCGAAGATGCCAACGGCAAGATCATCGGCCAGCACCGCTCAACCGGCATCGGCCGCCCGAAGTTTTGGGAACGCGCCCGCTATTACGGCGAGGAGAAGCGCCTTGCCGCTGCGCTCGACGCGGCGGAAGTGACGTCGAAGACGTGAGCAGGTCAGCGCCGCCATGAACATGCAGGTCCTCGCCCTCGCCTTCCTCGCCACTGCCGCCGTCGGCGGCATCGCCTGGGTCTTCCTTTATCCACTGCTGTCCGGGGAACGGAAGGCGGAAGGCCGCCGCGCCTCGATCGCGCGTGCCGACGCGCCAGCAGCCAAGCAGACCGAGAAGACCCAGCGATCGCGCCGTGAGCAGGTCGAGACTTCGCTCAAGGATCTCGAGGCGCGGCGGCAGCAGGAGAAGAGCGTCCCGCTCAGCGTCCGCCTGTCGCAGGCCGGGCTCGGCTGGACACCGCAGAAATTCTGGATCGTGTCGGCCGTCGTGGCGGGTGTGCTGGCCGCAGCCGCCCTGTTCGTCGGGGGCGGCATGCTCGGCGCCGCCGGCCTCGCCTTTGCCGGAGGCTTCGGCCTGCCGCGTTGGGCCCTCGGCTTCCTGAAGAAGCGTCGCGAAGCCAAATTCCTGGCGGCGTTGCCGGACGCGGTCGACGTCATCGTCCGCGGCATCAAGGCGGGCCTGCCGCTGTTCGAATCGATCAAGGTCGTCGCGGCCGACTCGCCCGAGCCGTTGCGCAGCGAATTCCTGGCCATCATCGAGACGCAGGCGATCGGCATGCCGCTCGGCGAGGCCTGCTCGCGTCTCTATGAGCGTATGCCGCTTCCGGAGGCCAATTTCTTCGGCATCGTCATCTCGATCCAGCAGAAGTCCGGCGGCAACCTCTCCGAAGCGCTCGGCAACCTCTCCAAGGTGCTGCGCGACCGCAAGAAGATGAAGGAAAAAATCCAGGCGATGTCGATGGAAGCCAAGGCCTCGGCTGGCATCATCGGCTCGCTGCCACCGATCGTGATGTTCCTGGTCTATCTCACGACGCCGCACTACATCTCGCTTCTGTGGACCCATCCCACCGGCCAGCTCATGCTGGTCGGCTGCGTCGTCTGGATGTCGATCGGCATCATGGTGATGAAGAAGATGATCAACTTCGATTTCTGACGGTGGCGTATGGTCGAATTTCTCGTCTCGAAACTGCATGACGTCCGTTTCATGACCATGCTGCTGGCGGCCATCGCCGCCAGCGCCACCGTCTATACGCTGGTGATGCCGCTGTTCGCCGGCGAGGGTCTTTCAAAGCGCATGAAGGCGGTGGCGAGCGAGCGCGAGCGCATCCGGCAGCGCGAGCGTGAGCGCCTCAACAAGAGCGATAAGGTCTCGCTCCGCCAGACGCCGAAGCAACTCGTCTCCAAGGTTGTCGAAGACTTCAACCTCACCAAATGGCTCGCGCAGGAAGCCGCGCGCGACAAGCTGATTATGGCGGGATATCGCGGCCAGGCACCCTACATCACCTTCCTGTTTGCCCGCATGGTGGCCCCGCTCGTGCTGCTCGTCGGCTCGGTCGTCTACGTGTTCCTGATCGCGCATATGGAGCGGCCGATGCCGATCAAGATCGGCATCTGCGTCGGCGCAGCCTATCTCGGCCTCCAGGCGCCGATGCTGTTCCTCAAGAACGCGATCTCCAAGCGCCAGCTCTCGATCAAACGCGCCTTTCCCGACGCGCTCGACCTGCTCCTGATCTGCATCGAATCCGGCATGTCGGTCGAAATGGCGTTCAGGAAAGTCGCCACCGAAATCGTGGGCCAGTCGATCGCCCTGTCGGAAGAGTTCACCCTGACCACGGCCGAACTATCCTATCTGCAGGATCGCAAGGTCGCTTATGAGAACCTGGCGCGGCGTACCGGGCTCGAGGGCGTCAAGTCGGTGTGTCTCGCGCTTCAGCAGGCGGAACGCTACGGGACCCCGCTCGGGCATTCCCTGCGCGTCATGGCACAGGAAAACCGCGACATGCGCATGAACGAGGCCGAGAAGAAGGCCGCCGCGCTGCCGCCGAAACTGACGGTCCCGATGATCCTGTTCTTCCTGCCCGTGCTGTTCGTCGTCATTCTCGGACCGACCGGCATCAAGATCACTGAGCTGCATTGACGGGGACGCGGGCCGCGCGCGGTGCGCGCTGCAGCTTCAAGTCGAGACAATCTGTCTGATCAGTCGGGCTGGCCAAGCGAGGCGACCGGCGTCCGCTTGGGAGTGCCGCTGCGATTCAGCATTTCCTTGAGATAGGCGACATTGGCCGCGGCCTGGTCCGGCGGCAGGTCCGCCTTCACAATGGTCTCGGCTTCGGCGAAGCGGCCCTGGATACCGACGACCAGGCCGAGGTTCTGCCGCACTCGCGCGCTCGCGCGCGGCGAGGCGTAGGCCTGCCTCAGTGCCTCTTCCGCCTTGGGCAGGTCCTTCGACAGCATGTAGGACAGGCCGAGATTGGAGAGCACGCCGGGATCTCCGGGCGCGATCTTGAGCGCGCTCGCATAATAGGCGCGCGCCTCCTCGTGACGGCCCATCTGATCGAGCGCGGTGCCCTGCACCGAGAGCAGACGCCAGTCCGGATTGTCGGGCGAATGCGCTTTCGACAGCACGTCGAAGGCCTGCTGGAAATTGCCGTTGTCGGCGAGCGCGCGGCCGTACTGGGCGAGCAGCGCCTTGTTGCCGGGATTGGCGATGGTCGCCTGCTCGAGCACGGCGACGGCCTGGGCGCGCTGACCGTTGGCGCGCAAGGCCTGGCCATAGGCGAGCGCCCCATCGGCGTCCTTGGGATTGGCGCGGTAGCGCTCGCCATAGACTTCGACGGCGCGCGCGGGATCGACGGGGGCGGCCTCCGCCCGTGGCCCGACCGACCCCGTAACGTCGGAGAATTTCGGCATGGCCGTGCAGCCACCAAGGCCCATGGCGATCGCCGCGATCAGCGACGTGGACGCAAGAAGCCGCGTAAGACTGAACCGTTGACGCATGACGCTTTGACTCTCGAGCCGATTGATCGAGCGGAACGCGCCAGCAATAGACTGTTAACCCTAACGGCCGGTTAATGTCAGCCTGCCTGTCCCTCATGGCGGCGTCTGCGACGGCACCTCTCCGCCGAGACCGAGATCGAGGCCGAGCTCCTTCACCCGCTCGTTCAGGTCCCGCAGCAATTGCAGCGTTTGCAGTGCCTGCGCCTCGACATCGATGCCCGCACGCGGCGAGCCCGGCAGTTCGCGCCGAAGATCGTCGCGATTGACCAGACGCTTTGCGCGGAGCTCATCGAGCTGAACGTCGTCGATGCCGAGCACATCCGCGGATTGCTCGATCAACCGGCGGAGCAGCACCGTCACCGCGGCCAGCGCCTCGACGTCATGCTTGCGTCCCGACCTTGCAAATTTGCGGTCGAGATCGGCCCAGGCATGGGAGGTGACGAGATAGGTGTGGAGCGCATTCGTCCAGCGCGCCTCGCCGCCAGCATAGAAGGCGCGGCGCGTCAGAAGCCGGCGGGCCAGTAGCACGACCTGATCCCGCTTCAGCGTCGCGATCGAAGCGATCTCGATCATCGATTGGAACGCCGGGTCACGGGAAAAATCCCGCCCTGCCGGCAACCTGATGATGCCGTCCGGCAGATTCGAGTCGAGCAGCCCGAATTCGCCATCGTTGCGCGACCGCGAATAGCGGGCGATCGCGAACTGGTACTCCGCGCAATCGGCCCGGGACGTGGAGCCGAAATGGATGATGTTGAAACCGGCATCGTCACCGGCTTGTCCGGTCGAGGACGGACAGGATAACACATAGATCGTGCGCCAGAACGCCTCATCACCTCCGCTCAGCGTGGCACGCGGATCGGGGATCGAATAGCGGGTCAGCCCCTCGACATGTCGGTGACCGTGCAGAACCAGACTGACGTTGAGCGAGGTGGCCGCTTCGAGGAAGGTCGCGGGCGCGGCGAGATACATCAGCGGCTCGTCGGGTACACCGAGAAACCGCTTTCCTTCACCGGTCGCCTGCGGCAGGGGATGATGGTGCAGCGCCAGCACGCGCACCAGGTTTTCCGCCGGCTCCGCGTAATCGGCGCGTCCAACCGACCCAAGGCTGCCCGCGAGTTCGACGCTCAGCCTGGCGGAATCCGCAACTATGGCGTGGTAGGCTGCCTGATCGACATTACCGCTCGCAAGCGTCGTGAGGCTCGCGCGGTTGGAATCCAGCAGGACCAGATCGAGGCCAGCCCGGCGATAATAGACGCTTTTCGAGGTACGCGGCAGGTGCAGGTAATCATAGACGTCGTGACGGCCCGCAAGCTGGCTCGGGCGCTTGACGTCGTGATTGCCCGCGATCGCCTGAATGTCGGTGAACATCCCGGTCTGCCGGAAGGACGCGATGACTGCGAGCGCTTCGTCGAGCGCGCGCGGCGTTGGATCGTGCACGAGATCGCCTGTGATCAGCATGATGCGATCGGGAACGTCCGCGAAGTCCGCCATCCTTTCTCGGAGAGCGGCGATGAGGGCCTCGATGGTCGCAAGCAGCCGGCCTGATCCGTCCAGATGCAGGTCGGAAATCTGCGCAATAACGAACGATCTATCCATTTTGCGCCGCTCAATGCGAATGCTGCGCCGCCCAAACGATGAAATAAATTGCCTTCGACGATCAGGTTCAGGCACTAGTCCGGGCAAGGATGAACCCGATACGTGCAGAACCGCACGTCACAATTTTAAATACCAACCAATAATGCCACAACCGCAGCGCTAGTAAAGCCCCGCAGCCGCGCTCTCGTGAACGACGGTTCTCAACACAGGTACGAGATCCGCGCGACGATGGTTTCGCGCGCCCGATCAATATTCGATGGCAAGCCGCTTGCGGATTTCGTCGATGCGCTTGTCGAGCGCATCGAACCGCGCGTGTACGGAGCGGTCGTGGAGATAGAAGACGTAGCCACCGGCAAGGAACGCGAAGATCCAATGATGATGCTCGACATAGCTGAAAATCGCCTCGACGGCCTGGCCGATGAATGTGACCATGCTCCACACGACGTCCATTGCATTTCCTCCCGGCAGGCTTCGTCTTCGATCGCCGGCGATCTCCACACCTGGCGGCCTTTGTCCGGAACCTAGCATGGCCCCCTTGCTGCGAGTAGCGGCTCACTGAGCGGTGGCAGCAAAGCCGATTGCAGCGACGGCGAAACTCTGCGAAGTCTGCTCCATTCGCATGACCCGTTTGATCAGTGATCCGGACCCGCCAATGCCTTCTGTCTTCGAGACGTCGCCTACCGCCATCCCGATCACCTTCGTCACCAAGTCGAGCTGGGATGCGTTGCGCGAAACGCTGCCGCCGGCGCAAGGCCAGTTCGCCGCCGCGAGCGCCTTTGCCGCCAAGCCGGGCGGCTATCTCGCGTTGCCCGCGCCCGACGGCGCCATCGCGCAGGTGCTGTTCGGCCTCGAGGACGAGGGTGCAAGATCGCACGACCTGTTCCGGCCTGGCGCCCTGCCCGGGCTGTTGCCGCCGGGCACGTATCGCTTTGCCAATGCGCCGCACGATACACGGCTGGCGGCGCTTGCTTTTGCACTGGGGTGCTATCGCTTCGGCCGCTACCGCAAGCCTGATCGGCCGGACGTCCGGCTGGTGCCGCCGGAGGGGGTCGACACGGCCGAGATCGATCGCGTGGCGAGCGCCGCGACGCTGGCACGCGACCTCATCAACACGCCGGCCAACGACATGGGCCCGGGGGAACTCGCCGCAGCCGCGCAAGGGCTCGCCGCTGAATTCGGCGCAAGCTTCGCCTGCATCGTCGACGAGGACTTGAAGACGAATTTTCCGCTGATCCATGCGGTCGGCATGGCCTCGGACCGAGCACCGCGGCTGATCGACATCGGCTGGGGCGATCCCGCCCATCCCAAGGTGACGCTGGTCGGCAAGGGCGTCTGCTTCGACACCGGCGGTCTCGACCTGAAGCCGTCGAGCGGCATGCTGATCATGAAGAAGGACATGGGCGGCGCCGCCAACGTGCTGGCTCTCGCGCGCATGGTGATGGATGCCAAGCTGAAGGTCCGGCTGCGCGTTTTGATTCCGGCCGTTGAAAATGCGGTTTCCGGCAATGCCTTCCGCCCGCTCGACATCTTCACCTCGCGCAAGGGAATTACGGTCGAGATCGGCAACACGGACGCGGAAGGGCGGCTGGTACTTGCCGACGCGCTGGCGCTTGCCGACGAGGAGAAGCCTGACCTGCTGATCGATCTGGGCACACTGACCGGCGCGGCACGCGTCGCGCTGGGGCCGGATCTGCCGCCCTTTTACACCAATGATGAGACGCTGGCCGCCGACGTCGCGCGTTGCGCGGTGAAAGAGAACGATCCGTTGTGGCGCATGCCGCTGTGGCCACCTTACGATGCGTGGCTGGACTCCAAGACGGCCACCATCACCAACGCGCCGTCGGGTGGCTTTGCCGGCTCGATCACCTGCGCGCTGTTCCTGCAGCGCTTCGTCGAGCAGGCCAGGAGCTGGCTGCATGTCGATATCTATGGCTGGACGCCGTCTGCGAAGCCCGCACGCCCCGAAGGCGGCGAATGCCAGGCTGCACGCGCCATCTATACAGTGCTGAGCGAGCGTTATGCATGATCCGCGGCTGACACCGGCGCGGGGCGACCTCGCCGCAAAATATCTCGAAGGCAAGGTGCAGGCGGATCGCTTCGTCACCGGCGAGGAATTCGAGGTGGTCGAAGCGATCGTACCGGTCCGCGAGCAGCCGTCGTCGAGCGCGATGCTGATGACGCAGGCTCTGCGCGGCGAGCGTGTCACGATCTATGATCGCAACGGCGAAGGCTGGGCCTGGGGCCAACTTGCCGCTGACGGCTACGTCGGCTGGCTGCCGGATGCCGGGTTCGCTCGGCCCTCGGCCGCACCGACGCATATGGTGAGAGCGCTCCGGACGTTTGCCTTCCCCGGCCCTTCGATCAAGCTGCCGCCGACCGACACGCTGGTGCTGGGATCAAAGATTTCGATTACGCGCGAGGACGGCAGCTTCGCCGTGACGCGCGACGGAACATTCTTGCCGAAGGCACATCTCGCCTCGCTCGATCACCGTGAACCGGATTTCGTTGCCGTCGCCGATCGCTTCGTCGGGACGCCCTATCTCTGGGGCGGCAAGAGCAGCCTCGGCATCGATTGCTCTGGCCTCGTGCAAGTGTCCCTGGAGGCTGTCGGCATCGGCTGTCCGCGCGACAGCGACATGCAGCAGGCCGGTCTCGGCCGCGCGCTGGAGACGCATGAGCGGAGCAAGCTGCAACGCGGCGACCTGATCTTCTGGAAGGGGCATGTTGCCATCGTCCGCGACGGCAGCACCATGGTTCACGCCAACGCCTATCATATGGCGACGGTGATCGAGCCGATCGAGCCGGCCATCGCGCGGATCAAGCAGGCCGGCAGCGAGGTCGTTGCCATCAAGCGGCTCTGACGGGAGCCACCTCGCCACCGATCCGCAAAGTCGCAGACGATAGCGGCTGGCCGGCGCCTAAACGCAGGTCTGCGCTCCGCCCTTCAGCGTCACCGGAATGGTGAGATAGCGCACCCCGTTGGCTTCGGCCGGCGGGAATTTGCCGGCGCGGATGTTGACCTGGATAGAAGGCAGCAGCAGCCTCGGCGCCGAGAGCTTGGCATCGCGCGCCTGGCGCATGGCCACGAACTCATCCTCGGTGACGCCCTCCTTGACGTGGATGTTCTTCTCGCGCTGTTCGCGCACCGTGGTCTCCCAGGCGTAGGTGTCGCGGCCGGGAGCCTTATAGTCATGACACATGAATAGCCGCGTCTCGGGCGGCAGCGTCAGGAGACGCTTGATCGACCGGTAGAGCTTGTGCGCGTCGCCGCCAGGGAAGTCAGCCCGCGCAGTGCCGTAGTCCGGCATGAACAGGGTGTCGCCGACGAACACGGTCTCCCCGATCTTGTAAGAGACGTCGGCGGGCGTGTGCCCGGGCGTATAGATCACCTCCACATCGAGTTCGCCGATCTTGAAGCGCTCGCCGTCTCGAAAGAGACGATCGAAGTCACTGCCGTCCGTCTTCAGGTCGTTGGCGTTGAATATCGGCCGGAAGATGCGCTGCACGTCCTTGATGTATTCACCAATGCCGATCTGTGCGCCGGTCTTTGCCTTGATGAAGGGGGCGCCCGAGAGATGGTCGGCATGGGCATGCGTCTCGAGCACCCATTCGATCGTGTAGCCCGCCTTTTCGGCGGCGTTCAGCATGGCCTCGACCGAGCGCGTGTCCACCTCGCCCGAATTGTGGTCGTAGTCAAACACCGGGTCGATGATGGCGGCCTTCTTCGTCGTTGGATCGGCGACCAGATAGCTCACCGTGTTGGTCGGCTCGTCGAAGAACGCACTGATGACGGGTTGTCCTGGCATGGCTTGAACCTCCTGATGCCACCGGTTCGATTGGTCTTGACATGTATATTAGCATAATCTAAATAAGCAATATCTAAAATAAGGAATGGCCAGTGGTTCCCCGAACCTTCGATCTGGAGACTTTCGAAAAGCAGGCGGTTGAGGTTGCCGGCATTCTGCGCGCGCTAGCCAACGAGCGTCGGCTGATGATCCTGTGTCAACTCGTCGAATGCGGCGAGAGCAACGTGAGTTCCCTCGCGGAAGCCGTGGGTCTGTCGCAATCTGCCCTGTCGCAGCATCTCGCAAAGATGCGCGAGGAGGGCATTGTCGCCTTTCGGCGCGAAAGCCAGACGCTCTGGTACCGCATCGCCGATCCGCGCATCGAGCAACTCTTTGCCACGCTGCACAGACTGTTTTGCAAGCCCGTCAAAGCGAAGAACTAATTCAGGAAAGCAGAGGAGCTAGTCATGTCGCTCCCCACAATCAAGCCATCCGAGGCGCGCCGTCTTCTCGACAGCGGCGCTCTCCTCGTTGATATCCGCGAAGCCGACGAGCACGCCCGCGAAAACATCCCCGGCGCGCAGCACCTGCCCTTGTCGAAGCTGCACGAGGCAGACCTCGACGTGCATCAGGGCAGGCCGGTCATCTTTCATTGCAGGAGCGGCGTGCGTACCCAGGCGAACGCGCTACGGCTCGCGGCGAAGCTTGGTGAAACCTGCGAAGCCTTCATCATCGAAGGCGGGCTCGACGCCTGGCGCAAGGCGGGCCTGCCGGTCGTGAGCGATCGGCACCAACCGCTGGAACTTCAGCGCCAGGTGCAGATTGGAGCCGGAAGTCTTGCCTTCGTCGGCACTCTGCTCGGTCTCTTCGTGTCGTCGTGGTTTTTCGCCGTGCCGGCCTTCGTCAGCGCAGGGTTGATCACGGCCGGCGTCACCGGCTTTTGCGGCATGGCCCGCATTCTCATGCGCGCACCTTGGAACCGCAGCGTCTACGGCGCGGTCACACGAGCCGCGTGACAGTGGCTTGAAATGAGGAGTCGCCCATCATGTTGTCGCTGACCCAAGGCGCGCTCGGCCTCGCCTCTGGCTCATTAACCGGCTTTTCGCTCGGGCTGGTTGGAGGCGGCGGCTCGATTTTGGCCGTGCCACTCCTCGTCTATCTGGTCGGGGTGCCGAATCCTCACGTAGCGATCGGGACCAGCGCCATCGCCGTCGCGGCGAACGCTGCTGCGAACCTCGTCAACCACGCCCGCGCCGGCAACGTGAAGTGGCGCTGCGCTTCCGTATTCGCACTCGCAGGCGTGGCCGGCGCCTTTCTCGGCTCCACCCTCGGCAAGATCGTCGAGGGCCAGAAGCTGCTGGCGTTGTTCGCCATTGTCATGATGGTGGTCGGCGCGCTGATGCTGAGGGGCCGCTCCGACTTGGGCGAGCCGTCGGTTCGGCTCAACCGGGAGAATCTGCCGAAGCTCCTCGCCTTGGGGCTCGTCACGGGAGCTTTATCCGGCTTCTTCGGGATCGGGGGCGGCTTTCTGATCGTGCCGGCGCTGATCGCTGCAACCGGCATGCCGATCCTCTATGCGGTCGGCTCCTCTCTGGTCGCGGTAACCGCCTTTGGGCTGACTACGGCGGCCAATTACGCACTGTCCGGCCTGGTGGATTGGTACCTTGCCGCGTTATTTATCGTCGGTGGAGTTCTCGGCGGGCTGCTCGGCGCCCGCTCCGCCGGCTCGCTCGCCGCGCGCAAGGGTGCATTGAACACCGTGTTCGCTGCGCTCATATTCGCGGTGGCGATCTATATGCTGGTCCGCAATCTCGGCCTGATGTGATTGATATCCCGAAGACGTGCCAGCGCGCCCCGGAATGACGGAAGTTATGTCGCCACCGATCCGTTCCCGGCCGTTTCCAGCCGGAATGCGGCCGCGAACAGCGCGCGCGTGTAATCCGTCTTCGGGTGCTTGAATAGCTCCGCTGCCTGCCCTTCCTCGACCACCTTGCCGCCGCGCATCACGATGAGATGGCTGGCGAGCGAGGCGACGACGCGTAGATCGTGCGAAATGAACATGTAGGTGAGCTCGCGCTTGCGCTGGAGCTCGCGCAACAGATCCACCATCTGCGCCTGGAGCAGCATGTCGAGCGCGCTGGTCGGCTCATCCAGCACGACGAAATCCGGCTCCAGCACCACCGCGCGCGCAATGCTGATGCGCTGGCGCTGGCCGCCGGAGAACTCGTGCGGATAGCGGTAGCGGGTGTCCGCCTTCAGCCCGACGTCCTCGAGCGCCTTGACGACACGCGCCTCGCGCTCCTCGCGCGACAGTTTCGGTTGATGCACGGTGAGGCCTTCCGCGATGATGTCGGCGACCGACATGCGCGGGCTGAGCGAGCCGAACGGATCCTGGAACACGATCTGCATGTCGCGCCGGAACGGCCGCATCTCCTTGAAGCGCAGGCCCTGGATATCTTTACCCAGGAACACGATTCGCCCGTTCGAGGAGATCAGGCGCAGCAGAGCGAGGCCCAGCGTGGTCTTGCCCGAGCCGGATTCGCCGACGACGCCGAGCGTCTCGCCCTTGCGTACGGCAACGCTGACGCCGTCGACCGCCTTGATGTGGCCGACCGTCTTGCGCATAAAGCCGCGCTTGATCGGAAACCACACCTTCAGGTCGTCGGCCGATATCACCACTGGCGCACCAGGCTGCGGCGGCGCCGGGTCGGGCTTCGGCTCCGCTGCGAGCAGGTCGCGCGTATAGGGATACTTGGGAGCCTTGAAGACCTGTTCGACCGGCCCCTGCTCGACGATCTTGCCGCCCTTCATGACGCAGACGGTATCGGCGATGCGGCGCACGATGCCGAGATCATGGGTGATGAAGAGCAGGCTCATGCCGAGACGTGAGCGGATCTCGGCGAGCAGCGCCAGGATCTGCGCCTGCACGGTGACATCGAGCGCGGTGGTGGGCTCGTCCGCGATCAGGAGGTCCGGCTCGTTGGCGAGTGCCATCGCGATCATCACGCGCTGGCGCTGGCCACCGGATAGCTGATGCGGGTAGCTCTTCAGCCGGGTTTCGGGCTCGGGAATGCCGACCTGCGTCAGCAATTCCAGCGTGCGCTTGCGCGCAACGGCGTTGCTGGTCGGATTGTGCAGCTGGATGATCTCGCCGATCTGCGCCTCGATCGTATGCAGCGGATTGAGCGAGGTCATCGGCTCCTGGAAGATGATGGAGATATCGCTGCCGCGAATCTCCCGCATCTCCGGCTCGGACTGGTCGATCAACTCGCGCCCCTTGAAGCGGATGCTGCCCGAGGGATGCGAGGCGTTCGGATAGGGCAAGAGCTTCAGGATCGAGAGTGCGCTGACCGACTTGCCGGAGCCGGATTCGCCGACCAGCGCCACGCATTCGCCGCGCCTGATCTGGAACGACACCTTGTCGACCGCGAGCGTGGTGGCGCCGCCCTGGTGGAAGGCCACCGAGAGGTCGCGCACGGCAAGCAATGGCTGGTTGATCGCGTCCATCGTCTACCTGAACGTCTTGCGCGGATCGAAGGCGTCGCGCACGGCTTCGCCGATGAAGATCAGCAGCGACAGCATGATCGCGACCGAGAAGAAGCCGGTGAAGCCGAGCCACGGCGCCTGCACGTTCGACTTGCCCTGCGACAACAGCTCACCAAGCGAGGGCGAGCCCGGCGGCAGGCCGAAGCCTAGGAAGTCAAGCGCCGTCAGCGTCATCACCGAGGACGACACGATGAACGGCAGGAACGTCATGGTGGCGACCATCGCATTCGGCAACAAGTGCCGGAACATGATCACCGCATTCGACACGCCGAGTGCCCGTGCCGCCTGGATGTACTCGAAATTGCGGCCGCGCAGGAATTCGGCACGCACGAGGCCGACCAGCGATACCCATGAGAACAGCAGCAGGATGCCGAGCAGCACGAAGAAGCCGGGCACCAGTACCGACGACAGGATCAGCAGCAGATAGAGCGAGGGGATCGCGGTCCATATCTCGATGAAGCGCTGGAAGGTGAGATCGATCCAGCCGCCGAAATAGCCCTGGATGCCGCCTGCCGCGACGCCGACGACCGAGGAGACGATGGTGAGGCACAGGCCGAACAGCACCGAGATGCGGAAGCCGTAGATCAGTCGCGCCACGACGTCACGGCCCTGGTCATCGGTGCCGAGCCAGTTGTATTCGAGGTCGCGGCAGCTCTTCAGCCCCTTCTTCTCGACCACGGGCTTGCACTGCGCTTCCGTCAGCATCCAGGTCGGCGGCGACGGGGCCGGCGTCGGCAGATCGAGATTGTGGGTGTCGTAGGAGTAGCGGATCAGCGGCCAGACGATGGTGCCGCCCTTGTCCTTGATCAGCTTCTGCAAATAGGGATCGCGGTAGTCGGCGGCAGTCTCGAAGTCGCCCCCGAAGGTCGTCTCCGAATAGGTGATGAAGGCCGGCCAGTAGAGATGGCCGTCATATTTGATCAGGAACGGCCGGTCGTTGGCGATCAGCTCGGCGAACAGCGACACCACGAACAGGACCATGAAGATCCAGAACGACCAGTAGCCGCGCCGGTTCGCCTTGAAATTCTCCCAGCGCCGCTTGTTGAGCGGCGACGGCGCGAACGGCTTACGCGTGATCGGCACGGCTTCGCCCAGCGGGGTCTTCGCGGTGGTCTCGATCGGGGTTGGGGCAGTCAGCGTCATCAGACCTCCCGCGCCTCGAAATCGATCCGCGGATCGATCCACATATAGGTCAGATCGGAGATCAGATTGACCACGAGACCGACGAGCGAAAAGATGTAGAGCGTACCGAACACCACGGGATAGTCGCGGTTGAGCACACTCTCGAAGCTGAGCAGGCCCAACCCGTCGAGCGAGAAAATGGTCTCGATCAGGAGCGAGCCGGAGAAGAAGGCGTGGATGAAGGCACCCGGGAACCCCGCGATCACGATCAGCATCGCGTTGCGAAAGATGTGGCCATAGAGCACCTGGCCCTCGCTGCATCCCTTGGCGCGTGCGGTCATGACGTATTGCTTGCGGATCTCGTCCAGGAACGAGTTCTTGGTGAGCAGCGTCATGGTCGCGAATGCGCTCAGGCCCATCGAGATCAGCGGCAAGGTGAGGTGCCAGAAATAGTCGATGATCTTCCAGTACCAGGGAAATTGCGACCAGCCGTCGGAAGTCAGGCCGCGCAGCGGAAACAGGTTGAAGAAGGAACCGCCGGCGAACAGGATGATCAGCAAAATGGCGAACAGGAAGCCGGGGATCGCGAATCCGATGATGATCACCGCGGACGTCCAGGTGTCAAAGCGCGTTCCGTCCTTCACCGCCTTGCGGATACCGAGCGGAATCGAGATCAGATAGGTAATCAGAGTCAACCAGATGCCGAGCGAGATCGAGACCGGCAGCTTCTCCTTGATCAACTGGATCACGCTAACGTCGCGGAAATAGCTCTTCCCGAAATCGAAGCGGGCGAAATTCCAGACCATCAGCGCGAAGCGTTCCGGTGCCGGCTTGTCGAAGCCGAACTGCACCTCCAGCTTCTTGATGAAGTCGGGGTCGAGTCCCTGCGCGCCACGATATTTCGAATTGATGGCATCGCCGCCGGCGCCGAGCTGGCCCGGCGCACGCTGCGCGAAATCGCCGCCACCCGAAATACGCGAGCTGCCGCCGGTATCGGCGCCAGACAACTGTGCGATCACGCGCTCGACCGGACCGCCCGGCGCGAACTGCACGACGACGAAGGAGACAAAGAGGATTCCGAGCAAGGTCGGGATCATCAGGAGGATGCGGCGGGCGATATAGGCGGTCATGGCTGTTTCGCCTGCTCGAGCTTGGCCGCCTTTGTGGGATCATACCACCACAAGGTCCGCTCACCCACACCACTCGCGTAGTCGGAGAGGGCATAGCGCGGCAGGTTGGCCGGATGAGCAAACTGATCCCAATAGGCGAGGCGATGGCTGGTATTGTACCATTGCGGCACCCAGTAGCGGCCGGCGCGGAAGACGCGGTCGATCGCGCGGCAGGCAACGGTCAGGTCATTGCGCGTTTCCGCCGCCATTGCCTTCTCGACTAACGCGTCGAGCGCGGGACTGGCGGCGCCAGCAAGATTGTACGATCCCTTCGTCGCCGCGGCCTGTGAGGTGAAGTAAGTTCGCAAGCTGTCGCCGGGCGTCGCCGACATCGTCAGGCGGTTTGTGGCCACGTCGAAATCGAAGGATTCGACCCGCGCGCGATACTGGACGGCATCGACGAGGCGCAGGTTCGCTTCGATACCAAGCATGTTTAGATTCTTGAGGAACGAGGCGTGGTGCGGCTGGAACGATGCCTCATCGGTCAGGAACTCGATGCTGAAGACTTCGCCATTCGGCAACAGCCGCTTGCCGTCCTTGACCGGAAGCAGCGCCTCCTGAAGCAGTTGCTGCGCCTTGCGCAACAGCGCACGATCCTGACCGGAGCCGTCCGACACCGGCGGCACGAACGGTTCGCCGAAGACTTCATCAGGCACTTGGCCGCGGAAGGGTTCGAGCAGCTTCAACTCCTCGGGCGAAGGCGGCCCCTCCGCGACGAGGTCCGAATTCTGGAACGGCGAGCGCGTTCGCGCATAGGCGCCGTACATGATGGTTTTGTTGGTCCATTCGAAGTCGAACGCATAGTTCAGCGCTTCGCGAACCTTCGGATTCTTGAACTTGTCTCGCCGCGTGTTGATGAACCAACCCTGGCCGCCGGATGGCGTTTGATCCGGCACCTCTTCGCGCTTGACGCGGCCGTCCTTGACGGCGGGAAAATCGTAGCGCGTCGCCCAGATGCGCGAGGTGAATTCCTCCCGGTAGAGGTAATTCTTGCCGGTGAAGCCTTCGAAGGCGACGTCGCGGTCGCGATAGAATTCGTAGCGGATCACGTCGAAATTGTTGCTGCCGCGGCAGACCGACAGCTCGGCGCCCCACCAATCCTCGACCCGCTCGAACTCGACGAAGCGGTTGATCTCGAACTTGCCGACCTTGTAGGGACCGGAGCCCAGCGGCGTGTCGGTCGTGGTCTCCTCGAACGACCGGTTCGCGTAATAGGCTCTGGAGAAGATCGGCAGGCCCGCCACGTACAGCGGTACGTCACGCGCACGCTTCTCGGCAAAGGTAACGACCACGGTCGCATCGTCGAGCGCCTCGGCACCCTTGACGTCACGCATTTGGATCTGGATCAGCGGATGACCCTTCTCCTTCAGCACGTTGATCGAGAACGCGACGTCATGGGCGGTCAGCTTCGAGCCGTCATGAAATCTTGCCTCGGGCCGCATCGTGAAGCGATAGCCGAGCTTGTCGGGAGAGATCCGCACCGACTTCGCGGCAAAGCCATACATCGCGTCAGGCTCGTCGCCGGCATGCGCCATCAGTGAGACGAAGGTCAGGTCCATGCCCTGTGCGCCCTCGCCCTTCAGAACGAAGGCGTTGAGCGAATTGAAGGTGAAAAGGGACTGGTTGTAGCCGCGCGTCGACGGAATCAGAGAGAATAAGCCTCCTTTCGGCGCGTCGACATTGACATAGTCGAAATGGTGGAAGTCGGCGGGATATTTGAGATCGCCGAAGGCGGAGATGCCGTGGGCTTCGGCCGGCACCTCCGACGCCGCCGCGCCACGGAGCGCGGCGGCGCTGAACACGCCGCCGACACCCAAGGCCAACACATGCCGGCGTGAAAGCTGCGCCATGCGCAATTGCTTCCTCAAGAGCGTTTTCCGATGCGCGCCGCCTTTTCGGCATCATACCACCACAGCGTCGGCAGGCCGGACCGGCCGTATTTCGGCAACGGCTCGGCATGGCTGAAGCGATCCCAGCGGGCGTAGCGGGAGAAGCCGTAGGTGAATTGCGGCACGAGATAGAAATTCCACAACAGCACGCGATCGAGCGCGTGAGTGGCGGCGACCAGCTCGCCGCGGTTCTTGGCATAGATCACCTTCTCGATCAGTGCGTCGACCGCGGGATTCTTGATGCCGATGGTGTTGCGCGCCCCCGGCATGTCGGCTGCCTGCGAGCCCCAGAACTCGCGCTGCTCGTTACCGGGCGAGAGCGACTGGCCCCATTGGTCGATGATCATGTCGAAGTCGAAGCTGCGCAGCCGGTTCTGGTATTGTGCGTCGTCGACGACGCGGATCGAGGTGCTGACGCCGATCCGCTCCAGCGACGGCTTGTAGAACAGCGCGATACGCTCCGACGACGGATCCTGCACCAGGATTTCGACCGTCAGCGGCTTGCCGGAGCCACCAACGAGCTTGTGGTCACGCACCTCAAAGCCGGCCTCCTTCAGCAGCTTCGCCGCCTCGCGCAGATTGGCACGCACCGCTTCCGGATTGCCGCCGACGGGATTCTGGTAGGCCGTGGTGAAAACCTCCGGCGGCACCTTGTCCTTGACGGTCTGAAGGATCTGCAGCTCCTGCCCCTCGGGCAGGCCGGAGGAGGCGAGTTCGGTCCCCTCGAAATAGCTGTTGATGCGCTTGTACTGGCCATAGAAGAGCTGCTTGTTCATCTCCTCGAAATCGAAGGCATAGTTGAAGGCGCGGCGCAGGCGCGCGTCCTTGAACTGTTCACGCCGGATGTTGAAGACGAAGGCCTGCATGCGGCCGGAATCGTTGATCGGGAATTCTTCCTTGATCACTCGCTTGTCGGCGACCGCCGGGAAGTCGTATGCGGTCGCCCACTGCTTGGCGGAGTTTTCCGCGATCCAGTCGGCCTGGTCGGCCTTGAACGCCTCCAGCGCGACAAGGTTGTCGCGGAAGAACTCGTAGCGCAGCTCGTCGAAATTGTTGGTGCCTACCTGGCTCGGGACGTTGGCGCCCCAATAATCCTTCACGCGCTCGAGCTTGATCGAGCGCCCGGGGACGAACTCCTTGATCTTGTAGGGACCGGAGCCGAGCGGCGGCTCCAGCGTGGTCGCACTGATGTCGCGCTTGCGTCCCTGCGCATCGGTGCCCTCCCACCAGTGCTTCGGCAGCACGGTGAGCTCGCCCACGATGGTCGGCAATTCGCGATTGCCGGGCGCGTCGAAAGTGAATTTCACGTCGCGCTCGCCGCTCTTCTCCACCTTCGCCACGTGACGATAGTAAGAGGCGTACATCGGGCTCAGCTTCTTCAGAGACTCCAGTGAGAAGATCACGTCCTCCGGCGTCACCGGCTTGCCGTCGTGCCAGCGCGCTTCCTTGCGCAGGCGATAGGTCACCCAGGAAAAGTCGTCCGGATGCTGCGCGGACTCCGCGAGCTCGCCATATTCGGTCGCGACCTCGTCCAGCGCGCGGGTCATCAGCGTTTCGTAGATCATCGCCGCCGCCGGGGCGAGCGAGCCCTTGATGCCGGCAACAGCGACGTTGAAATTGTCGAAGGTCCCGAGCGAGATCAGGCGGGCAACGCCGCCCTTGGGCGCATCCGGATTGACGTAGTCGAAGCGCTTGAAGCCGGCGGGGTACCTGATGTCGCCGAACAGCGACAGCGCGTGGCGCCAGGGCAGCTCACTTGAAGGCAGTTCACCCGCCGACTGCGCCTCCGCTGCGCCGATGACGGGAATGCCCACCCTGGAACCGAGGGCGGAGAGCGCTGCGGCGGCAGTGCCGGTGAGCAGGAGATCGCGTCGGGTAATGGCCAAATCAACATCCCTGTCTTGAAGGAGGTTACCCCTTTAAGTGTTCAATATAGGCGAGGTTTCGACCGCGCACGTTGCTTTTTCCTCATCTTGGAAGCCCTGGACAGCGGTTCGCTGCGGCCAAACGCCCCGATAACGGACTCGCGAGGTCCACATAAGGAAACGGCCAGGCTTTTCAGCCTGGCCGCCTGTTCCAAGATGGGTTCTTGAGGCCTTACTTCGACGCCGTCGGCAGCGGCTGCGGATGCTCCGACAGCGAATTCAGATAGGCAATGACGTCGGCGCGCTCGGAATCCTTCGCAATACCGGCGAAACCCATGGCGGTGCCCGGGATGAAGCCCTTCGGATTGGCAATGAACTTGTTGAGATCGTCGAAGGTCCAGGTGCCGCCCTTCGCCTTCATCGCAGCCGAGAAATTGAACCCGCGTCCTTCGCCCCTTGGCTCGCCGACGATGCCATAGAGGTTCGGACCGACGCGGTTCGGACCGCCCTTCTCGAAGGTGTGGCAGGCGGCGCACTTCTTGGCAGCGGCAGCGCCCTTCTCGACGGAGGCGGTCTGGAGCAGCTTTTCGATCGGCTCAGAGGCCGCGGGAGCAGCGCCTGCGCCGCCCTTGTCGCCTGCCGCTTCCTTCACAGCGATCTCGAAGCCCGGCTTTTCCGGCATCTTGGGCGAGAACAACGCCTGGGCGGTGAAGCTGGTTACCAGCAGAATGAGACAAGTGCCGAGCACGGCACCGAGAATCTTATTGAGTTCGAAAGAGTCCATTTCCGGCTAGGCCCCACACCGCAAGAAGTATCAAGCGGCCGGGCGGCCGCCAGGACGAGCCTCGGGAGAATCACACGTTCCTTGTCTTTCCCCCGAGTTTTGCCATTGAGATATCGGTTTGCCCGGGGTCTGGCAACCCGTATAAGCGACACGGCTTTCAGGCCATCCCCATTCCATTTCTCGACGCGGAAAACGTCCCGTTTCCAGGCCCTTGAACCGATGATCGATCCCCGCATCCTGGTGCTGATCCCGGCCCGCATGGCCGCCACCCGCCTGCCCGGCAAGCCGCTCGCCGACATCGCGGGCCTGCCGATGATCGTGCACGTGATGCGCCGTGCCGAGGCCGCCGGGATCGGCCGGGTTGCGGTGGCAACCGACACGGCCGAGATCGCCTCGGTCGTATCTGCCCATGGCGGCGAGGCCGTGATGACCCGCCCGGAGCACCCCTCCGGGTCCGACCGTATCCACGAGGCCATGCAGAAGCTCGATCCCGCCGGATATGCCGAGATCGTGGTCAATCTCCAGGGCGATTTCCCGACGATCACGACCGGCAACATCCGCGACGTGCTGCCGCCGCTGGAAGACCCGGCCGTGGACATCGCCACGCTGGCTTCGCAGATCCATACCGAGGAGGAGGACCTCGCGCCGAGCGTCGTGAAGGCGATCGGAACCTCGCTCGGAGGCAGGCGCATGCGCGCACTTTATTTCACCCGTGCGACCGCTCCGACCGGTGACGGACCGCGCTACCACCATATCGGCCTCTACGCCTATCGCCGCGCCGCGCTGGAGCGCTACGTCTCGCTACCGCCCTCGCCGCTGGAGTTGCAGGAGAAGCTCGAACAGCTCCGGGCGCTGGAAGCCGGAATGCGCATCGATTTCACCATCGTCGACACCGTCCCCCGCGGGGTCGACACGCCGGCGGACCTCGAGACCGCGCGCAGCATACTTTCCAAATCCTGAGCCGCTGTTACAAGGCCGACCAGGAGCTAATACTGACCATGAGCAAGCTGAAAATCGCATTCCAGGGCGAGCCTGGGGCCAATTCCCACATCGCCATCGTCGAGGCCTATCCCGACGCCGAGCCGCTGCCCTGCGCCACCTTCGAGGATGCGCTGTCGGCGATCTCCTCGGGCGAGGCCGATCTCGGCATGATCCCGATCGAGAATTCGGTCGCGGGCCGCGTGGCGGACATCCATCACCTCCTGCCGGCCTCCGGCCTCTTCATCATCGGCGAATGGTTCTTGCCTGTCCGGCATCAGCTGATGGCGATCAAGGGGACCAAGCTGTCCGACATCAAGAGCGTCGAGAGCCACGTGCATGCGCTCGGCCAGTGCCGTCGCGTCATCCGCAAGCTCGGTATCAAGCCGATCGTGCACGCTGATACGGCCGGCAGCGCCCGCGACATTTCCGAGCGCAAGGACAAGTCCGTCGCCGCGATCGCTTCGCGCCTCGCCGCGCAGATCTACGGCCTCGACATCCTCGCCGAGGACGTCGAGGACGAGTCGCACAACACGACGCGCTTCGTGGTGCTGGCGCGCGAGCCGAAATGGGCGGCGCAGGGCTCGGGCGCGCTGGTCACGACTTTTGTATTCCGGGTGCGCAACCTGCCCGCCGCGCTCTACAAGGCGCTCGGCGGCTTTGCCACCAACGGCGTCAACATGACCAAGCTCGAGAGCTACATGGTCGACGGCAATTTCTTCGCCACGCAGTTCTATGCCGACGTCGACGGCCACCCCGAAGACAAGGGCCTCGCCTTCGCAATCGAGGAGCTGAAATTTTTCTCGCGCGAATTCCGTATCGTCGGCGTCTATCCGGGACACCCATTCCGGGCGACGTTTAGCGAGACGCAGGACTAGTCTCATGTCCCGGACGCGCGAAACGCGATTCGGGACCCATAAGCCGCGATACCGGGGCACGAGAGCGGCCTAAGCCGCCTGCTTCGGCCCAAACGCCTCAGACAGCAGCGAATAGGACTTCTTCCGCGCCTCGTGATCGTAGACAGCCGTGATCACCATCAATTCGTCCGGCTTGCTCGCGTCGAGCAGCGGCTGAAGCTTCTTCTGCACCGTCGCGGGGCTGCCGACGAACAGGCGCGAGCGGTTGCGGGCGATCGAGATGCGCTCGGCGTCCGTATAGGGATAGGCCAGCGCCTCCTCGACGCTCGGAAGCGGCAGATATTGGCCGCGGTCGCGGCGCAGGCGGTTGAGATCGAAGGAGGCGGCGAGTTTCTCGGCCTCTTCATCCGTGTCGGCCGTGATGACGGCGACCGCGAGGATCGCGTGCGGGCTCGCGCGCCAGGCCGAAGGCTGAAAACGGTTGCGGTAGTGCACCATCGCATCGATCGCATCGTGGGACGCGAAATGATGCGCGAAGGCAAAGCCCATGCCGACCTGAGCGGCCAATTCCGACGAATAGTCGCTGGAGCCGAGCAGCCAGATCGGCGGCAGCGGCGTGTCGTCAGGCATCGCGACGACATTGTTGTAGGGGTGGCCTGAGGGAAATTCGCGGGTCTCCCACAGGATCAATTCGTGCAGCCGCTCCAGGAAGTCGTCGCCCTCGCGCCGGTCGAGCCGGCTGCGGAGCGCGTAGGCCGTGGCGCCGTCGGTGCCGGGCGCGCGGCCGAGGCCCAGGTCAATGCGGCCGGGAAACAGGGCCTCCAGCATCTTGAAGCGCTCGGCGACGACCAGCGGTGCGTGGTTGGGCAGCATGACGCCGCCGGAGCCGACGCGGATGTGCTTCGTCACCGCCGCGATCTGCCCGATCATCACATCGGGGGCGGGGCTCGCGACCGAGGCGAGGTTGTGATGCTCGGCGAGCCAATAGCGGGCATAGCCGAGACCATCGACATGGCGCGCCAAGTCGATGCTGTTGCGGAGCGCCGCAGCGGGCTTCGTGTCTGTGGTGACGACCGAGAGGTCGAGGACTGAAAGCGGGATCATGGCGCGCTAACCTAGTGGAGACCGGCGCGGCGGCAATGGGCAGACCGCGCAGGTCTGGCGTGTGCCCGCCCGCGCGCCAGATCGAGTTGTAGAAGTGGGACAATTTCTGTACTCAAAACACGAATTTCAGATTGCCCACAACATAAGCCGCACATGCCGGTCGGTGAAATTTCAATAAATAGTTGATTTATATAAATTATTGTAAAATCGGCCTTCTTCCCACGACACCTTCGAAATGAACAAAAATTCGATTTACTATAATAATAGTGGGCCATTTCCCATCAACGATGGGCTGTCGGGTGCATTGGCTTTGGCCTATCTTGGCTTGTCCCAACCTGGACCTGACCGCCGGCCGCGAAGACCTTGGAGTGAGTGGTGCCATGACTGATCTGACGACGCCTGCTCAAGCCGACGGGCACCTCGCCGTGAAGCGGCCTGCGATCTCGTTTGAGTTCTTCCCGCCCAAGACCGAGGAGATGGAGCGCAATCTCTGGGAGACCATCAACCGCCTGGCCCCACTCGAGCCGAAATTCGTCTCGGTGACCTACGGCGCCGGCGGCTCGACCCGCGAGCGCACCCATTCGACCATCGCCCGCATCCTCAAGGAGACCGCGCTGCTGCCGGCCGCGCATCTGACCTGCGTCGGCGCCTCGCGCGGCGCGATCGACGAGATCGTCGACCGCTATCATGAGGTCGGCGTCCGCCACATCGTCGGCCTGCGCGGCGATCCGCCCGGCGGCATCGGCACGCCCTATTCCAGCCATCCCGACGGCTACCAGAGCTCCGCCGAGCTCGTCGCCGGCATCAAGAAGCGGCACGGCGATATCGAGGTGTCGGTCTCGGCCTATCCGGAGAAGCACCCCGAAGCGCGCGACTTCGACGCCGATATCGATACGCTGAAGGCCAAGGTCGATGCAGGCGCGACTCGCGCGATCACGCAGGTCTTCTTCGATAACGATCTCTACTTCCGCTACCTCGACCGCGTCCGCGCCCGCGGGATCAACATCCCGATCGTGCCGGGCATCATGCCCATGCACAATTTCAAGCAGGCTCGCAATTTCGTCACCCGTGCCGGCACCTCCGTGCCGGACTGGTTCGCCGCGAAATTCGAGGGCCTCGATGATGACGCCGAGACCCGCAAGCTCGTGGCCGCCACGGTTGCGGCCGGCCAGGTGCAGAAGCTGGCAAAACACGGCGTCGACACCTTCCATTTCTACACCATGAACCGCGCCGATCTCGTGTTCGCGATCAGCCATTTGCTCGGCATTCGCGCCAAGAGCGCGCAGAAGGCGGCATGAGATAAAATGACCGTATCTCCCTCTCCCAAGCGAACTGCCCTGCTGAATGCCGCGCGTGAGCGTATTCTCGTGCTCGACGGCGCCATGGGCACGATGATTCAGAACCTCCAGTTCGACGAAGCCGCCTTCCGCGGCGGGCGCTTCAAGAATTTCCATCGCGACCTGCGCGGCAACAACGATTTGTTGATCCTGACCCAGCCGCAGGCGATTGAGGACATCCACGCCGCCTATTTGCGTGCCGGCGCGGACATTGTCGCCACCAACACCTTCTCCACGACCTCGATCGCACAGGCCGATTACGACCTGACCGACATCGTCTACGAGATGGCGCGCGAAGGCGCGCGCCTCGCAGGTAATGCCGCAAGGCGCGTCGAAGCCGAGGACGGCAAGCCCCGCTTCGTCGCGGGCGCCATCGGACCGACCAACCGCACCGCCTCGATCTCGCCCGACGTCGCCAATCCCGGCTACCGCGCCGTTACCTTCGACGATCTGCGCAAATCCTATGGCGAGCAGATCAGGGGTATGCTCGACGGCGGCGTCGACCTGCTGCTGGTCGAGACCATTTTCGACACGCTGAATGCCAAGGCGGCTCTCTATGCGATCGCCGAGATCACCGAAGAGCGCGGCATCGACGTGCCCGTAATGGTGTCGGGCACCATCACCGACAAGTCCGGCCGCCTACTATCGGGCCAGATGCCGGAAGCGTTCTGGAATTCGGTGCGGCACGCAAAACCCATCACCATCGGCTTCAACTGCGCGCTCGGCGCCGAAGACCTGCGCGCGCACATCGCGGACATTGGTCGCGTCGCCGACACGCTCGTCTGCGCCTATCCCAATGCCGGCCTGCCCAACGAGTTCGGCCAATATGACGAGACCCCGGAGTACATGGCGCGCCTGGTCGGCGAGTTCGCGCGTGACGGCCTCGTCAACATCGTCGGCGGCTGCTGCGGCACCACGCCCGACCATATCGCGGCGATTGCCGCCGCCGTCGCCCCGCACAAGCCGCGCATCGTGCTGGAGATCGAGCCGCGCTTACGGCTCTCCGGCCTCGAGCCCTTCGTGCTGACCGACGCCATTCCCTTCGTCAATGTCGGCGAGCGCACCAATGTCACCGGCTCGGCCCGCTTCCGCAAGCTGATCACCACCGGCGACTACACCGCCGCGCTGCAGGTCGCGCGCGACCAGGTCGAGAACGGCGCGCAGATCATCGACGTCAATATGGACGAGGGCCTGCTCGACTCCGAAGCGGCGATGGTGACCTTCCTCAACCTCGTTGCCGCCGAGCCGGATATCGCCCGCGTGCCCGTGATGGTCGACTCCTCGAAATTCACCGTCATCGAGGCCGGCCTGAAATGCGTGCAGGGCAAGCCGGTCGTGAACTCGATCTCGATGAAGGAAGGCGAGGAGAAGTTCATCCACGAGGCGAAGATCGCCCGGCGTCACGGCGCGGCGGTCGTGGTCATGGCGTTCGACGAAGTCGGCCAGGCCGATACGTTCGCGCGCAAGACCGAGATCTGCAAGCGCGCCTACGATATCCTGGTGGACCGCGTCGGCTTCCCGCCGGAAGACATCATCTTCGATCCGAATATCTTCGCGATCGCGACCGGCATCGAAGAGCATAACAATTACGGCGTCGACTTCATCGAGGCGACACGCTGGATCCGCCAGAACCTGCCGGGCGCGCATATCTCCGGCGGCGTCTCGAACCTGTCGTTCTCGTTTCGCGGTAACGAGCCGGTGCGCGAGGCCATGCACTCGGTGTTCCTGTATCATGCCATCAAGGCCGGCATGGATATGGGCATCGTCAATGCCGGGCAGATGATCGTCTATGACGACATCGATCCGGAGCTACGCCAAGTTTGCGAGGACGTCGTCCTCAATCGCGACGCGAGCGCGTCCGAACGCCTGCTGGCGCTTGCGGAAAAGTTCCGAAGCAACAAGACCCAGACCAAGGAAGCCGATCTCGCCTGGCGCGAATGGCCCGTGGAGAAACGGCTGTCGCATTCGCTGGTCCACGGCATCACCGAGTTCATCGAGCAGGACACGGAAGAAGCCCGCAAGGCATCGTCGCGTCCGCTCGACGTGATCGAGGGCCCGCTGATGGCCGGCATGAACGTGGTCGGCGACCTCTTCGGCGACGGCAAGATGTTCCTGCCGCAGGTGGTGAAATCCGCGCGCGTGATGAAGCAGGCGGTCGCCTGGCTGATGCCGTTCATGGAGGAGGAGAAGGCGCGCAATCTCGCCAACGGTATCGGCACCGAGGGCTCCTCTTCCGCCGGCAAGATCGTGCTCGCGACAGTGAAGGGCGACGTCCACGACATCGGCAAGAACATCGTCGGCATCGTGCTCCAGTGCAACAATTTCGAGGTCATCGATCTCGGCGTAATGGTGCCGGCGGCAAAGATCGTCGAGATCGTGAAGGCAGAGAAGGCCGACATCGTCGGCCTGTCCGGCCTGATTACGCCCTCGCTCGACGAGATGGCGTTCTTCGCCAGCGAATTGCAGCGCGAAGGCTTGAAGCTGCCGCTGCTGATCGGCGGCGCGACCACGAGCCGCGTGCATACCGCGGTCAAGATCGACCCGAGTTACCGGGCAGGCCCGGTGGTCCACGTCAACGACGCCAGCCGCGCCGTCGGCGTCGCCTCCGCGCTGCTGTCGCCGGAGAAGCGCGAGGTTTACGCCGCGGAAGTGCGCGCCGAATACGCCAAGATCTCGGACGCGCATCTGCGCGCGCAGGCCGACAAGAAGCGCCTGAAGCTCGCGGACGCCCGCGCCAACCGTGTGCCGGTCGATTTTGCCGCGACGAAGCCTGTGAAGCCGACTTTCCTCGGCACCCGCAGCTTTGACGAATACGACCTCGCCGAGCTCGTGCCCTATATCGACTGGACGCCATTCTTCCAGACCTGGGAACTCGCCGGGCGCTTCCCCGCCATCCTCGATGACGCCAAGGTCGGCGAGGTCGCGCGCTCGCTCTATGACGATGCGCGCAAGATGCTCGATCTCATCGTCAGGGAGAAATGGTTCCGGGCGCGCGCGACGATCGGCTTCTGGCCGGCGAATGCGGTAGGCGACGATATCGTGCTCTATGCCGACGAGAGCCGGACCAGGAGCATCGCGACCCTTCACACGTTGCGCCAGCAGCTCGAGAAGCGCGAAGGCCGCTTCAACGCGGCGCTCGCCGACTTCGTCGCGCCGGTGGATACGGGCGTGCCGGACTATGTCGGCGGCTTCGTCGTCACTGCGGGGATCGGCGAGGATGCGGTCGCCGACCGCTTCAAGATGGCCAATGACGACTATTCCTCGATCCTGTGCAAGGCGCTCGCCGACCGCCTCGCGGAAGCCTTCGCCGAGCGCATGCATGCCCGCGTGCGGCGCGAGTTCTGGGCCTATGCGCCGGACGAGAGCCTCACCAACGACGAGTTGATCCTGGAGAAGTACCAGGGCATCCGCCCCGCGCCCGGCTATCCCGCGCAGCCCGATCACACCGAGAAGGCGACGCTGTTCGAACTGCTCGATGCGGAAGCAACCGCCGGCGTGAAGCTGACCGAGAGCTTTGCGATGTGGCCGGGCTCCAGCGTGTCCGGGCTTTATTTCGCGAGCCCCGAGAGCTACTATTTCGGCGTCGGCAAGATCGAGCGCGATCAGGTCGAGGATTACGCTGCACGCAAGGGCATGACGGTCGCGGAGACCGAGCGCTGGCTCGCACCGGTGCTGAACTACATCCCGTCGCGAGAGGGCAGGAACGACAAGACCTTCGCGGCAACGCCCGCGAACGACGAGACGTCAAAGGATCTTGCCTCGCACCCGCCCGGCTGCACCTGCGCGGTGCATCTCGTCTGGCAAAAGAAGCGCGCGGGGGCGGGATAACTCCGCCTTCGCTCCAAAACCAGAAAAGTGAAAAACAACCCCATGCACAGTAGAGGTGGGGGTTGAAATCCCTAGGGAATTTCGGTCCTGCCGAAACGACTTGCTCCGTCGGGCAAAACACCTGTATCAATGCATGATCGCCCACCGCGCCCGGCTGGCACGCTCCGCCTTGCATGCCGCCGTCATTCCGGGGCGCGCGTAGCGCGAGCCCGGAATCCATCGGGCGGCGTCTCATGCGGATAGATGGATTCCGGGCTCGCGCCAAGAGGCGCGCCCCGGAATGACAGAGGGGCTCACCCCTTCGGCGGCGCCAGGGGCTGCACGATCTCCTTGAACGGAGCCAATCCTTCACAACGCTCGGCATGCGCTGATAGCGCCGGATAACGCACGGGATCGAACAGTTGCGGATGCGCCTCGCGGGTGAAGCGCACGACGCAGGCGACCGCGATGTCGGCATGGCCGATGCGTTCGCCCAGCCAGTACGGCGTCATCACCTTGGTGCGCTCGGCCTCCAGCACGCCAAGGACATCGGCGATCTGCGCCTGGCAGCGCTCGACCCACAGCGCAAGCTGCTCCTTCCGCAGCACGCGCTCATAGAGCAGGCTGACCGCCTTGTCGCCGAGACCGGAGGCCAGCGCGCAGATGCGCAAATGCTTTCGCCGATCAACGCCGCCGCGCGGCAGCATCGCCTTCTCTGCTCCTGCAAGTTCGTCGAGATAGTCCAGAATGATCGTGCTCTCGATCAGCGCCTCACCATCGTCGAGCACCAGCGTCGGCACGCGTCGCAGGGGACAACCGTCGACCGGATGACGGAACCGTGCTCGGCTACGAACCTCATGAGCGTGGAGGCGCGCCCGCGCCGGCCCGCCGATTGAGCGATCGACTGAGGCGACACCTTCGAGATGAACGCAAAGGACCGCGCGGGCCGAATCTGCGCTGGCGACACCATAATGGACCCGTCGCTAACCATGCTCCTTCGTCGCAAGGTATGACAGCGCATGGGGGTCACGCCGGTCGGAGCAGACAGGCCCGATCTGCTTCAACGCTACGCAGCGCGGGTCATTTGCTGGCGCGAACGGAGCAGGAGGTGTTTTGAGTGGCCAAATTTCGGAAAACGACCGAAATGGATAGGTTAGTTACACGCGTGAAGCTATTTCTCGCTGAACCTTGTACGGCGGATCGGTTGAATTGCCTTGCTATTCGCAGGAGCACCCTTTGCTGACTTTAGGCTCGCGAGACTCTTATCATCTAAGTCGGCTAGGGCGATCTCAATTCCCGTTACATCAGCGCCGCTAAAACTCACGTCATCGAGATGCGCGTAGTCAAGCGTAGCACCTTTCAGGTTAGAGCCTACGAACTTCGTATCCATAAGGGAGGCACCAATGAAGGCTGAATGTTCGAAATCGGTTCCTTCGAAATCCGCTTGACAGAGCTGCAATCCCGACAACTCGACTTGCCGAAGATTGAGGCGCGAAAACATCGAATATATCGGAGTTGAAGGCATCAAAACGAAGAGGCGACTTGCCGCACTCCAGCCCGCGAAGTGGTTAGACATCCGCCTGACAAACGAAGCAAAGACGCCCGCGAGTTTAAACTCCGAAATTTCAACGGGACCAGGCGACCATCCGCCAATCGAAGGCTCTTGTGTAAGCAAATCTAAAGGATATGCAGCTCGGGCCAAGGAATCGACCATCCCCAGCAGCGCCTCTTCAGCGTTCCGTTCTTGTAGCTCGGCTCCTCTCCAAGCCAGGCCGAGCTGATGCGCAGGCAGCCCCTCTCTTAAAGCGACATCGAATAACTTTGCTCCGACATGCACCAATCGCCTAGCAACTTCCCATGTACGCTCACCAGAATGTGCGGCGATAGAAAGCCTAACCTCATTTCTGAGAAACGTTAGAATCTCTCTCGTTATAGGTGCGGGACCAGTCAATAGCAACCATCGCTTAAGAAATTCAGCGGATGAAAAATCGGATGCCGGGTCGTCCACTTGATTGGCCCAGCGCACAAACGCCTGACAAAGGCCACAAGCGGTAAGGTATTCGCCAAAGCTCTTGTGCAGGAACTCATATCCTCGTCCGCCTTCCTCATCCTTCCGAGTATAAAACAATAGCGCAACATTGCTGAGATCAGCTCCACCGCATGCTTCGGCCAAAGACAGCAGGTTCGGTCTTATAAAAATATTTCGAACCGAAACAAAAGCGGCTTCATCGCCGGTGCGTCCTCCACCGCGCCAAGCGGCAATTCCCAGCGCCTGCAAGAGACTCTCAAACCCGCTCTGCCCTAAGTCATTCAGATGAATCCGAGTTGGCTTCGATTTTTCTCGGATCCATATTCGATCAAAAATTGCTTTATAAATGTGATTGCGATTACTGGCCGCGTCCCGCCATTTCTCACTCGCGTAACCTGAGAGGATGAGCAAATAGGCTAGGAGAGGTTCATTGGAGGATCGCGAGCTTCTGATCGTTCCAGGCCACCTTTGCTTTCGAAGTCGCGTCATAGTTAAGGGGAGCCATACCGGCTACGTGGATTGTCCCCGTCCCGTGCAAATCTAACCGCCTACGAGCTTCCTGCATCGAAGGTGCTCGACCCAAAACCAAAAACCTCACGCTACTTGAGCCGATCCGACCGCGCCAATCCGATAGGGCTGACGCAAAGTCTTGGGCGGCGCTTTCCGAATGAGAGCCTTCTTTGGCGAGCTCATCCAATCCATCGAAGATTATTAGCCAATCACGATGGCCATCTCGGTCAATTGAGGCTAACGGCAAGGTATCTGAATCGAACGGCTCGTCTCCCTGCAGACGGAAGTAGTCATCGATTCGGTGCTCGAGCGGGCCCGCGCCTCTCAATCGCTGTAGCGGGACGAAAACAACACGCCAATCGGCTCGCAGGGAAAGCGACGCTGCGAGACTCCGAGCGAAAGTCGATTTGCCACTTCCAGGTCCTCCCGACACGAGACGGATGCGATCTGCCAAGTCGTCCCTCTCAAGCCACGAGAAGATCAATTCATCTAGCATGAAGAGATGTTTGGTGCGTTTGGACGAGGATGAACTCTCTGAGCTTAGCTCATTTTCCCACCAGGCTCGGAGACGCTGATATACCTGCCCCGTCCTAACCCCTTTAGCGCCGTCCTCTCCGAACAAGGGCTCGTCTTCGAATCGGCGCACTAGCAATTCACGATACCTTTCCCATGCGGTGCGTCGAGCATCGGAGCGAGCGTCTGGGCCAGATAGCGCATCAAGGACTATTGAGTAATAGTCTGGGCTTCGTGTCCGCACGCGATTAAGCCCCTCGACCAGACACAAACGAAAGATCGAAATGAGTTCAGCTTCAGAGCACTTTGGCTCATTTTGCTTCACTTGATGGAACAGTTGCTCCCCGACATCTTTGAATAGGACAAACGTCGCTGGGTTTTCGAGATGCGAAGAGTCCAGCAGTACTTCTTTTTGATCCGACAGATTCGAGGTTCGCTCGAGAAGATGTTCGACAAGCCTCCGAATCTCCGGCTCAAGCGGCCTTCGTGCCAAGTCAATCGAGCAAATTGTTTTCGTAACAGCGAAGGTTACTGTCTCTGATATCAAACGAGTCGCGCGACGCTCGATACTGTCGTTTCCCCTTAACGACTCGAATACGCGAAGCAGGGGAGAAATTGCCGCAGAGAACCCGTCTTTTCCAAGGGTTAAGGATTTGAAGGCTGCTTCAGCAGCAGCGCCCGCCAACTTCTGCCAATCTCGCTTTGTCGTCCCCTCGGCAATATGGATGCTCATGTTTCCTCAAAAATTGCGACACATGCAAACAATTGAAAGTAGCACGTGAACAGAATCACACTAAAAATGTCAACCTGATTGCGTTGTCTCAAAGCAGCTGCCCAAGAAGCAAGTCTTCGGTTATCGATCTGACGGCGGAACGGGCGGAAGCCCGAGCGCTGATAGAACGCGACGGCCGACGGATGATCAAGGGTGCAGGTGTGCACCCAGACGCGGCGGAGGTCGCGCGACCATGCGAGTTCGAGCGCGCGATTCATCAGGAAGCGGGCGGCGCCGGCCCCGATCAAGCTACCGGTGACGCCGAAATAGGTCAGCTGGCACTGGCCGGCCTCTCGGAAATCCAGCTCCAACAGGCCTTCATCGCGGCCGTTTACGACCAGAGCGTAGACCTCTAACCCCGGTGCGCGGATGAGCGCTGCGAGCTCGGTGTCGCTTATGCGCGCTCGGGAAAACCACGCCACTCCTCACCAACGCGGCGCTAGAGATCGCGATACCAGTCGAGGCCGGAGGCGTCGACCTTGCGCAGGGACCACGCTCCATGCGGATCGTCACGGCTCGCGCTACGCGCGCCCCGGAATGACAGAGGAGGTCCCTCACCCCTTCGGCGGCGCCAGGGGCTGCACGATCTCCTTGAACGGAGCCAATCCTTCGCAACGCTCGGCATGCGCTGACAGCGCCGGATAGCGCGCGGCATCGAACAATTGCGGATGCGCCTCCCGGGTGAAGCGGACGACGCAGGCGACCGCGATGTCGGCGTGGCCGATGCGGTCACCCAGCCAGTACTGCGTCGCCACCCGGGCGCGCTCGGCCTCCAGCACGCCGAGCACATCCGCAATCTGCGCCTGGCAGCGCTCGACCCATAGCGCGAGCTGCTCCTTCCGTAGCACGCGCTCATAGAGCAGGCTGACCGCCTTGTCGCCGAGACCGGAGGCGAGCGCGCAGATGCGCAAATGCTTTCGCCGATCAACGCCGCCGCGCGGCAGCATCGCCTTCTCTGCTCCTGCGAGCTCGTCGAGATAGTCCAGAATGACCGTGCTCTCGATCAGCGCCTCGCCATCGTCGAGCACCAGCGTCGGCACGCGCCGCAGCGGATTATACGGCGCGATCTTGTCGGCATCACCGAAGGTCGACCACGGCTGGTGCTCGAAGGCCAGCCCGTAAAGCCGGAGCGCAATCGCGACGCGGCGGACGAAGGGGGAGTCGTATTGGCCGATCAGGAACATGATTCTTGCTCTTCTCGGTCGTTGGACACGGCAGGGCCGTGCAATTCATCGCCAAAGCGCGCCGGCCGCAACAAGAATCTGGGAAGGAGAGCAATGTGCCCACCGCAGCAAATCGGGATCAATGTGCGGCTTCGCTCGTCCGCGCTACGGTCGGCGGCGGCACCTCTGCTAGGCGTGTACCAGGTCCGCAGCGGTCAGGCGTCATCTTTGGCCCCGTTCGCCAAATGTCAGCTTATCCTCCGGTAGCGGCAGAATTGCAGACTTACCTCGACCGCAGCTTCGGGCCATGAGCCGACTCATGCGGTGCAGCTAAGGGCCACTGCCTTCAGGTCAGCAACAGACAATGCGTCGCGAATACGAAATCCTCCGGCCTGAGTGCTTCCTGGCTATGGACAACCACGTCGTTGCCCGCGCTGAACGTGATCGTGCTTTCGTGAGTAGTTGGGTCAAACGCCGAGATTTTGAGCTCACTGAAATTCGTGATCCCAAGAGCAGCCACGTCGATGTGGTCGGTTCCCAAATTTGATCCCGGCCCGCCGAGGCCTTGACCAAAATCCTCGATCTTGTCGTGCCCATTATCGACCTTGAACACGAACGTGTCGTTGCCGCCTTTGGCGTTGCCCAGCATCACCTGAGCGTCGCCCCACATGTCGTCGTTTCCGGTGCCGCTGATCAATTTGTCATTCCCACCGTGCGCATTGCCGGACATGGTTTGTGCATCTCCGACGAGGGTGGTATCGTACGTTCCTGCTGGCGGCGGGCTTGGATCATTGCTCCCGGTCAAGGTATCGTTACCGCCTTGAGCGTGACCCAACATGGTCAGCGCATCGCCATAAGCTTTGCCTGAGCGGCCGCCGATGTAAGTGTCGTCCCCGCCGACGGCCTGATCACTCATCGTGCCGCCCGCATCACCGTAGAATACGGTTACGATAGTCACGCTGGCTTGGAACGTATCATTCCCGCCGTGAGCATGACCAGACATGTCTCCGCCAGCGTCGCCGTAGAACGTACCGGCTTCGCCCTCGGTCTTGTTGAAGGTATCGTTGCCGCCTTGGGCGAAGCCCGACATGCTGCCTCCGGCGTCGCCATAAAAAACATTCAGGTTTATGATGTCGTCTCGGCTAGAGTCATTAAAGATGTCGTCGCCGCCCTTGGCATGACCGGACATGTTGCCGCCAGCGTCGCCGTAGAAGAAGGTGAAGGGGTTAGGCCCGCTCACGGTGAGGGTATCGTTGCCACCGGCGGTGTGCCCAGACATGTCGCCTCCGGCGTCGCCGAAGAACGTAGGATTGTCCAACGACGCGGGGGCTGTGAAACTGTCATTGCCGCCATGCGCGTGATCGAACATGCTGCCGCCGGCATCGCCGTAGAAGGTCAAATTGCTGTTATCAAGTGCTCGACCGGTGAATGTGTCATTCCCGCCCACGGCATGACCAGACATGTTGCCGCCGGCATCGCCATACACGGTGTCACGACAACCCTCGCCACCGGAGAATGAAATGGTGTCGGAACCACCAACGGCGTGATCCGACAAGTTCCCGCCAACGTCTCCATAAGTGTTTACGTTCTCGGGTGTTAACATCCCGCGGAGTTGCACATCCAGGGTGTCGTTGCCCCCGACCCCATGATCGGAAAGGTTTCCACCTGCATCGCCATACATGTTTAAAGTGATGTCGAACGCCGCGGAAGTTGGGACTGCCACTTGAGCGGACAAACTATCATTGCCGCCAGCCGCATGATCAGAGATGTTGCCGACCGCGTCACCATACATGTTGAATGTAAGGGGGGTCGGCGGAAGAGGGATGGAGACAAGTTGCACGCTGAGAGTATCATTGCCGCCAATGGCGTGATCCAGCAGACTTCCTCCGGCGTCGCCATATAGTTTGTTTGTACCGTCTGGGAAGCCCATCAGGATGTCGTTTGTACCTAACTGATGATCCGTTAAATCGCCCGCAGTGATTGGAACGCGCCTGATCATGGCTGCCTCCTTAGTAACAACCTGGAGGCGAAGAAGATCGTCAACAAACGTTGCCTGCATTGAGGCAGGTCAATAGGACATTAGCGCTATCCTAATTCTGTTTCAGGTCCGCGAATGGGATGGACCGGCCTTGCTCCAGCATAACGTTGCATGCGCGCTGATATCCATGATGGCCCTGAGCAGAACGCGCTCCAACCAGAGGCCGGATACAGTGATGCAAGACCGCATCTGCCGGATCGTCGAAATCTTCTTGCACCGCGCGGCTGGACCATACATGTGGTAGAGTCGAGGATGGGCGCGGTAGCTTGGGGCCTTTTGGCCATCGCCCCGTTTCCCATCCCCGCTCATCAAACCGGACGTGCCGATTTCCGGCATCCGGCTTTCCGGCTGGTTTCACCGCGAGGC
>JAEWFG010000403.1 GCA_023388935.1 Pseudomonadota bacterium | reverse complement strand
GGGCGGACCGATCGACTCCGAGGGCCGCGAGCTCCTTCGTCGAAAACTCGACGAAAATGACCTCATCCTGTTCGCCCAGAAGCTCGATCTTTGACACGTCAGGCACGAGAAGCAACCTGGAGCGGATATCCTCGACTCGATCGCGCAGCTCACGCTGACTGAAGCCGTCGCTGGTGAAGCCGTAGATGATTCCGAATGTGTCGCCGAATTCGTCGTTAAACCCCGGTCCGATCACGCCGTCGGGCAGCGTATGACGCATATCGCCAATTGACTTGCGCACATGGTACCAGGTATCGGCGACCTCCTTTGCGTTGGCGCTACCCTTCAGATTCACGAAGACGGTCGCGACACCTGCCCTGGTGAAACTTCGCAGGAAGTCGAGATGCGGAGTTTCCTGCAGGCGACGTTCGAGGCGCTCTGTCACCTGCTTCATCGTCTCCTCCACAGATGCGCCGGGCCAAGCGGCCTGAACAACCATGGTCTTGATGATGAAGGCGGGATCTTCGTTCCGACCCAACCGAAAATACGACAGCGCACCAGCAACCACCGCAATGATCATCATATAGATGACCAGCGAGCGGTGTTTCAGCGCCCAATCGGAAAGATTGATTCCGCTCATTGCTCTGATCCGAGAACCCGGACCTTCTGACCCGGGTGAAGCGCCTGGACGCCGGCGGTCACGACGACTTCACCGATATCAAGTCCCTGTGAAATCACCGCTTGAGCTTCATCGAAGCGCAGCACATCCACATTGCGCACCGCGACCGTGCTGGTGGCCGGATCGACGATCCATACCGCGGGACGCTGGTTCATGCTGGTCAGGGCGGAGGACGGAACATCGATCATCGGCCCTGCACTTGTGTTCACCCGCCCGACGACCGTCGCACCCAGCCGCATCGCCGGCGGAGGATCGGTCAGGCCAACCCTGACCTCAAAGGTCCGAGTCACGGCACTGGCCTGCGCGGCAACCTCACGAACGCGCCCTTTCGCCCTTATCGCCGGATCATCTGCGAGGCTGACGTCGACCTCCGGATCTGCCGAAGCCGCCCTGATCAATTGAGATGGTACGTCGAAGACCGCATCGCGGCCATCTTGCCGCGCAATTCTCGCGATCATCTGCCCGATCTGAACCACTTCCCCGGCTCCTGGACCGGTGGCGGTTATCACGCCGGGCGCATCGGCCTTCAATTCGGTGAAGCTGACGAGATCATGCGCGGTGCTCAGTTGCGCTTCAGCCGCATCGACCTGCGATTGCGCTGTTTGCTGCGCTTGGGTTGCAGCGTCGAAATTAGCGCGCGTTGTCCAGCCCTGCGCCAGGAGCGTCTCCTGACGGTCGAAATGATTACGGGCCTGCGTCAACTGCCCCTGGGCTGCGGCGAGAGACGCCTGCGCCTGCCGTAGCGTATTCAGCTCGTTCTGGGACTCCAATCGCGCCAGAACCTGACCGGCCTTGACCCGGTCGCCAATCTTGGCATCATTGTTCAACAGTCGCCCGGATATCCGGAATGCAACATTCACTTCATCTTCGGCTTCGATCCGTCCGGAAAACGTCACAGGTGTGGCAACCTTGCGCTTTTCCACGGTCGCCGTGCGTACGATTCGCGGAGCGGGCGTGTTATTCGTTGCCGCTTCTCTCTCGCAGGCTCCGAGCATCATCGAGAATGCTGCCACGCACGTCGACGTGACGATGTGTCGGAGCGAGGATCGGCTGCCGCGCATGAACATGAGCTCTTCCGTTCCGGGAGTGAAATGTTACCGGGCAGATCGGTCATTGCCAGGTCACCGGTCCCCAGTTTCGTCCTCGGTATTTTTGCCGAAGGGCTTCGGCATCAATATCGGTAAATCTACCCGGTACAGCCGGATGTAATCGTAGTTTTCCGCGATTTGTGCGTTGGGGGATTCCTGAGACCCGATCAGGCAATCACCCGATACCGCCGGTTCCGCTGACAACACATGATGCAATCGTCAGGTCATGATGATGTATCGCCACGCCGAGTTGCGGCCTCGATGCATCGAGTGACCTGCGGAGGGAGTTGCCCGTCCGCGCTGGTCCCGCCGGAATTGGAGCTTGCCGCCCGCAAACCCGCATCTTCGAGGCATGGCGGAGCCCGACGACGCAAATCGGGAGCAACCGAGGAGGCCAACATGACAGCGTCCTCAGATGATCGAGAGGAGCAGACGGCCGTCACGGTTGGACGATTGTGGCCGACCGCGATGTCCCGAGCGACATTGTTTCTATGCCTCTGGCTGGTGCTAGCCGGCGCCAATCTCGGGGATGTTCCTGCCGCAGCGGCCGCAATCGCCGCAGCCACCTGGACAAGCCTGCATTTGCTCGAGCCAAGCCGTTCGCGGCGGTCGCCCCGCGCCATTGCCCGCCTGACGCTGCTTTTCCTGTATCACTCTGTGGTCGCCGGCGTAGACGTTGCAGGACGGGCCCTGAGTCCCCGATTGCCGCTGCATCCGGGATTTGTGGCTTATCCGACCCGGCTTTCGCGCGGCGTGCGGCGGAACGTGTTCACGGCACTCACCAGCCTGCTGCCCGGCACAGTGCCAGCCGGCGAGGAGAACGGGCAGATCGTCTATCATTGCCTCGACGTCACGCAGCCTGTCGTTGCCGATCTTGCCGCCGAGGAGGCGGCGCTGGTTCGAGCCCTCTACAATGACTGAGTTCCTGACGGCCGTACTCGGCTTGATCCTGGCGCTGCTGGCGCTCGGTCTGGTGTCGATATTGCGCGGTCCGAGCGATGCCGACCGCATGATGGCTATGCAATTGATCGGGACTGCGGGCATCGCCGTGTTGCTTCTTCTTGGCACCGTGACGGGCGTCCCGGCGACCGTCGACGTGGCCTTGATCCTGGCACTGCTCGCCACTTTCGCGTCCATCGCGTTCGTCAAGAGGGGGCTGCCCCGCCTCGAAACTGATGACGCCGGTTCAGCGGAGGACAGATGAACGTCGCCCGCGATATCATGACGATTGCTTGCGTGTCGGCGGGCGCGTTCTTCTTCCTGGCCGGCACTGTCGGCCTCCTTCGCTTCCCCGACACTCTGACCCGCTTGCACGCGCTGACCAAAGCCGACAACCTCGGCCTCGGATTCGTCGTGCTTGGGTTGCTCCCGCAAGCAGCAAGTCTGCGTGACGGGCTGAAGTTGATCAGCATCTGGATGTTCGCACTGCTTGCGGGCGCCACTGTCTCCCAATTGATCGCACGCACGGCACGCCAGAGCGGATCAGCCAGATGAGCATCGCAACGATCTTCGAGATCGGGCTGGCCGCCGTGGTGCTGGGTCTCGCCATCTGGACCATCGCCGTCCCCGACACCTATTCGGCGACGGTCGGCTTTGTCGCCTACGGTCTCCTGATTGCGCTGATCTGGGTTCGTCTCGACGCGGTCGATGTCGCACTGACGGAGGCGGCCATCGGCGGTGGCCTCGGCGGCGTCGTGCTGCTGGGTGCTGCAGCCCGACTGCGCGATGCCGAGGCGGTGGCGGCCGAACGACCCAGCCGGATCTTGCGTCTGAGCGCGGCCATATTGTCTCTATCGATCACGGCAGCACTGGCCCTTGCGATCCTGCTCCTGCCTGATCCGGCACCGACGCTCGCGCCGGCCGTCGTCGCGAATGCCGGAGCGACCGGCATGGCCAACCCTGTAACCAACGTACTGATGGCATTTCGCGGGATGGACACGATGCTCGAGAAGATTGTGCTCCTGCTGGCCATCGTCGGAGTCTGGTCGCTCTCATCGGATCAGGCCTGGGGCGGCCGTCCGGGACCGCGCCACGAAGCCGATCCAAACGGCGTCCTTGCCTTCCTCGCGCGGCTATTGCCCCCCGCCGGTATCGTCGTCGGCATTTACATCCTTTGGACAGGGGCCGATCACCCCGGCGGAGCGTTCCAGGGCGGCGCAGTGCTCGCGTCAATGTGGCTGCTGGTCATCATGGCCGGACTGGCGGATACACCACCCGTGAGCAGCCGACGGCTGCGACTTATCCTCGTGGCCGGACCCGGCCTATTTCTTGTCGTGGGCCTCGGTGGGCTTTGCTTCGGGCAGGCATTCCTTGCCTATCCGGTTGCGTTCGCCAAACCACTGATTTTAGGAATCGAGGTCGCGATGATCCTGACGATCGCCGCGACGCTCGCCCTCCTGCTCGCCGGCGCACCGGAAAGGAGTGCATCGCAATGAGCAGCGCGACGGTGTTCGGCTTATGCGCGGCTGCCGCAGTCGGACTTGGGCTCTACGGCCTGATTACGAACCCGCAACCGCTTCGCAAGATCGTCGCATTCAATCTGCTCGGGAGCGGCGTATTTCTTCTGTTCGGCATCGTCGGACGGAGGGGTGCTGCGGCGGGCTTTGGCAACGATCCGGTGCCACAGGCCCTGGTGATCACAGGGGTGGTGGTCGCCTTTTCCGCAACCGCCTTGGCGATCGCCTTGTTGCTTCGGTTGTTCAACACCGCCGGCTCCACGACGCTCGGCAGTCGCGCGCCGACGAGCCCCCGCTCTGATCCGACCGGTAGCTGATGCCGCCCCCTACCCCCGCGCTGGCGACGACCGCAGCCGGCCTCCTGCTGGTGCTGTCGATCGTCGTTCCGGTCGGAGGCGTCCTGCTGGCATTCGCTCTCGGCGAACGCCACGTCCGGCAGGTCGCCTTCACGGTGATGCCGTTGGGGTTGGCGATTGCCTGGGCCGTTCTGCTGACCTTGCCGCAGAGCGGCGGCCTTCTGGTCTATCTGCTCGGTGCCTGGCCGCCGCCGCTAGGGGTGGCCCTGCGCGCGGACGGACTGTCGGCGGTGATGCTCGCGACCACGGCGATCGTGATCTGCGCGGTCGCCGTTTTTGCCGCACCCGATTTTCGCCCGGCAGCAGCGGATGCGCGCGCATCCTTTGCATTCTGGATTCTGTTGCTCGCGGTTTGGGCGGCGTTGAACACCATCTTTGTCGGCGGCGATCTCTTCACCCTCTATGTCGCCCTGGAATTGCTGACATTCGCCGCGGTGCCACTGGTCTCCCTCGAGGGCCGCGCGGAAACGCTTCAGGCTGCGTTGCGTTATCTTCTTTTCGCATTGCTCGGCTCGGTCCTCTACCTGCTGGGGACGGCCCTGCTCTATGGCCTCCACGGCACGCTCGACATCTTGCTACTGTCGCGTCGCGTCCACGCGGAGCCCGGCGCGCTCATTGCGGCGGCACTGATGACGACCGGCCTTCTCGCCAAGACCGCGCTCTTTCCTGTGCACCTCTGGCTGCCGCCCGCTCACGCCGGCGCACCGGCCGCAGCGAGCGCAATCCTGTCCGGCCTGGTCGTGAAGGGATCGTTCTTCATCCTCCTGCGGCTTTGGTTCAACGTGCTGCCCGGCCTGCCCGGCTTTGCCGCCACGCAATTGCTGGCAGCACTGGGAGCCGGCGCGATCGTGGTCGGAAGCGTTGTCGCCCTGCGCCAGGAGCGCCTCAAGCTGCTCATCGCATATTCGACATTGGCTCAGATCGGGTATCTGTTCCTGATGTTTCCGCTCGCCTTCAATGCCTCGGGTCAACTCGAGAGTGGGCCGGCGCTTGCGGGCGGATTGCTTCAGACGGTCTCCCACGCGACCGCGAAGGCAGCGATGTTCCTGGCCGTCGGATCAATCTATGCCGGGCTTGGCCATGACCGCATCACCGGGCTGGGCGGCGTCGCGCGGGCCCTGCCTTTGAGCGTCCTGACCTTCGCGGTAGGCGGCCTCGCATTGATGGGCGTTCAACCCGGCGGTGCAGCGCTTGCGAAGGAGCTATTGCTCCAGGAGACGATGAGGACAGGACAGTGGTGGTGGGCGGTCGTACTCCAGGCCGGCGCAATGTTCACGACGGCCTACGTCGTGTCGGTTCTGGCCCATGCGCTCGCGCCTTCGGATCAGCCGATAGCGCTCGCCGGAACGGCGCCGCGAAGCCGCGACCTGGCAGCGCTCGTCCTGGCGATCTGCTCGCTGCTGCTCGGCTTGGCACCCTGGGGGCCGTACCTGCCGATCCCACATGATGCGGCATCGAAACTGTTCGGCATCGATGGGCTCGTCAAATTGCTCCTCCCCGTGCTGGGAGGTGCGGCGCTCGCAATCCTGCTCAGTCCCTGGCCGCATCCATTGGCCTCCTCGGCGGCCTGGAAAACGCTGATGAAAGGGCTCGAGCCGTTGCGGCGCACCTGTCTTGGATTTGGCAGCCTCGTCGAAAGAGGCGACGGCGTTCTTCGTCATTGGTCCGCGGCGGGCATCTCCCTGCTCCTGCTCGCACTGGCGTTCGCCGCATTGATGTTCGCCGCAAACTGACGTCTACCGCCGACCTCCCAGCAGGCGCAGCAGCATCATGAAGAAGTTGATGAAATTGAGATAGAGCGACAATGCCGCGATCGCGGACTTGCGGCCTGTCGTGGTCTCATCGTCCCTGCTGTCATACATCCCCTTGATCCGCTGCGTGTCATAGGCCGTAAGTCCGGCAAAGACACCAACGCCGACGATCGAGATCAACCAATCGAGTCCGGTGGATCTCAGGAAGAGGTTGACCAGGCTTGCGATGATGACGCCGATCAGGCCCATGAACAGGAAGCTGCCGACCCCGGACAGATCGCGTCTCGTGGTGTAGCCGAAGACGCTGAGCGCTCCGAACATTGCGGCCGCGATAAAGAAGACGCGCGTGATCGACGAGCTGGTGTAGATGTGCAGCAGGATCGAAAGTGAAATGCCGACCAACGCGGCATAGACGAAAAACAGCAGCCGCGCCGTTCCCGCCGACAACGTATTGATGCGCGTCCCCATGAAAAACACCAGGCCGAGCGGTGCCAGGATGAAAACCCACATCAGCGGGCTCTGAAGCAATGCAGGACCCGTGAGCTGATAGGTCAGCCACGCCACAAGGGCGGTCAGTCCGACGCCCGCGGCCATATAGTTGTAGATGCGCAGCATGTAGGCGCGCAATCCGGCGTCAATCGCGAGCGAGCTGCCAACACCACCTGGGACGGTCACGTTCGGATCGTAATTTGACATCACTTGCCTCCTTGCGTTTTTCCGCAGGAAGAAGCCAAGCTATCGGCCAGGCTCTGGCGAGAAAATCGGATGATCACCCGAGTGCCGGGGGATATATTACCCTATCTCGCAGGACGCGTATCTACGGGAGCTTGCCGACACGGAACGCGAATATCGACCGGCGTTCTTCTATCGCGATGGAACTCGCGAAGGCAGGTGAGTTCTTCCGCGAAAGCTTCGTGTTGGTCGGCGGCGCGGCGGCGACGCCGGACGGCCGATTTCCGGCCCTGCCCTCTACAGGGAATCCCTGATGTCCCAGGGGGGAAGTCGCCTCTAAGGTCACGGCCAACGATACGGTTGCGACCTGTGCCAAGATCATCCCGATCATGCTTTTCATCGGCGTCGCCTTCATCGACGTCGATCCCGATCTGATTTCTCGGAATTTCCGGGGAGCGGAGCAGCCGTCGCGGCGTGTACAGGCGTCTACGCGCTGGCTGTCGGTGCTATCTCGATCTGACGCCTTGTCGATCGAATGGAGGCGAACATGAATGTCCAGACCGTTTGCGGGGCTCTGATCCTGGCCGGCTCGATCGCGGTCGCGCAGCCAACCCTCTCCCAGGCGCAGTCGACCGACCCGGGCGCAACCACGCCAAAGCCTGCCGCGACCACCCCCAGTGCCGCAACACCCAATACCAATACGAACCCGACCAAGCATCGCTACTGGCGTCATCGCGGCGGCTCGCATCCCCACTACGGCAGCCGCCGTGTTCGCACCTGAAGCGCGATGAGATTTGGGATGAATCGTCATCGCGCTTTAGGTTATTGTTCGAGCATGCCCTCCGCGCAAACGCGTTCCGCGTTTGTCGCGAGGAAAAACCGCTGCGCACTTTGCGCTAACGCGGCCCTTCGGGTCCGGATCATGCTTTAGGACCGGACGCGACGGCCCTTCATCGCAATCCTCGGAGTAATCCGACCGATGAGCGACGTGAGGACAGGACAAGGACAACGTCGCGAGGGCGTGATCCGCGAGCCATCCGGCCTGCCCGAGACCGACAGGCGCCGCGGCTTTCTCGCAACGGGCCTCGCCTTGCTCGCCACATGCGTCGCCCTATTCCTGGCCTGGCAAACCGTCCCAAGCCTCCTCATCATCTTTGCGGGCGTGCTGTTTGCGGCGTTTCTAGACGCTGCAGCGAGGGCGATGGCACCGGTCGTGCCGCTCAATCGCGTCTGGCGGCTGACGCTCGTGCTTCTGCTGCTCACTGCCGCGACCGGACTAAGCCTCGTCTGGGGAGCCGGCAAGCTTCCAGCGCAAACGCGCCTCTTGCTGAACGTCATGGACACCCAATTCGATGTCCTCCAGCAACATCTTCTGACGTACGGCGTCGATCTGCTCGGTCCAGCATGGGGGCGGGATTTTGCACAATGGCTGCTCTCCGACCAAGGTCGGTTCTTCAGTCATGCCCAATTCGTCCTTGGCGGAGCGTCCAGCTTTCTGACCAACGTGCTGGTGATCGTATTTCTTGGCATCCTCTTTGCTTTTGATCCCACCGGTCATCGTGACAGCCTTGTCATGCTCGTCAAGCCATCATATCGGGCCCGGACACGCGCGGTGATGGATGAGACGGGGAGCGTCCTGCGGCTGTGGCTTGTCGGCCAATTGATCCGCATCGTCCTGATGACGCTGTGCGTCTGGGTCGCGCTCTATTTCATCGGGCTCCCCGGTCCCTTCGTGCTTGGTTTGCAGGCGGGCCTGTCGAACTTTGTCCCCTATCTCGGGCCCATCATTGCCGCAATCCCGATCGCGCTCGTCGCGATGCCGCTCGGCGGATCATCGCTGATCTGGGCCGTCGTCGTGTACACCATCATTCAATCGATCGAGGGCTATGTGATCGGCCCCCTGATCCAGCGCCAGGCGGTCGAAATCCCTCCCGCATGGACATTGGTCGCGATCGTGCTGCTGGGCGCGATGTTCGGCGTCATGGGCATCGCGCTCGCCATGCCGCTGGTCGCGGTCGGCCGGGTCGCAATCATCAGATTCTACGTTGAGGACTACCTCGGCGATGACCACGGGCCAGCGGTTAACAAGGGATAGTCGCGAGGTGCCTCATGAGCGAGATTGAAGCCAAACGGAACGGCGAAGCGGAGCCCTCCTCAACACATTCGAGGATGAGCCGCCTTCTATGGCACCAGCTTCCCTACATCGTTGCACTGGTGCTCGCCGTTGCAGGCGTCGCTTACACCAACGCTTCGCGCCAGCCTCTCGTCGGCTATTGGGAATTTCTGGCGCTCGCCATCGGTGTGGTCTGCGTCGTCAACAAATGGCCGGAGGTCGACGGCAGAAAGGCACGCTGGCGGCTGATCTGGACCCAGGCCCTGCACTGGGGTGCCGTTCTGATCACGATGAACATCATGCTGGTATCCGGCGTTCAGCAGTTGCTGCCGACACCAGCGACCAGCCTTATTCTCCTCACATTGCTGGCGCTTGGGACTTTCCTCGCCGGCGTCAGTCTTCTGTCGCCGCAAATCGCCTTCCTCGGCGTTGCGATGGGCGCTGCAGTTCCGGCGATATCCTGGTTGAAGCAGTCCATCATCTTTTTCCTGCTGGGCGCCGTCCTGTTGATCGGGCTCGGCATCACGTTCTGGCTTCGCCAAGACCGAGATCCAGGCAGGCCGCCCACCAACACTGAAAGCCACATGGAGGTCTGAATGCGTATGAATTTGCTGGTCGCTAGCATCTGCGGATCCGCTGTCATGTGTGCCGTTGCCCCGCATGCCCTCGCCCAACCGTTCAGGGTCGGCAGGCTGCTGTGCACCACTACGCCACGCGTGGGGCTCGTGCTTGGCTCAGCGCAGGAACTTCGTTGCGTGTTCACTGCGACGAGGCCGCCTCGGCAGTACGTCTATGAGGGCCGGATCAGGCGCATCGGTCTCGATCTCGGTGTGACCGGCGCAGGAACCCTCTCCTGGGCCGTCTTCGCGAGGAACTCGCGCATTGGTCCCGGTACGTTGCGTGGAAACTACGTCGGCGCGAGCGGCAGCGTCGCAATGGGCCCCGGTCTCGGAGCGAACGTGCTGATCGGAGGCTCTCGCCGGAGCATCACGCTCCAGCCCTTGTCGATCGAGCGAGCAATCGGATTGAACCTTGCGGCGGGGGTGACCAATCTGACCCTCGGCCCGCGCGGGCCGCGATAGATCAAACCTCGTGATCTGATCATGCTGAGTGAGCCGCGAACATTCCCGCCGACCCATTCAGGGTTTCATCGGATAGGCTTCCTGCTTGGGATCGATCTGATTTCGCACGGGCTGGCGTGTCTGCTCTACGCTCTCCAATCCATGCGGGGAATTCCATAGCACGAAGAGGAGTATGACTATGAACTCTCCCACCCGTCGTGATTTCCTCGGTCTTGCCCAGAAGGCGGTCGCAGCGGTCGCGGTTGGCGGAATTGCGGTTCGCTTCATTGATACCGCAGGGGCAATGCCGGTCGCGTCCGATCCGGGAGTTGCCAGAGCGCCGTCCGACCTCGTGACAGAAGCTCAGTGGTGGGGACCACCACCAGGCCCCGGTTGGGGCCCACCTGGCCCCGGTTGGGGCCAGCCTGCTCCCGGTTGGGGCCGGCCTCCACCGCGCCGCCGACGCCGCTGGGTTTGTTGGTGGCATCGCGGTCGGCGTCATTGCGGCTGGCGATGGAGATAGTCCGCCAACGACTTCAAACCTGCGCCGTCGATGCCGCTCTGCGGCAACATCACTAAGGGCGTCGCTACGATTTTGGCGCTGGTCGTCGGCTGCGGCCTGACGGCTCTGTGTCCGGACACAAATTTCAAAGTGCGTAAAGCCCGGACTTGCGGCTCTTTCGCTCGTTCCGGAAGCCTCGCCGAAAGCAGGACTGCTTGGCCGGGATGTGCTATCTGAAGCTCAACGAAGGAGCTTGTCAAAACCCGCAGCGCACACAGAGATGGGTGTTCAGATGATCACGATTCCAGAACTGGTAGCGCAGACATTAGCATCGTTTTTGACCTCGGACACACGAGATCGGTTTGGTTCTTCGCATGCCCGCCTGGCTGAAGTCCTCCCCTTTGCGGCCAGACTCACGCTGGAGTGCATTGGGAACAGCGACGCCCTATATCACGACATAGAGCACTCGATGCTCGTTACTCTTGCCGGGCACGATATCCTGATGGGACGAATGCTGTTGCGGCCAACGACGGTCGCCGACTATTCGAATTTTACTCTGGCGTGCCTCACTCATGACATCGGGTACGTGCGCGGAGTCATTCAAGGAGATAGCGACGATTCCTATGTCGCAGATTTGACTGGCCGCATGGTTCGTCTTCCACGGGGAGCGTCCGACGCCGCGCTTGCACCCTATCATGTGGACCGCTCAAAATTATTCGTCCTGGAACGCCTCGACGACATCGAAGAGATCGACGCAAGCAGAATTGCCCGAGCCATAGAATTCACGCGCTTCCCCTATTCGGATTCCTCAAACGACAGTTTGATGGAAGAAGAGGGCATGTTGTTGCGCGCTGCCGATCTCATTGGTCAGCTTGGCGATCCCAACTACCTGAGAAAGTCAAACGCTCTGTTCTGCGAGTTTGAGGAAATCGGCCTGAACAAGAAGCTCGGCTATGAAACGCCTGCCGACGTCGTCTACAAGTACCCGCAGTTTTATTGGAATAACGTTGCTCCACAAATTCAGACCGCGATACGCTACCTCAATATCACCTCGAGCGGTCGCCAATGGATAGCAAATCTTTATAGTAATGTTTTCCGGGCCGAGCGCGAGCCGGGCCTATCGGGTCCGCAACCTTGATTGCGTTTGGTCGGACTTTGTTGGACCGACTCCTCTCGATCCACTCTCGCGGAAAGAACGCCGGCGCGAAATACAGCGAAAATGCAGTGTACGAATAGAAATCGTACCACTCGACGAGATTGCCGACCGATCCGATGAAGATCGCCTTCAGGCGACGTCGCATATCATCGCGATCAACCGCCACCTTCTCCGGCGCCGTCGGGGCTTGATCACTCAGGGCCGTCTCTCCCTATCAGAGCCACGAGACCCGACGACGGAAGCACCGGTTGAATTGCGCGAATGCCAATCTCCTATCTGGCATCCAGCTTCGCTGGCTTGATCAGCTATTCTGGCAACATCGGCGGAGGTTGAACGAGGGCCACGAGTCTAGTCCGCGTCATCAAGGGACGCCCGAGGCGGGGCGAGCCCATGTTGATCGGAAAAGCGCAGGGCGTCGACGATCATCCTCTTCACCTGGCCAGGTTCGTCGTCATGAGTGTATTCAAACCCCAGCATCGAGGCGAATACATCTTCATCCAGCGCCTCGATTTTATCGGCCAGCTCCTTCAAGGTCATCATCATGGGACTTCTCGCTCCACACGACCTGCCGCCATGCGAGCTAAACACAACCGATTGGGGAAGACCATGACCTCAATCGAAGGCGCAACTTCCGGATACGATCTCATTGTTGACACGCCTAATGCGCGCATAGTTCGTCACTGGAGTATGTCAAACGCTCCATGCCGGTAAATTCGACCACCCTTCATGACAAAGTCCACCTTTGCCGTAGCTGCAATATCCGCCAACGGATCGCCAGGCATCGCTACGATGTCGGCCTGCTTGCCTGGCGCGATCACACCGAGATCGTCGCGTTGCAACAATTCGGCCGCGACGCTTGTGCCTGCCTTCAGCGCGCGGGCAGACGTGAGACCCGCGGCCACCATCGCCTGAAACTCGAGGACACCTTCGCTGAACGGGAACATGCCGCAATCCGTTCCGAAGGCAACTTTCGCCTTGCTCTTCGCGATGCGCTTTTGGGCCTCCTCGATCGCCGTAACGTCGCGCCGGAATTTCCAGACCGCGTGCTCGGGGAGCTTGCCAGCCTTGAGAAGCGCCTTGTCTTCCCGCGTCATTTGCATGGTGGGAACCAGAAACGAACCTGCCTTCTCGGCCATCGCGATGCCCTCGTCGTCGATGAGGTAACAGTGCTCCAGACTGCGCGCACCGGCGCGCAGCGCCTGCTTGCACCCTTCCGCAGCGCCGGTATGGACCGCCAAGGGTAGACCAAGCTGCTGCGCTGTTTGTCCGAGTGTCAGCATTTCGTCTTCGAACCAGGTCACTCTGGCCGGATCGTCTCCGGCGCTCATGTATCCACCGGTGTTCATGGTCTTGATCCAGTTGCCGCCGAACGCGTGCTCCATACGGACCAGTTCGCGAATTTTCGCCGGCGAGTCCGCGACTCTCGATAGCCCCATATGGCATCGGCACGGAAACATGCCTTGCATGTCGCCGTGACCCGCGGTTGCACTGATCATGTGAGGAGCAACGATCAGACGCGGCCCCCGGGCCATCCCGCTGTCGATGGCGTCGCGCAGATTGACGGTCGGCCATTCCGGATCGAGCGTGCCCATGTCGCGAAGCGTCGTGAAACCGTAACGCATGTATTGCTGGGCGTAATACAGTCCCGCGAGAGCCTTGGCAGGTGAGCACTGCAGCGTTTGTCGGGCAAGATTCAAGCCGTCGATGCAGAGGTGAACGTGAGTGTCGATGAATCCGGGTGAAACGGCGCGCTCACTCAGATCGATGACTTTCGCGCCTTGCGGGCGTCCGACCGACCTCGACACTTCGGCGATCGTCTCGCCTTCTATCAGGACTTCCAACGGACCGGCCATCGCATCGCCCAGGCCGTCGAACAGCCTCCCGCATACGATGACTGCTTTTGTCACTTCAGCCTCCGTCGGCACCGAAGTCCGCGGCAAAGGTCGTCAAGCGTTCGGCATCGAGCACATCTGGTGCTCAGGGCTTATCGGAATTATTCGAACCTTCTTTTGCGGCCTTCAGATCGGACTCCTTGGCGAACTTCGCGACGGGAAGCTTCCATCTGTATCGAATTGCCATGACGCGAAGGCCGAAGCACAGGATCAATGCAACGATCGCCACCGGCGCCACCGGTAACTGCAACAGGTTACCAATCACGACGACAGTTGCCGCGGCCATTGCCGCGACGGCATAGAGTTCAGCGCGCAGCACAATCGGAATCTCGGTCAGCAGCAGGTCTCGCACCATGCCGCCGCCGATCCCGGTCACCATGCCAAGCACGATTGCCATGACCGGGTTCAACCCGTGAACCAGCGCTTTCGATGCGCCTGCGACGGCAAAGAACGCGAGTCCCGCCGCATCGAACAACAAGATTGCGTTCGACAGCCGCACGATCAAAGACGACGAATAGAACGTGAGGAGACCAGCGAACAGCGACACACCGAGATACCGCAGGTCATCGAACGCGGCCGGCGGGACCGCACCGATCAGGAGGTCACGGGTGATACCTCCCGAGTTCGCCGCCGCAAACGACAGCACCATAACGCCAAACAGATCCAGCTCTCGCCTAACCCCTGCCAACGCTCCGCTCAGCGCGAAGACGAGGGTGCCGGTCAAATCGAGTGCAAGCGAAAGCTTCTCCATGTTTACCTACTAAGCCGGCAACCAAGCACGCGTTGCCACGATCAGCGACTCGACACCAGTTTGCAGCGTCGGGTGAAGAACGGGCGCGAATTTCGGGCTGTGATTCACCGGAAGTTCGTTGAGCCGGTTTGCCTCCTTTGCCTTCGCGTAGGTCTCCGGATCGGTGCCGCCGACGAACCAGAAAACCGACGGGACGTGCCACTCGGCGCCGAACGATCCAAAATCCTCGCTGGCGGGGGCCGGCCCCGTTGCCCGGACCCGGTCAGCGCCAAAATATCCGCGGAACGCATCCACCACCCGTTTGGTGGCTTCTTGATTGTTCACGTTGAGAGGATAGTGATCGAGGGTCGTGATCTCGGGCGGTCGCGGCGCCCCCGAAGCGGCCGCCTCGGCATTGACGATCCGCTCGATCGCCGCCAGCACGCGCGTGCGCACGCCGGCATCGAAGGTCCGCACGTTCAGTTTAATGATGGCCTCGTCCGGAATGACGTTTTCCTTGGTCCCAGCCTGCAGGACGCCCACGGTCAACACGGCCGCCTCGGCAGCAGCCACTTCACGCGAGACGATGGTCTGAAGCCGCAGCACGGTCGCGGCGGCCATGACCACCGGGTCGATGCTGGCCTGCGGCATCGAGCCGTGCGCACCGCGCCCGAACAGGCGGATCTGCAGGCTGTCCGCGGCCGAGGTGATCGCCCCGGCGCGCCCGGCGACGGTACCCGAGGGACCTACCATCACGTGCTGACCGAGAATGACGTCGGGCTTGGGAAAGCGTTTGAACAGACCGTCGTTGATCATGGCCTGCGCGCCTTCAGCCGTTTCTTCCGCTGGCTGGAAGACCGCCATCAGCGTGCCCCGCCAGGAGGTCCGGGCTTCCGCGAGCAGCTTGGTCGCACCCGCGAGCCAGGTGACGTGCATATCGTGGCCGCACATGTGCGACACGGGGACCGTATTGCCGTCTCGATCGGTGGCGGTCGCCTTGCTCGCGTACGGAAGACCTGTCGCTTCCTGCACCGGTAGCGCGTCCATGTCGGCGCGCAGCATGACGGTCGGACCGTCGCCGTTGCGAAGCAGCCCCACCACCCCCGTCTTTCCGACGCCCGAAGTCACTTCGAAGCCAGCCGCGGCAAGCCGGTCTGCCGCGAGCTTGGCCGTGCGTGTCTCCTGCATCGACAGTTCGGGGTGCGAATGTACATCCTTGTAGAGTTCGGCGAGGTCGGGGAGCAGAGCCTCAAGGTTGCGCAGTGCCGGATCGGAAGAGTTCCCTATGGCGCTCATGGCTGGCTCCATCGCATGACTGAGGCGATGCAGTCTTTGCCGGTTTCTTTTGAAGCGCAAGCAATTTTGACGCAGGAGCGCGCGTATCGGTGCGGCCGGCTACTCTTCGGCGGACACATCATTCGGTGTCGCGCGAAACCACCCCGCGGCGGCAGTATGAGCACGATCCGAGGACCCGCTGCACCACTGAAAGACTATCTGTTTACGAAGCGCGGCAAGCGGAGTTTCCGGCCTGCTCGATCGCCAGAAACGTAATCGTACCAGGCGCAAACGATACGGATCCGGCCGCAGTCGCCAAGCCCTCGATCGCTGGAAGATCGCCACTGTCGTCGAGCTTGAGCACCGTACCGTTCAATTTGACTTCGCTGCTCCGGCGCGGCTCGGCGGACAACGTGTAGCGCTTGCTCTCGAGCGGCATCTCGATGATGGTCGAGGTCCCCGAATTGTTGATGACAAGAAGCGTCACGCCTTCAGGTACGCCGCGCAGGCAGTGCGCGTAGACATGCCTTCCCTCCGCGATCTCTACGCCGGAATCCAGAACCGTCGTTCCCATCAGCTTGCGCCACAACAGCGCCGCCCAATAATTGGGTCTCGGTGTCAGCGTGGTTTCATCGAGGAGCCCGTAATCGCTCGCCGCCAAGGTGTTGTGCATGACCACTTGAACACCCTGTCTGGCCAATCGGCCCAACTGGTCGAGATAGCGGAAGGTATCGAGAAACGTGGAAGCCCAAGGATTCCCACCGCACGCTGCGTCGGCGGTCTCCGTAACCCACATTGGCTTTCCGGGTTCGAACCGGTCACGAAGGTTGCGATAGAACGCCAGCGTCTGATCGGTGCGGGCAAGCCATTCCTCGGAGAGCGCAGCATCTGCGGTCGTCTGTGGCATTCCAGGCGTTGCCGCGCATCGTTGCGAGGCCGCCCCGTAATGGTGATAGGAGAACGCGTCGATGTCCTGACCCATCTGCTGTAGAATGTCAGCCGTCGCAATCGCTCCCTGGGCCCCGTAGTGGATCATCGCGTCGGACGCCGTCGTTTCGCCGACCGAGCCGGGGCTTAGGATCCGCATGCCCGGGGCCGCCTGCCTCGCAAACGACGCGAAGAGTTTGAAGTCACGGCCGAACGCCATCGCATCGTAACCTTTCGGCGCACCTCCCATCGTCGCCATCGTGGGTTCGTTCATGAATTCGGACGCGGCGATGTCGCCACCGACCGAACGCGTGTAATCGAGAAGCCGCCTGGCCTGCCCGGGCGTCCAGACGCCAGATGCGTCGCGAACGCCGGGACTGATCGACATCGACGTCACAATCCTCGCACCGGTCGCCGCCGCAAAGTCGACTACCCCCTTCCAACGCTCACGGCTCAGCACGCCGCTGAAGCCCGATGGCGGCGACGACGGCGGTGGATCCGCGTCCGCAAAGTACGTCGTATTCGCCCACGTGCCGCTCACTCGGACATACGCAGGTCCCAGCGCAGACGCGAGCTTGCGAAGCTTGCGAAGCTTGCTGTTCGACAGATCGACAGGCGGGCGGTATTCGTAGAGCTCGGAATCCATGCCGGCGGGGACACCCGATCTGTCTGGAGACTCGCTCGGCCGGCTGCGCGAAACCGAACCATACGGCTTCCAGAACATCCCGCCGGTGATCTCCAGCATTTCGATGTTGTAGGACTGGTACCGCTCCTCGATCGAGGCCACTCGCACCATCTTCGAAGGCGGCTCGATTTTCATTGGCGCCTCCTGGGCATGCGCGGCAACGGAGAGCATGACAATTCCAGCGACAAGAACCGTGACATATCTCATCGGCCACCGCCTCTCCGTACGCGCACTCTGACATGCCGCTCGGCTCGAGCTCCAGCCGTAACGAGGACTTTACGCGACATGGATAACCTCCAAAGTCCGAGAATGGCTCCTCGAAAACGCCGAGCGATCAGACTCCTCCAACTTCGATCGTTGCGGCATCGATCCCGATTGAATTACGGTATTGGCATTCTGTACCCACAGATCGGCCGAGATTATTGGCGAGTTTCCCGAAAGCATATCACGGGCCGTCGAACTCCTATCTGACGTGGAAGCGTGCGGAGCCCAACGCTTGATGCGATGTCGGGGAGGCTTCGTCCATGAATTCTCAGCCGCTTGTCTTGGGTGCCGTCGAGGCCGGCGATTTGGCCTTGTCCGCGTTCTTGGACCAGGAGCGATAATAGGCGACTGCGGTCATCAACGCGATGCCGACGACACTGACCACGATCTGCATCCAGATCGTGCCGGAGATTTCGACGAGCACGACGTGGGCTCCGACCGCGAGGAAGACACCGGTACAGAACACCTCTAGCGATTGCTGGCCGCACTTGATCAGCGGTCGGAATATGGGCCATTGGAGGCCCCGCCAGTCACGCGGCAGGAACCTGTTGATGAAGAAGGCAAGAACGATGAAATGGACGAGGCGGTAGGGCGCGAGGTTGGTCTTGTCGTTGGGATTGAACGCATCGTAGAGCCACGTCGGCATCATGCGAGCGAGCTCCGGAAATCGCCCCGCCATCGTCATGACGAAGGCAAACAGCAGGTAGGCGCTACCGAGCCATAGCAGCGCGCGCGACCGGATCAACGGCCTCGCCTCGATCGATCCGCCTAGCGCGAACCACCCGCCGAATATGAAAAGAAACTGCCAACAAAAGGGGTTGAAATACCAGACCCCTGTCGGGAAGGCGGCCAGATTCCAGTCGAACTGTCGCGCGGCCAGATACAACAGAAACGAAGCCGTGAGCGTTGTGTTCGGCAATCGCAGCATCGTCCAGAGAATTGGCGGGAAGACGGCCATCAAAAGGATATAGAGCGGCAACACGTCCATGTTGACGGGTTTGAATGCGAGTATGAGGCCTTGGTAGAGCGTCTCTGCCGGGTTGGCCATGAACCCGGCGACATTGAACTCGTTTTCGAGATTCGGGTCGCCGTAGCGACGCACGAGATAGCCGATCTCCGCGATGTACATCACGAACAGGATGATGTGCGCCACGTAGATCTGCCAGGCGCGCTTGATCAGGCGAGTACCACCGATCACGAAGCCTCGCTCGAGCATAATCCGGGCGTAGACGAACGAGGCGGTGTAGCCGGAGATGAAAACAAACAAATCGGCGGCGTCGCTGAAGCCATAGTTGCGCTGCGTGAGCCAATTGACCGCATTGTTCGGTATGTGGTCGAGATAGATCGCCCAGTTGGCGAAACCGCGCAAAAGGTCGAGCCGATAATCGCGCCCTCTCGGTGGCAGTATCGTCCGGATCGTCATGCCGATTCGTCCGCGCTATTGGGGCTGAAGTCGTTCTGCAGCGACACTATCATCAAATCCGGCCCCGGACGCTTCTTAAGATTCCCGGGATGCCCATCGACCGGCGACGCGCCTCCCAGTATCTCGGATCGCCGTCGGGTGCCTCGGACATTGAGCGCAACATGCAGGGCGTCTAGAGTGGCGGTGAACGACGGTTCGCGAGGACCTGCTCATGGCCCCCACGGGTTCAATCGCTCGACTGGGCAGCTTGATCGGCTGTTCGATCCATGCTGCGGCTCAGCCACTGCTGCACGGAGTTCGGCTGGCGGCCGCGGTATCGCTCGCGCTGTTCGTCGCGTTCTACCTCCAGCTTGACACCCCGTCCTGGGCCGGGACGACGGCCGCCATCGTCTGTCAGCCCGTCGTCGGTTCGGCGATATTAAAAGGTGCGTTTCGATTGGTCGGGACGGCCATAGGGGCGGTCGCCGCCGTCGGACTGACGGCGATCTTCCCGCAGGATCGCGCGGGATTCCTCTTCGGGATGGTCGTTTGGGCCGCCGCTTGTTCCTTCGTTTCCACGCTCCTGAGGAACTTCGCGGCCTACGCCGCCATGCTGTCGGGATATACCCTCATCATCATAGCCGGGACATCGGTCTCGGCGCCCGACCAGGTCTTCGAAATCGCCATCAGCCGCGCATCCGAAATTTGCGTCGGGATCGTTTCGGGAACCCTGGTCGTCGGTTTGACCGACCTCGGAGACGCTCCGGAGCGGCTGTCCGCGCTGCTGTCCGGACTTCTCGCGGAGACGGCGGCGCATCTCTCGAGCACGCTCTCCGCGAGAGACTTCTCCGGCACGGAAGGACAGACGGTCCGACGCGCACTCATCGCAAGAGTCGCAGCGCTCGATCCGATCATCGACCAAGCCGCCGGCGAATCCCCCGAGTTGCTTCAGAGGCGATCGGTGCTGCGGGCGGCGGCCCATGGCCTGTTCGAGGCGTTATCGGGGGTGCGGATCGTCGAGACCCATCTTCGATACCTGCCGGAAGATGAGGCCACCCGGAAAGCTGGCGTGATATCAGCTAAGTTGTCGGCCGCCTGGAGTGCGGGGGCACGACCTCTCCCCCAAGGCTGGTCGACGCCGTGGGATCGCGAAGACGATCTGGCGATCGCCCGCAAGATGGTCGGCTTGCGCACCGACGATCCATCCCTGCGCCTGATAGCCGACGGAACTGCCGACGCCGCCTGGGGACTCGCGGCCGCAGCGAATGGACTCGCACTGCTGCAGGACCCCGGGCGCGCGCGGGACATCAAGGGCGTCGGGGGCGGCGCCATCGCCGACTATCTGCCCGCACTCATCAACGCCTTGCGCGCGTTCGTCGGCGTGGGCAGCATGATTGTAGTCTGGATAGCCACGGCCTGGCCGAGCGGTCCCCAAGCCGTGACATTCACCGCAGTCACCATTCTCTTGTTTTCGCCGATGTCCGACAAGTCCATCAAACTCGCGTTGGGGCAGAGCATCGGAACGTCCGTCGCCGCGGTTTCGGCAGCGATCGTCAAGTTCGCCCTTCTCGTCAACAAGGAAACGTTTCTCGCCTTCGCGCTCGTCATATCCATCGCAATCGTGCCGTTTGCAGCCCTGTCAAGTGTGCCGATCCTCGCACCCTACCTCATGCCGGCGGCTCTCAACTTCGTTCCTTTGCTCACCCCAACCAACGAGATGACCTTCGACACGCTGTCCTACGTGAATGCGGCGCTGGGCCTGCTGACCGGATGTGCGGCCGGCGGGCTCGCGCTGCTGTTGATCCCCCACCTGCCCCCGGGCCTCCAGTCGCAGCGACTGGTCGACTTGTCCATTCGCGACGTTCGGCGACTGGCTGCGGGCAGGAAAAGCTGGGCTCTGCACGAATGGCAAGGCCGGATCTACGCGCGGCTAATCGCGATGCCGGAAACGGCCGAACCGATTCAGCGGTCGTACCTGGTCACGACCCTGACCGTAGGAATACAACTCATACGCCTCGGACGCATCGCTGCACGGGGACCGATTGGTCCGGAACTTTGGAAGATGCGGGAAAGCCTCGCTGCCGGCGACATCGACACGCTGCGGGACGTGCTCGCCCGCCTCGACGAAGATTTTGCCGGGGTCTCCATGACCATTCCCGGAAAACACGGAAGGCTGCGTGCCAGAGCGGCGTTGCTCGCCATAGGCGATGCGGTGAGCAGCCATCGCGGCTATTTCGAGGGCCGACTGTCATGAGTTTCGTCGAGATCGATGTGTTTGGCGTTCTCATCTCGCCGTTCATGCCGCTGATGACGCTGGCGTTCGCGATCACGATGGTTCTGCGCTGGGCCGCCGTTGAATTTGGCTGGGTACGACGGATCTGGCACCCGGCTCTGTTCGAGTTTTCGGTGTTCCTCATCGTGTTGACGATCACGGTTCTCTTCTTCGGCTCGCTCAGGATCTACGCTTAGGAAAGGTCTCATGCCGCAAACATTGCCGGCTCCGGAGCCAATGTCTGCCGACCAATCGCCGACCGGCGCAGAGCGGTCGCCGCCCAACGATCCGCGTTCGATCAGGCGGCGCCTCAGAGTGCTTCCCCTCCTCGGCACGGTTCTGGTCGCCTTGGTCGGCGTTGGGGCCGTCTGGATCCTGTGGCAGGACTACGTGGCGAGGCCCTGGACCCGCGACGGGACGGTCCGGGCCTACATCGTGACGCTCGCCCCGGAAGTCTCTGGCCGCGTCACCGAACTCCCCATCAGGGACAACCAATTGGTCCGCAAGGGCGATCTCCTGATGAAGATCGACCCGCGCGACTACCAGGTGGCCGTCGATCTCGCGAAGGCGACCGTCGATCAGGCGCAGGCGGATTATGAGAACAAAAAAGCGGAGCGGGATCGCCGCCTGGCGTTGACGGACCTAGCCGCCTCGAAAGAGGAACAGCAGACCTACCAATCGGCTGCAGATATGGCCGCTGCCGTGGTCGAGCAGCAGAAAGCAAGCCTCGAGCGTGCCCAAATCAACCTTGATCGCACGGAAATTCGCGCGCCCGTGAGCGGCTGGATTACCAATCTTCTTATCAGGCAAGGCGATTACGCGACGGCGGCCCAGATGGCTATGTCGATCGTCGATTCTGGCTCGTTCTGGGTCGACGGATATTTTGAGGAGACCGCGCTGCGGCGGATCGCTGCCGGCGATCCCGCGAAGATCTGGTTGCTCGGCTACGGCCAAATGCTGAAAGGACATGTCGACAGCGTGGCGCGCGGCATCGTTGTTTCGAACGCGACTCCTGGCAAGAGCGGACTCGCCTCGGTCAACCCGATCTTCACGTGGGTGCGCCTCGCGCAACGCATTCCGGTGCGCATCCAGATCGATCAAATACCGCCGGAAGTCAAGCTCGTGGTGGGGATGACGGCTTCGATCGAAGTCGAGCCCGCTCCGCAATCATCCAAAAGCGCTCCGGAGAGTCCGCCGGCCACCTCAGCTTCCAAACCCTAAAGCGCGATGAGATTTGGATGAATCGTTATCGCGCTTCAGATTATTGTTCGAGCATGATTTCCGCGCAAACGCTTCGCGTTTGTCGCGAGGGAAAACAGCTACGCACTTTTCCGGGCCATGCTTCAGCTCCGGTCGAGTACGCGTGGGCTCCGCCCCGCATCAAAAGAAGTCGTGACGTGGCGGGCACCGATCGATCGTGAAGCCGATAGCCTTTCGGCCGGGAGCAGGTATTCGGCTATCCGATCTGAACGGAGAGCATCGAGATCGAACCGCCATCGACTCCTTCGATCGGAAATTTTACGCGCTCCTTGCTCTGTCGGGTGGCGAGGACATAGAGCAGCGGCAAATAATGATCGGGAGTCGGGATAGATAATGCCGCGTCACGCCCCAGCGTATCGTACTTGATGAGCGGTTGGTATTCGTCTGCGAGCATCATCTCTCTGGCTGTGCTTTCGAAACGAACCGCCCAGTCGTAGGGGTCGCTTGGATGGCGCCCCCACGCGTACGCATGGAGATTGTGTACCAGATTGCCGCTCCCGACGATCAGGACACCTTCGTCCCGAAGCGGTGCGAGTTTCTTCCCAACCTCGAAATGAAATGACGCCGGCTTCGTCTCGTCAATGCTGAGCTGCACGACCGGAACATCGGCGGCGGGATAGACGTGTCTCAACACGGACCATGTGCCGTGATCGAGGCCCCATGAATTATCGAGCTTCACGTCCAGCGGGGCCAGAAGCTGCTGAACCCGGGCCGCGAGTTCGGGATCGCCGGGCGCGGGATACTGCACCTCGTAGAGCTCGCGCGGGAAGCCTCCGAAGTCGTGGATGGTTCGTGGCGCAGTGGCGACCGTTACGCCGGTCTCAGGGACGTACCAGTGCGCGGACACCGAAAGGACTGCCTTGGGCCGCCTTGTCTGTTCGCCAATCTTCCGCCAGGCACCGGTGTATGGATTGCTGCTCACGGCATTCATCGGATTGCCGTGACCGAAGAAGATGGCGGGCATCAGGTCGACCATGGTCTTCTCCTTTCCTGCAAGCATCGCGAAATGGAGGCAGCCACCCTAGCACTGAGCGCCCGGGCGCCCTAGCACAAACGCGATGAATACATCCTCATGGTTCCTCCCGATGGCAAGGTGATACGAGAATCCCGTGATCAACTGCCCCCAGAAATCCGCTTGAACGAGGATCGCACGAAGACCCAAACCAATGGGTATGGCCGGAAGACACGCGCGCTGAGGGAGTGCGATCAACGCGCACGCGCTAGATGGTCGGTGGTAAGAACCGCGCAGTAGAGCGGTCCGCTCTGGTCAATGGTGCCTTCATGACCGGATTAAATCACGAGATCTAACTGACGTTGTTGGTCACGAGGACGAGTAAGCGACTACAACGGAGAGAGCTGCTCTCAGCGAAGATCATCGAGCGAGCGACCGCCGGTCACGGATTGCTGATCTTGACGATCGGGCAGTTGTGATAGAGATGCGTTTGCGGCCTGTTGCCGGGCCGGTAAATGATCATGCTCCTCTTTTCCACGAAACGCGAAGTTTGGCGGCGCCGCGCTGAGGCTTTCTCGGACAGCGGCTGGGGCCTTGCCCTGCTCGCGGCGATCGCCTTTGCGGACAGTTCGGTTCTTCCGGTGCTGCCGGACCTGCTCCTCGTGCCGATGTTGCTCATACGGCCTGATCGGAGTTTGCTGCTGTGCACCGTCTGCGTGGTGGCCTCGTCCGTTGGGGCCATCGTCGGCTACGGCATCGGCCATCTCGCCTGGGCTACGGTTGGACAAACCCTCGTCGAGATGTACGGTCAGGCTGACAATTTTCGGCGCTACCAGCACCTTGTCGAGGATTGGGGGCTCTGGATCATAATTGCCAAGAGCTTCACGCCGATTCCGTTGAAGTTCATTGCAATCGCCGCTGGCGTCGCATCGATGAACCTCTTGACCTTCACGGTTGCTGCCGTGATCAGTAGATTCCTGCATTTCGCGATTGTGACGGCCCTTGTCGTGCTCTGGGGAACACAGTTTCTGCAGTTGATCGAGAAGTATCAGCGGTGGCTTCTCGGCCTCGGGCTCGTCACCGCGATCGGCCTCGGCATCGTCTACTCATTCCGCTGACCAACCAATAGACGCAGTACCTCCAGAACAAGCGCCTGCGCCCGCGACCCCGCCCGTCTTCGTCGTCGCACGAAGGAATTTTCACGTCGATTAAGCGATGCTCCTGTTCGAGGAGCCGTCCCTCGATGGGCGAACTATCCGATTGCCTCGAAACGTAGCTTTTGCTACATAATCGTGTATACACTAAATTACCGGAAAGTCGCCTCAATGCCGCTATCGACAATCCTCGACTTTCGCCCCAGAGCAATTGTCGCGACGTTGCCGGCCCAGAAACTGCGATTTGTGAACGGCATTTGCGGCGCTTTGTCGTGTTGCCTTGCCACGGCAGGACCGAGCCTCGCGCAGGATGGCCCGGAGGGAGCCGCGATCGGAGCCGTCAGCCTGCCTCGCGACCTCAGTCCGTGGGGCATGTTCATGCAGGCCGACATCATCGTGAAGATCGTGATGATCGGACTTGCTCTTGCCACCCTCGTGACCTGCACGGTATGGCTATCCAAGACGATCGAGCTCTTCAGTGCTCGCCGCAATGCAAGACGTGCGCTGCGCGAGCTCGCGGCGGCGATGAGCGTCGAACACGCGCTGCGCACGGTGCCCCCGGGTCCGTTGGCACGCTTGCTCGACGGCGCCATTGCCGAGCTGAAGCTCAGCACCGACCGCATGGACAAGGAGGGGATCAAGGCGCGCATCTCGTCGCGGCTGCAGCAGATCGAAGCTGCTGCGGGCCGGCGCATCGCGTTCGGCACCGGCGTACTGGCAACGATCGGTGCGACCGGCCCCTTCGTCGGCTTGTTCGGCACGGTCTGGGGCATCATGAACAGCTTCATCGGGATCTCGAAATCCCAGACCACCAATCTGGCGGTGGTTGCGCCAGGCATCGCCGAAGCATTGCTGGCAACGGCGCTCGGGCTCGTCGCCGCCATTCCAGCGGTCGTGATCTACAACCTGTTTGCGCGTCAGATCGCCGCCTACAGGGCGCTGCTCGGGGATGGAGCCTCGGAGATTGCGCGGCTCGTGAGCCGCGATCTCGACGGCGGCGCGATCGCGATCCGGCGGCCTCAACTCGCCGCGGCGGAGTGATCCGATGGCGGTCAATCTCCATCAGGCCGGCGGGGAGCTTGCAGAAGTCAACGACATCAACGTGACGCCGTTCATCGACGTCATCCTCGTGCTGCTCATCATCTTCATGGTGGCGGCGCCACTCGCGACAGTCGATGTCGCTGTCGACCTGCCGGCCTCGAATGCGAAGACGCAGCCGCGTCCGGACAAGCCGGTTTTCCTCACGGTGAAGCCGGATCTTTCGCTGTCAGTGGGAGACGAGACGGTGAGCCGCACCGCGCTGGCGGCAACGCTCGACGCAGCGACCCACGGCCAGAGGGACAGCCGGATCTTCCTTCGTGCCGACAAGACGGTCCCATATGGCGAGGTGATGCAGGTCATGAACGGGCTGCGGGCGGCCGGCTATCTGAAAGTGGCCCTCGTCGGACTGGAACAGCCGGCTGCGCCATGACGATGCTCTCGGCCGACGACCTCATCGATCTGAAGCGCTGGGCGTTCAGTGGTCTTGCCGCGGCGACGCTCTACGGCGTGCTCGCGACATCGCTGATTGGGTGGCGTGACCTCGACGAGCCGGAGACATTCGAACCGTCGGGCGCGATTGTGGTCGATCTTGCCCCGCTCTCGGCAGCGCCCCCGACCACGCCGACGGATATCGCGCCCGGGCCCGAGCAGACGATGGCCGAGAGCACGCCGTCCACGCAGCCGGATTCCACACCTCCCGACGATACGCCGGAGCTGCCTCAGATCCCCGACGCCGAGGCTGCTCTGGACACGCCCGTCAAGCCGCAGCCCGAGGCTACGCCCGAACAGCAGACGGCGGCAGTCACCTCAGCACCGGCCTCCATCTCGCAACGCATCGCGCCCGTGGCCGCGGCACCGATCCAGGGACGGCCCGACCAGAAGAGCGCCGAGGCGATTGCGACGTGGCGCTCGCATGTCCTCGCTTTGATCGAGCGCAACAAGCGTTATCCGGAAGCCGCGCGGTCGCGGCGCGATCAAGGGATCGCTCAGGTGCGATTCATGCTGGATCGCAACGGACGAGTGAGCGATGCGCAGGTCACGCAAAGTTCGGGTTCGAGTGCACTGGACGGCGAGGCGATCGCATTGCTGCAGCGTGCGCAGCCATTTCCCACTCCACCCGAGACGTTTGCCGGTCAGGTGGTCGCCGTGAAAGTGCCGATCCGCTTCACAATCAAGTAGGGCGGCGTCTTCCATCATCCGCCACTGCAGGAAGCCGGCGCGATGAACAACGGCCGGAGGGGCGCTCCGGCCGTTTGCCGCAGGGGTCAATTACCTCGCCGCCAGCCGATCACCGGCGCCGAACCTGTAGTTGATGCCAATGCGCACCGCATCCATTTTCAGCCGCGTATCAGAATCGAACGATGTCGCCATGCTGCCCGACAAATCCGGGATGGCACGGAATGAACCAAGATCGGTGTGCAGATATTCGATCTTCCCGGTCCAGTTGCCGATCAGCCGGCTTTCGAGGCCGGCACCAACGGTCCAGCCAAAGCGGAATGTATCCATGCTGAAAGGCGCGGTAACGGGGTCCCCCGCTGCGGTGACGCCCGACACCGCGCCTGAAGCAGTGACCGTACCGAACGGAACGCCGGCCGTGACATAGGCAAGGGTTGTCGGCGCGACCGCCACACCGATGCGGCCGCGAACGGAGGCAATCCAGTCGAGGCG
>JAEWFG010000354.1 GCA_023388935.1 Pseudomonadota bacterium | reverse complement strand
CTCCGCGGTCTTGGTGCGACGGGCGACGAAGTCTTCCATCTTGGCCTTGGCTTCAGTCGCGATGCGCTCGGCTTCGGCCTTGGCGTTGGCGACGATGTCGGCAGCCTCGCGCTCGGCCGTGGCACTGCGCGCCTTGTAGTCGGCGAGCACCTTGGCGGCTTCCTGCTTGAGGCGCGTCGCGTCGTCGAGCTCGGCCTTGATGCGATCGGCGCGACGATCGAGCGCCGACATCGCCGTCTTGAAAACCCCGAGATAGCCGAACACGACCATCAGGATCACGAAGGCGACGGCGACCCAAAATTCAGGTTCGAAGAACATATCGACTAACCCTTCAAGGACGCATCGACCGCAGCATTGACCGACGCAGCGTCGGGAACGACGCCGGTGAGCTGCTGCACGATCTGGCCTGCCGCATCGGCCGCGATGCCGCGGACGTTGCTCATGGCGGTGGCGCGGGTCGAGGCGATGGTCTTCTCCGCCCCGGCGAGCTTGGCCGCCAACTGCTCTTCCAGCGTCTTGCGTTCGGCTTCCGCCTGCGCATTCGCCTTGTCGCGGGATTCGTTGCCGATCACCTGCGCCCGCGTGCGCGCCGAAGCGAGCTCGCTTTCATAAGCCTTCAGCGCCGCGTCGGACTGGTCCTTCAGCTTCTGCGCCTCGGCGAGGTCACCCTCGATCTTGGTCTGACGCGCCTCGATCGCACCGCCGATGCGCGGCAAAGCGAGCTTGGACACGATCACGTAAAGCACGACGAAGAAGATCGCGAGCGACACCAGTTGCGAAGCAAAGGTGCTGCTCTCGAACGGCGGAAAACCGCCACCATGGTGACCACCGTCAGCCTCGGTGTGTGCGCCCGCCGCCGGACCTTTTGCGCCGCCATGACTCTCAGCCATGGTGTTCTCCTGTTGCTGTCACGCGCGCCGCTCCAGGGGCTGGAACGGCGCGAAAAACGTCGTCCTCAGAGCGGAACGAACAGCAGCAGCAGCGCGATCAGCAGCGAGAAGATGCCGAGCGCTTCGGTCACGGCGAAGCCGAAGATCAGGTTGCCGAACTGGCCCTGAGCAGCAGACGGGTTGCGGACGGCTGCGGCGAGGTAGTTGCCGAAGATCACGCCCACGCCGACGCCCGCGCCGCCCATGCCGATGCACGCGATGCCCGCGCCGATAAGTTTTGCTGCTGCCGGATCCATTTTAGACTCCTTGGAAGAAAGATTGGGTTGTGGGTGGAAATTCCCCGGACCGCTCAGTGTCCCGGATGAATGGCGTCGTTGAGGTAGATGCAGGTCAGGATCGCGAACACGTAAGCCTGGAGGAACGCGACCAGGAGCTCCAGCGCGGTCAGCGCGACCGTGAGCGCGAGCGGGAGCACGCCGCCAACCCAGCCGAGGGCGCCGAGCGAGAAGCCGAGCATGGCGACGAAGCCTGCGAACACCTTGAGTGCGATGTGGCCGGCCAGCATGTTGGCGAAGAGACGGACGCTGTGGGAGACCGGTCGCAGGAAGAACGACAGGATCTCGATGAACATGACCAGCGGCACGATATAGCCGGGGACGCCGTGGGGAACGAAAATGCTGAAGAATTTCAGGCCGTTCTTATAAACGCCGTAGATCAGAACCGTGAAGAAGACCAGGAGCGCGAGCGCTGCGGTGACGATCAGATGGCTCGAGATCGTGAAGGTGTAGGGGATGATGCCGATCAGGTTCGAGACGCAGATGAACATGAACAGCGAGAAGATCAGCGGGAAGAACTTCATGCCTTCCGCGCCGGCCGTCGAACGGATGGTCGAGGCGACGAATTCGTAGGAGATTTCAGCGACCGACTGCAGACGCCCGGGAATCAGCTGCGTGCCGCTGGCGAGCATCAGGATCGAGATCACCGCGACCGCCACCAGCATGTAGAGCGACGAGTTGGTGAAGGCGATCGTGTGATTGCCGATATGGCCCAGGGTGAAGAGAGGCTCGATGTTGAACTGGTGGATCGGGTCGATTGTCATCAGCGCGGCATCTCTTGGTCTGCCGGGCTATGCCGGCTGGTCTCGGTCTGCCGGCCGGGCCGGCCCGTACCGGCGAGGCCGGCACGATTCCTCTCGCGGATCAGCTACGAATCACCGCGTCTGCTTTGACCCGCGCCCGCCGATCTCACCACATTCACCACGCCGGCGACGAAGCCCAGCAGCAGGAACACGATGAATCCGAAAGGCGACGTCGACAGCAAGCGGTCGAAACCCCAGCCAATCCCCGCTCCGACAGCGACGCCGGCGATCAACTCCGAGGATAACCGGAAACCAAGCGCCATCGCCGAGGCTCTGGCCGCTCCGTCTCCACCGTCACCTGCGGGTTGCTCGGTCTTGATCCGGCGGCCGCGAAATTCGGACAACCGCTGATTAAGACTTCCGAGCCGTTCGGAAAGCGCAGCTTCCTCGGGCGATCTATCGCGATCTCCATTCTCGCCGTGTCCCGTGCCCTGTGTCATGCAACGAAGACCCGAAACGCCGCGGTTGAATGGAAATTACGCCCGCCACCCTCAAAAGCCGCGCGGACCATACTGACCGACCATAATCAAGTCAAGCCAAGTCACGATTGCGTCGCTTTCTGTTATGTGTCTGATTTGTTTGGTGATATTGGCGTGCGCGGCAGCGCTGCACACAGCGTGACGCCGCACCGCAGCAGCTCTCTTCATGATCGGCGGATGCGGCCGCCGTTTCGTCGTGCTGTAGGGATCAAAGCAACCGCCAGCATCGTTGATGTCGGGCGCGCGTTTTGGGCGGCGGATTGGCTCTCCGGGGTGTAGAAAAGCCGCAGAGGGGGCATGGCGGAGAGCGCGATGAGACCGACGACATCATCCACAACATCATGGCTTGCAGCGGCGACGCTTGCCGCGGTGATGGCCTTCAGCGGCGGCCTGGTGGCCGCGCAATCCTTGCCCGACAGCGACAACGGCCGCTACAGCATGACACCGATCCCCGAGGGCGTGCTGCGGCTCGACACCCGCACTGGCACGATGTCGACCTGCACCAGGAACGGCGCCGGCTGGGCCTGCTACGCGGTGCCCGACGAACGTGCCGCGTTCGACGCCGAGATCGGCAGGCTCCAGGCCGAGGTCGAGAAGCTGAAGGAACAACTTGCTGCCGGGCCGACCGTGTCGGGCAAGATCGACGAGGCGCTGCCGAAGTCAGATCCGCTGAAGAAGGCGGAGCCCAAGGTCGCCGAGGGCGACCGCAAGATCGAGATCCCGCTGCCGAGCGACCAGGATGTCGACCGCGTGATGTCGCTCCTGGAAAAGGCGTGGCGGCGACTGATCGAGATAGCCAACCGCGTGCAGAGGGACGTGTCGGGCAAGATTTGAGAGTTCGAATGACATCCGAGAAACACCTGACGCGTTCGGCACCAGCGATCGTGCCGGCCACGTCCATCAGTACCGCTCTGTTGACAGTGCCAACACCCGGACGGGACTTCGTCAATCTCACCGCTGAAGCAGCGAAGTTCATCAAGGACGTTCATGCGCGCGACGGTGCGTTGACGCTGTTCATCCGTCACACCTCGGCCTCGCTGACGATCCAGGAAAACGCCGATCCCTCCGTGCTGGTCGATCTGACCACGGCGCTGTCGCGCCTCGCGCCCGAAAATGCCGGTTGGACCCACGACACCGAGGGGCCCGACGACATGCCCGGGCATATCAAGACCATGCTGACGCAGACCTCGCTTCAGGTCCCTGTGCTGAGCGGCAAGCTCGCGCTCGGCACATGGCAGGCGATCTATCTGATCGAGCATCGCAGCCGCCCGCACCGGCGCGAGGTGGTGCTGCAATTCATCGGCGGCAATCAATAGGCGTCAAAACAAAACCGGCCGCGGAATCCGCGGCCGGCTTGTATTGGCTTGGATCGGCTTGTCCGATCAGGTCGCCTTGATATCGACGTCCTTCGTCTCTGGCAGGAACAGGAAGCCGACCACCGCGGTGATCACCGCGAAGATGATCGGGTACCAGAGGCCGGCATAGATGTCGCCGGTCGAGGCCACGATCGCGAACGCGGTCGCGGGCAGGAGGCCGCCGAACCAGCCGTTACCGATGTGATAGGGCAGCGACATCGAGGTGTAGCGGATGCGGGTCGGGAACAATTCGACCAACATCGCCGCGATCGGCCCGTACACCATGGTGACGAAGATCACCAGGATGAACAGCAGGCCGATGATCGCTGCCACCTGCGGACGGAAGATGTCGAACGGGTTCGACATCTTCACGATGCCGGCGTCGCCCGCCTTGGGATAGCCGGCCGCCTGCACCGCGGCGAGGACCGCCGGGTTGCCGTCCTTGGCGTTCGCGTAAGGCACTTCCTTGCCGTTGACGACGACCTTGACCCCCGAGCCTGCGGGGCCGGCGGCCGTCGTGTATTTGACTGACGACTGTGACAGGAAGGCGCGCACGATATCGCAAGGCGCACTGAAGATGCGGGTGCCCACCGGGTTGAACAGATCGCCGCAGGTCAGGGGATCGGCCACCACCTCGACCTTCGCTGATTCGATCGCCTTCTCCAGCGCCGGGTTGGCGTTGGTGGTGATCATCTTGAAGATCGGGAAGAAGGTCAGCGCCGCGATCAGGCAACCGCCGAGTATGATCGGCTTGCGGCCGATCCTGTCGGAGAGCGCGCCGAACACGACGAAGAAGCCGGTGCCGAACAGCAACGACCAGGCGATCAATAGGTTCGCGGTGTAGCCGTCGACCTTGAGGATCGATTGCAGGAAGAACAGCGCATAGAACTGGCCGGTGTACCAGACCACGCCCTGGCCCATGGTACCGCCGAGCAAAGCGAGCAGGACGAGCTTGCCGTTCTGCCAGTTCGCGAAGGCCTCCGTCAGAGGCGCCTTCGAGCTCTTCCCCTCGTCCTTCATCTTCTGGAAGATCGGCGATTCATTGAGACGCAGCCGGATCCAGACCGAAATGCCGAGCAGCAGCACCGAGACCAGGAACGGGATGCGCCAGCCCCACTTTGCGAACTCGGCTTCGCCCGTCGCTGTGCGGGTGAACAGAATCACCAGCAGCGACAGGAACAGGCCGAGCGTGGCAGTCGTCTGGATGAAGGAAGTATAGTAGCCGCGCTTGCCGTTCGGGGCATGCTCGGCGACATAGGTTGCCGCACCACCATATTCACCGCCGAGTGCCAGACCCTGGGCGAGGCGCAGCGCGATGAGGATGATCGGGGCCGCGATGCCAATGGTTGCCGCGTTCGGCAGCAGGCCGACGATGAAGGTCGACATGCCCATGATGAGGATGGTGACGAGGAAGGTGTACTTGCGGCCGACGATATCACCGACGCGGCCGAATACGATCGCGCCGAAAGGGCGCACCAGGAAACCTGCCGCGAAGGCGAGCAGCGCGAAGATGTCGCGGGTGGCTGGCGGATAATCCGAGAAGAACTGCGCGCCGATGATGCCGGCCAGCGATCCGTAAAGGTAGAAGTCGTACCACTCGAAGACGGTGCCGAGCGACGATGCGAGGATGACGAAACGCTCATCCTTCGTCATGCCGGTCGGTCGTGCCGACGTTGCAGCCATTGTAGACATTGTAAATACGCTCCCCGAAATGAGTTTCCTCGCGTCCCGGCTGTCCGGGCATGCCGGGTCAACCTGGGCCTTAACCGAAAGGTAACATCGGCGTGAAACCCCTCCCAATACGACTTTTGGCCTTGCGCACTGACGCGCAACTGACAGAGCGGCCCCCTCGACCTGCACGATAGTGCTCGACTGCGGATTAACCCCGTTCCCGCAAAGGGATATTGTCCACTTGCATGCCACGGCTGGTCGGGAAACAATTGACCAGGGCCCCGGGCCGGCCTACGGGCCCGGTGCGATTGCCAGCAAGAGAACGATGAACGCTCCTTCGACCCATCTCGTCATTGCCGACGACCATCCCTTGTTCCGCGACGCGCTGCGGCAGGCGGTGGCAGGCGTCCTGACCTCGGCGAGGATCGATGAGGCCGGATCGTTCGAGGACCTGACCAAGCTGCTGGAACAGACCTCCGACGTCGATCTGATCCTGCTCGACCTCTCGATGCCCGGAATCTCCGGCTTTTCCGGCCTGATCTATCTGCGCGCGCAATATCCGGCGATCCCGGTGGTCATCGTCTCGGCCTCCGACGACATTGCCACGATCCGCCGCTCGCTCGATTTCGGCGCCTCCGGTTTCATTCCGAAGCGTTTCGGCGTCGAGACGTTGCGCGATGCCATCGTCAAGGTGATGGAGGGTGACGTCTGGGTTCCCGCCGACACCGATCTGTCGGCCGCGGCCGATCCCGACATGACGCGCCTGCGCGACCGCCTGGTGACGCTGACGCCGCAGCAGGTCCGGGTCCTGATGATGTTGTCGGAAGGGTTGCTCAACAAGCAGATCGCCTACGAACTCGGCGTCTCCGAGGCCACCATCAAGGCGCATGTCTCGGCGATCCTGCAAAAGCTCGGCGTCGAGAGCCGCACGCAGGCGGTAATCGCCGCGGCCAAGATCGCCGGCGGCCAGTGGAAGCAGGGCACCCCGACGGGGTGATCCGTCATTCCGGCGCGCCTGGCGCTTATCCGGAATCTCGAAATTCCGGATCGAGTCTAGTGCTGCGCACCATTCCGGAACGACAAACTCATACTATTCAGCCGCCACCATCTGCTGTGTGCGCCACTGGCCAAGCAGGGCGCGGAGCGAGGCCGGCTTCACCGGCTTGTTGAGTACCGCGATATTCTCCTCACGCGCGGCGACCTGCACCGCGGGGCTGCGGTCGGCGGTGATGAGGATCGCGGGGATGGTGTCGCCGAAGCGGCGGCGGATCTCGCGGATGGCGGCAATGCCGTTGCCGCGGTCGAGATGATAGTCGACCAGCAGGCCGGTGACGCGTCTCCCGGCGGTTTCGATCGCGGCGATCGCGCCTTCGGGATCGGCGACCGCGATCACCTCGGCGTTCCACGCCTTCAGCAGTGTTCGCATGCCGTCGAGGATCGCCGCGTCATTCTCGATGCAGACGATGAGGGCGCCCGAGATCGGCGTGTGCGCGAGCGGCGTTGCGCTGGTCACAGCGGCGGTGTGGGTTATCGCCTTGGCTGTCGGCACCGTCACGGAGAACACAGATCCGCCGCTTGCATTGGAGTCGATAGCGATGCCGTGCTTGAGCACGCGCGCCAGACGTTCGACGATCGACAGGCCCAGCCCAAGTCCGCGCGCGATCCGCGCGCCCTGTTCGAGGCGGTGGAATTCCTTGAAGATCTCGCCGCGCTTGACCAGCGGGATGCCGACGCCGGTGTCGTAGACGCAGATCTTGAGCGAGGCGCCGCGACGGCGGCAGCCGACCAGAACGCGGCCGCGCGGTGTGTATTTGATCGCGTTGGAGATCAGGTTCTGGAGCAGGCGCCGCAGCAGCAGGCGGTCCGACTGGACCGGCAGCGAGCAGGGCACGAAGGCGAGCTCGAGACCCTTGGCGCGCGCGATCGGCGCGAACTCGATCTCCAGCGAGCGCATCAAATCGGCCATCTTGAAGCTCGAGATCGAGGTCGTCATCGCGCCGGCATCGAGCCGCGAGATGTCGAGCAGCGCGCCGAGGATCTCCTCGATCGCCTGCAGCGACTCGTCGACGTTCTCGACCAGCCGCGTCTCCTCGCCGCTGTGCTGGCGCTCGACCAGGCTGGTGACGTAGAGCCGCGCCGCGTTGAGCGGCTGCAGAATGTCGTGGCTGGCGGCGGCGAGGAAGCGTGTCTTGGAGATGCTGGCGTCTTCCGCCGCGCTCTTGGCCAGCGCCAGTTCGGAATTCAGCCGCGTCAGCTCCTCGGTGCGGTCGCGCACGCGCTTTTCCAGCGTCGCGTTGGCGCGCTCCAGCGCTTCCGCCGCCTCGAATGTCGGCGTGACGTCGGTAAAGGTAATGACGAAGCCGCCGCCGGGCATGTGGTTGGTGAGCACCTCGATCACCATATGGCGTTCCGGCAGGCGCTCGAGATAGGGCTCGCCGTCGGTGGTGTAGGCCGCGAGCCGCCGGTCCAGCAGGGCTTCACGCGCGGACGGATCGTCCGGATCGCTCACACCCATGAATTCCAGGATTTCGCGCAAGGGCGTGCCGAACTGGATGAAATGCGGCGGCACGTTGAGGAGGTCGCCGAACTGACGGTTGGAGCAGATAAGTTGCAGGTCGGCGTCGAACACCGCGATGCCTTGGCGCACATGGTTGAGTGCGGTCTGGAGGATCTCGCGGTTGAAATGCAGCGCCGCATGGGAATCGTCGAGCAGTTTCAGCGCGGCCTTCGCGGAGACGGTCCGCTTGCGCAGCAGGAGCGACATCACGAGCCGCGAGGAGGCCGCGCCGATCGAGGAGGCGATCAGGTGCTCGGCGTGCTGCAACAGCTCGAAATCGGCGGGAGCCGCTGGCTCCAGCCGAACGTTGCGTCTTGCCGAGAAGGCCTCGAATGAATGTCGTGCTCGGTCGGGCCCGAGATACTGCGCCACCGTGGTCTGGATGTCCTGCACCGTGACGGTGGTGCGCCAGCGGCGGAAAGTCGGGGAGATCGGCGCGAGCGTGTTGGGGACGAACAGATCGGCCTGCACAAGCTCGATGGAAGACGGGTGCCGCGCCAGCGACAGCAGCACATAGGTGAGGATGTTGAGCGACAGCGACCACATGACGCCATGCATCAGCGGCGGCAGGTCGGCGCCGAACAGCGCCTGCGGCCGCAGCGCCTCGATCCCGAACGGACCGTGCTGGAGCAGCAGGATGCCTGAAGTCGAGGTGTCCATGAAGCTCGGGATGAACAACGTGTAGAGCCACACCGCGAAGCCGACCAGCATGCCGCCGATCGCGCCGCGCGCGGTCGCGCGCCGCCACAGTAATCCGCCGAAGAAGCTTGGTGCGAGCTGGGCGATGGCGGCAAAGGAGAGCAGACCGATCGCCACGAGCTGGGTGTTGCCGAGGGCGCGGTAGTAGAAATAGGCCAACACCATGATGGCGAAGATCGCAAGCCGCCGCGAGCGCAGCAGGAAGTCGCTGAAATCGGCGCCGCCGGTGCGCCCCTCCGGCCGTCGCTGCAGCACCAGCGGCACCACGAGGTCGTTCGAGACCATGATGGAGAGCGCGACGCATTCGACGATCACCATCGCGGTCGCCGCGGACAGGCCGCCGACGAAGACCGCGACGCTGAGGAGTCCTGCACCGCCCTCCATCGGCAACGCCAGCACGTACATGTCCGGATCGACCGCACCGAACGGAAAAATGACGAGGCCGGCGAGGGCGATCGGGATCACGAACAGGTTGATGGCGACGAGATAAAGCGGGAACAGCCAGCGCGCGCGGCCCACCTCGGCGTCGGACGAATTTTCGACCACGCTGACGTGGAACTGACGCGGCAGCAGCATGATCGCGCAGAGCGACAGCAGCGTCATGGTGAGGAAGTTGCCGATCGACGGCGAATAGTTGATCGCGCGCACCGCCTCCGGCGTCTTCATCGCCCGCTCGATCAATTCATGCGGCGAGAACATCCAGAAGGTGACGAAGATGCCGGCGGCGAGGAAAGCGACCAGCTTGACGATGGATTCGGTCGCGACCGCCAGCATCAGGCCGTGCTGGTGCTCGGTCGCATCGGTCTGTCGCGTGCCGAACAGCACGGCGAAGGCCGCCATCGCCAGCGTCACCATCAGCGCCACGTCGCCGAGGATCGGGATATGGGAGAATGCCTGGTCCTCGCTGAGGATCGTTTCGAGCGAGGAGGCGACTGCCTTGAGCTGGAGTGCGATGTAGGGCACCGAGCCGATGATCGCGATCAGCGCCACGGTCGCGGCCACCGCCTGGCTCTTGCCGTAGCGCGCGCCGATGAAGTCGGCGATCGAAGTGATGTTGTGGGCCTTCGCAAGCTGGATCACGCGGCGGAGCACGCCCGCACCGAGCCCGATCATCAGGATCGGGCCGACATAGATCGCGAGGAAGTCGGTCGAGGTACGGGTGGCGAAGCCGACCGAGCCGAAGAAGGTCCAGGAGGTGCAGTAGATCGCCAGCGACAGCGGATAGATCAGCCCGGAGGCACGGCCGAGCCCGGCCGGCGAGCGGCGGTCGCCGTGGCTCGCCACCAGGAACAGGAAGCCGATATAGCCGAAGGCGGCGGCGATGACGCCCCAGTCGTGCAGCATTGGCCCGCGCGTTTTCCCTGGGCGCGAACGCGCCCGCTCTCATTTTCCCTGCAAATCTAGCGCGTTGGTCGGACGCAAGCGACAGCGAAATGCCGTGGGGGAGCCGGAACCGGGGTTGTCGTTAAGGCGTATGGCGTTCTCAGGTCTACCGAGAGAGTCCCCGTGTGGCCCCCTCTCTGACCCTTCCCCGCAAGGGGCCCCCTTGCGGGCAGGGCTATCGCATATGACGGTTGAGAGGCTGCCGACCGTGCTCGGCCTGCATGGTTCGAGACGCCCGCTTGGGCGGGCTCCTCACCATGAGGGTCTGATATCTCGCCGCGAAACGCGACCTCATCCTGAGGGCCCGCCGTAGGCGGGCGTCTCGAAGGATGGCCGCAGGCGCGAGCTTCCCGCCACGCTTTTCTTCACATGCGATAGCCCTGCCCTTGCGGGGGAGGGTTGGGGGAGGGGGGGTAGCCCCGAGCTCGATGAGAGTTGGATCGGAGGGCGTGAAAAAGCCTACTCCGCCGCCAGCGACTTCTCGCGCAGCGGCAGGCCGAGACGGTCCCACACTTGCAGCAGGGCCTCGGCGAGCTGATCGATCAGGCCGTCGTCGTGATAGGGCGAGGGCGTGATGCGCAGGCGCTCGGTGCCCTTGGCGACGGTCGGATAGTTGATCGGCTGGATGTAGATGCCGTGCTGCTCGAGCAGGAGGTCGGAGGCCTGCTTGCACTTCTCGGGATCGCCGACGAACAGCGGCACGATATGGGTGTCGCTCGACATCACCGGCAGGCCGGCGGCATTGAGGATCGCCTTGACGCGGGCGGCGCGGTCCTGGTGGCGCTCGCGCTCCCAGTTCGAGGTCTTCAGGTGCTTGATCGCAGCGGTTGCGGCCGAGCAGATCGCCGGCGGCAGCGCGGTGGTGAAGATGAAGCCCGGCGCGTAGGAGCGCACGGCGTCGATGATCCGGCCGTTGGCGGCGATGTAGCCGCCGAGGCAGCCGAACGCCTTTGCCAGCGTGCCTTCCAGGATGTCGATGCGGTGCATGACGCCGTCACGCTCGGCAATGCCGCCGCCGCGCGGCCCGTACATGCCGACCGCGTGGACCTCGTCGACATAGGTCATCGCGCCATATTTCTCGGCCAGATCGCAGATCCCGGCGAGCGGCGCGACATCGCCGTCCATCGAATAGAGGCTCTCGCAGGCGATCAGCTTCGGCCGGTTCGGACCGGCGGCCTTCAGAAGCTCCTCGAGATCGGCGAGATCGTTGTGGCGGAACACGATCCGCTCGCAGCCGGACTGGCGGATGCCCTCGATCATCGAATTGTGGTTGAGCTCGTCCGACAGGATCAGGCAGTTCGGGATCAGCTTGGCGATGGTCGCGATGCCGGTCTGGTTCGAGACGTAGCCCGAGGTGAACAGCAGCGCGGCTTCCTTGCCGTGCAGGTCGGCAAGCTCGGCCTCGAGCTGCACCAGCGGATGATGCGTGCCGGCGATGTTGCGGGTGCCGCCCGCGCCGGTGCCGACGCGGGTCGCGGTTTCGACCATGGCGCCGACCACCTTCGGGTGCTGGCCCATGCCGAGATAATCGTTCGAGCACCAGATCACGACGTCGCGCTTGCCCTTGGGCGAATGCCAGACCGCGTGCGGGAACCGGCCGGCCGTGCGCTCAAGATCGGCGAACACGCGGTAGCGCCGCTCGGCGTGGAGACGGTCAAGGGCGGAATCGAAGAACTTGGCGTAATCCATCGGCAAAACCTAAGACGGAACTGACCAAAAGGGCCGCAATCTTCTTAGAGCTTTTCCAGCTCTAATGTCTATGCGGTATCCCACATTTGGCTCTGGGGCATCTGGGCAAAATGCCCAATCAGGCGCGTTGCAACTTGATCCCGATCAAGTTCACGCGACTGGTAATGCTGCCCTGCACCATGCGCCCGGATCTGAGCGCCAGTGGCCCTCAGGTCGTCCTGAACTGGAGCACGCCGTCCTTCGTTTCTGCGATCAGCCGGCCCTCGACAATCATGTAGTTGACGTGGGCGACCAGTTCGCCGGCGGCGAAGCCCATCTGGTGCTCGTCCAGCACATGCTTGTTGAACACCACCGGCACCAAGGCGCGCGAGGTCTGCGGCACCTCGCGGCAGGCCTCCGCGATCAGGCGGCAGCGCTCCTCGTGGTGGTCGGCGAGTTGCTTGATGCGGGTCTTGAGCCCATAGAACGGCACGCCGTGGCCGGGTAGCACGAGGAGGTCATAGGGCAGGGTGGTGGTGAGGCTTGCGAGCGAGGCCAGATATTCGCCGAGCGAGTTCTGGTCGGGCTCGACCGCCCACACGCTGACATTCGGCGAGATCTTGCTCAGCACCTGGTCGGCGGAGAGGAATAGCTTGTCGTCCGCGCAATACAGCATCACCTGGTCGAGCGCGTGACCGCCCCCGGTGATCACTTTGAAGCGGCGCGAACCGATCACGACCTCGTCGCCGTGCGAGATGCGGCGGTAGGACGGCGGCAGCACCGAGACGCGCTTGAGATAATCCTGGCCGCGGCCGAGCAGCTTCTCGGTCAGCGACTCGTCCATGCCATGGCGGCGGAAGAACAACCGCTGCGCGTTGCGCCGTTCCTCGGTGCCGCGGTTCTGGTGATAGACCGATTGCAGATATTCGACCTGCGACATCACCAGCGGGCAGTTGAACCGCTCGACGATCCACCCTGCGAGCCCGACATGATCTGGGTGGGAGTGGGTGACGATCAGCCGCGAGATGTTGACGCCCTTCAGCGGCCCGTCGAACAGTTTGGTCCAGGCCTCGATCGTCTCTTCGTTGCCGAAGCCGGCATCGATCATCGCATAGCCGTCGCCGTCGGCGAGCAGATAAATGTTCACGTGGTTGAGGCGGAACGGCAGCTTCAGCCGCACCCACAACACGCCAGGCTGTATCTCAACGACCTCGTCGGGGCCGGGATGCTGTTCCCAAGGGTAGCGCAGGGCCTCCGCGGAAGACTGCGCGATGTCGCTCTTCGAATTCATGCTACCGGCTTAAACCGAGCGGCCGCGGCACGCCAGCCGAAAAAGGACGCTTGGCAGCCGTCGCATGGCCGTCATACCGGAGTGTTTTTCCGTAGCCCGGATTGAGTCCGTCGAAAACGCCGTCATTCCGGGGCGCGCGTGAGCGCGAACCCGGAATCCGGAGATTGGAGCGCGGGATTTCCGCGTTCGGCGCAACGCGCCGCCCGGGAGTGACAATCAGGCCGCCCGCATGTTGTTGAGGAACGCGTCGATCTCTCCGCGCAGCATATCCGCCTCGCGGCGGAGCGCTTCCGAGGCGCCCAGCACTTCGGTCGCCGCAGCGCCGGCTTCAGCGGAGGCGGTGGAGACGCCGACGATGTTGCTGGAGACCTCGCTGGTGCCGCCGGCCGCATGCTGGATGTTGCGGGCGATCTCGCGGGTGGCCGCGCCCTGTTCCTCGACTGCGGCGGCGATCGTGGTGGTGACGTCGTTGATCTCGCCGATGATGCGGCCGATGCCCTGGATGGCGCCGACGGCCGAGGTAGTGACCGACTGCATGCTTGCGATCTGGGTGCGGATCTCGTCCGTCGCCTTGGCGGTCTGGCTCGCGAGGCTCTTCACCTCGGAAGCAACCACCGCGAAGCCGCGGCCGGCCTCGCCCGCGCGCGCCGCCTCGATGGTGGCGTTGAGCGCGAGCAGATTGGTCTGCGAGGCGATGGTCTGGATCAGGTCGACCACGACGCTGATGCGGCTCGCGCTGTCGGCGAGGCTCTGCACCGTCGTGTCGGTAGCGCCGGCCTCGTCGACCGCCTTCTTGGCGATCTCGGCCGAGGTGACCACCTGGCGGCTGATCTCCTGGATCGAGGATGACAATTGCTCGGTGCCGGCCGACACGGTCTGCACGTTGACCGAGGTTTCCTCGGCGGCGGAGGCGACTGTGTTGACCAGCGCGCTGGACTGGTCGGCGGTGTTCGACATGCTCTGCGCGGTCGACTGCATCGAATTGGCCGACTGCGCGAGATTGTCGAGCGCGCTGCGCACCGTGCCCTCGAACTCGGCGATCTTGGCCTCTATGCGCGCGGCACGCTCGGCCTTGGCGACGCGGTCCTTCTCCTGCTCACTCGTGAGCGCGCGGGCCTCGATCATGCTTTCGCGGAACACCTGCAGCGTGTTCGCCATCACCGAGATCTCGTCATTGTGGTGCGTGGAGCGGTAGATCTCGGTTTCGAGGTCTCCGTTCGCCAGCAGCTGCATCGACCGATGCAGGGCGCCAATCCGACGCAGGATGCTGCGCCCGACATAGAGCCAGACGAACAGGGCCGAGCCGATCAGCATCAGCGCGCCCAGCGCCAGCATGGCGGTGGTGGCGAACGAGATTTCCTGACGTGCCTGGAAAGTCGACGCGTTGGTTTCCTTCTGCACGCCATCGACGAGCTGCTGCACGCTGATGCCGAGGCCGACGTTGAGCTTGCGGGTCTCGTCCAGGATGGTCTGGCCGTAATCGGTGGCGTCGAGCTCCTTCTGGCGGATCTTGAACACGCCGGTCTTGCCCTCGCCGAAGGCGAACAGCTTCTGCACGGCGTCGCGCATCGCCTGCATCGAGGGAATCTTCGGCAGGTCCTCGAGGTTCGACTTGACGCGGTCGCGCGTCGCCTTGAACTCCTTCTCGATCACCTCCAGCGTGTCGCTGTTGTTGGCCGAGAGCGCCGCCATCATGTCGGCGGCCATCAGATTGCCGTTGGCGGAGATCGTCGAGATCTGGGCGACGGTGCGGGCGGCTTCGGTGGCATCATCAGCGGAAACGTCCGCAGCGCCAAGGATCGCGTTCAGGCGCGTCTGCGCATCCAGCATCGCAGGGTCGGCCGCGCCGACGAAAGCGAGCTGGGCCTTGCGCAGTGCTTCATATTGCTTGTCGTGCAGCGCGCCGGTATCGAGCCGTTCGCGCGCGGCCGACACCAGGCTTTGCGTCGCCTCGTCGATGCTCTTGGTGGTGTCGCGCAGCCCGTTCACGATCTGCTTGTCGGCGCCGAGCTCGATGATCTCGCCGAGCTTGGCCATGGCGAGCTGCTGGATCTCCTTCACGCTCTTGGTGCGATCATTCAACGCCTCGTCGGAGGACGATGCCAGGAGGCCGGGGCCCTGCGCCGCGAGCGTTGCGCTTTGAGAGGCGAGCTGGAGGCTGGCGGAGAGGCGCGGAATGTCGCGGCCGCTCAGGTCCATCATGGTCGCGCCGAGATGATTGAAGACGAAGGCGGCGCCGGCTGCGATCACGAGGCCCATGCCCGCGATCAACGCGAAGGCCGCGAACAGGCTGCCGCGCACGCCCCATTTCGGCATTTTGAAACGAGGCTTGAAACGGCCAAGGAAGCGGCCAGCACTCAGACGGATCGCCATCGAAATTTCCCCCAAACCCGTGATCTCTTATCTTTTTCGCCGCGGAGTATCCTTGGGGCGGGTTAAAAAAATCAGAAGTTGCACAAACGGTTGCATCCGTTCCGCAGAGCGAAAAAGAAAGGGCCGGCAGAGTTGCCGGCCCTTGATGGCGAAAGAGATTTTTGAGGCGCGATCAGTAGCGCGCGACGGCCGGGCTGGCCCAGTTGAAGCGATAGTTGACGCCGGCCTTGACGGTGTGGTCGTCGGTGGTGAAGTTGCCGGTGCCCACCAGCGGGCCCACGGTGAAGCGCGCGTCACCGAAATTGTAGTACTGGTACTCGGCCTTGGCCGACCAGTTCGGGGCGAACATATATTCGAGGCCGGCGCCGACAGTGTAGCCGTTGCGGTGATCGCCATCGATGATGAAGCCGGTCGGCGCGCCAAAGACCGTCACCTTCTCGTTGTTGTCCGAATAGGCGTAGCCGCCCTTCACGTAGAGCAGGCCCGGACCCCAGGTGTAGCCGACACGGCCGGTGATCGAGCCGAGGCCGCGCTGGTCGTTGGTGTAGGCCGCACCGTTCGAGAACACCGCGCCGACGCTGCCGGAGAGCCAGGAATACTGGCCTTCGACGCCGACCACGAAGATCGGGTTGAGCTGCCAGTCCGCACCGACCTGCACGCCGCCGAGGAAACGGCCGTTGCCGTTGTTGCCGGTGGAGAGGCCGTTGAAATTGTTGTCGCTGGAGAAGGCGCCGCCGAGATGTGCACCGAGATAGAAACCGGTCCAGTTGTAGATCGGCGCTGCATAGGCCGGGGCGGGCGTCTTGTAGTAGCCACGCGAACCGAGATCGGCACCGATGGCCGGCGCGGCAGCGCCCACCACGAGCAGCGCAACGGTCGCAAACAGAATCTTCTTCATAGTCTCGAACTCCAACACTTGGATCCCCGGCAGGCGCGCTGTCCGCGCCGTCGTTGGTTTTGCAGATAGCTCGCTTTTGACGAAAATGCTGTCACATGCATGGCACAGCGACAGCCAACCTAACTTATTAGTCTGCAAATGGTTTTCGTGCTTAATGGCAGCTTAAGAAATGCTGAAGGAAGGCTTAATTTCGTAGCCGTCCGGTAACTTGCGTGCGTCTGTCGTTAACCGAGACGGCGCCGCACCTCGTCGCGCATCTGCTCGCGGAATGCCGCGCGCTTTGCGGGCCGGTCCTCCTCGCGCACGTCATGGCGATCGAAGATGTCGAACTTCTCCAGGATCGGATAGCGCTCGCTCGCCATGGCAAGGACACGCAGCACCTTGGTCGCGGATGGCGTCGGGCCGCTCACCTCCCAGCGCCGGATCGTGTCGGCGCCGCCCGTCTCCGGCAATCCGCAAAGCCTGGCCATGTCGGTCGCGGTGAGCTTCCGCTCCAGGGTGTCGGAGAGATCGTTACGGAGCTGCTTCAGTTCGGGGCCGGTCATGTCCATCGCGTCCAGGGAAGGAGCCGAAGGCAATGCCCTACCGCTGATTCGGGTCCATCCGAAGGCAGGCGTGATCATGATAGTGTGTCAGAGCGGGTCGAGCGTCGGCGAGGGGAAATTGCATGCCTATGTTCAGGCTGCCCCTGTCGGGGGGATGTCGTCGTGCACGGAGTTATGAACAGGTGCCTATGGCAATCTTTCGATGAATGAACACATGGCACAACGGGTTCCTGACGACGGAGGGATCAGAGATGACAAGCCTCAAACTCGCCATTGCCGCACTCATCACTGCCGGACTGGCGGCCGCCCCTTTCGCGGCTGAAGCAAAGAAGCACCGGTCGAGCCGACATTACAGCACCGCTGTGCTAGCCCCGAACAGCACCGGTATGAGGGCCCCGACCTATGGCGGTGCTGGGCCGACGGCCGCGCAACCTAGGGCGTCCTACGGTTCGTCCGGACAGACGGTCGGCACGGTTACGGCGCCGTCGATCGGATCATACAGTTGGCCGTCGGTCGGGGTGACCAACGCAGTCCCGACCTGGAGCAACACCACGAAATAGAGGGCGCTCCTGCGAGGCGCGAGCCGATGCCGGTCAGCCGGTGCCCACCGCGCTGGCCGGGCAATGCAGCGTCAGCGTTCCGCGCTGCCTTTTTCAATTCCGAACACGAGGCAGGTCATCGTCGCATGCGCGAGCAGCCGGCCTTTCGCATCGGTGATGCGCGCTTCGGCCGTGGCGACGCGGCGGCCGGCGTTGAGCACGCGGCCCTCGGTGCGGATCGCGCCAGTTGCCTCGCTCATGCCACGCACGAACGAGATCTTGAATTCCAGCGTCGTGTAGCCGGTGCCGGCAGGCAGCGTGCTCTGCACCGCAAGCCCCATCGCGGAATCCAGCAGGATGGCGGCATAGCCGCCATGGACCGAGCCGATCGGGTTGTAGTGGCGCAGACCCGGTCCGCTATGGATCACGACGACGCCGGGTTCGGCCGTGCAGTCGAATGGCTCGACCGTCTGCATGATCGGCGGCTCGGGCAATTGCCTTGCGAAGATCGCGCGGACGAAATCAAGTCCGACATCGATGCCATCACCTCGATGGGCACGACACCGTATTCGATTGTCTGCTTGCCGGAGATACCGTCGACCATCGCTCGCCCCACGTCACCATGCGCGGACTTGATCCGAGCATTCCTCATTCTTCGGAAGGATGCGCTGCCGGGTCAAAACCGACAACAGGGATGCAATGAAGCACTCGAGGAGCGGATCTCCGATCCTAGGCTCCCCTGCCGTCCTGTTTGCCGATCACGCAGCGCCACGCAGCCAGACGTTCGGCCGGATGCTGGTTCATCCATTCGGCGAGTTGCGGCGCGCCCATCAGGCAAGACTGCACCGAGACCTGAGCGAAGTCCGATGTCGTGACGATCTGCTCGTGACAACTAGGGCCTGTTGGGATTCATCGGGAATTTATCACGGCGGCGGCGAGATGGAGCATGGCAGCGAAGCTTTGATCGGTCTTGTCGGCGCGCATCGCGATGCGCTTGAA
>JAEWFG010000204.1 GCA_023388935.1 Pseudomonadota bacterium | reverse complement strand
CACCAACTCGTCGAACTCCTCAGGGCTCCCGGCGATGGTCGAGCAGTACCGCCAGGCCGACATCAAATCGACCTTCGTCGGCGCCGTCGGCATCATGCTCAGCACGGTGTTCAAGGTCGCCGGCGATGCCAATAACGGCGTGATCTCGGCCGACATCTTTTTCCCCGACCTGCCCCCGTTCACGACCCAGCCGGAAAGCACTTCGTTCGTCGCCGCCTACAAGAAGGCCTATGGCACCAATCCCGACAAGAGCGCCGCGCTCGGCGCGGCGGCCGTGCAGGTCTGGGCGCAGGCGGTCGAAGCGACCAAGTCGCTCGATCGCAAGACCGTGGCGGAAGCAATCCGCGGCAAACCGGTCAAGGGCACGGTGTTCGGGGATGTCCAGTTCCTGCCGAACGGACAGATGCAGCCGCGCTACGTCGTCTTCAAGGTGGTCGACGGCAAGAACGCCAAGCTTGAGGCGCTGCAGTAACGGCGGCCAGGCGCCGCCAAACCCTGGGCGTCCTGTCGCGTCCGCCTGCTCTACAGGCGGACGCATTTTTTTGGGCGGCATCTTGCCGGGAGCCGAACCGGCCGCCCCGTGTTGCCACATGTCCGATTGCACAATTAGACTGCACCACAGCCCAGAATCTGGAGCTGCCGGCTCACCCTGTTTCCGGTAGCCTGCCACACCTGAATCCGACGCCATGACCACCCGGACCGCCTTCGATCTGATCTTCCGTAATGCGCTGTTGCGATCATCCGCGATGCCCGTCGACATCGGCGTGAAGGGCGGACGCATCACCGCGATCGAGCCGCGGCTCGCCTGCGAAGCCGTCGAGGTCGATGTCGGCGGTCGCCTCGCCCTGCCCGGCTTCGTCGACACCCATATCCATCTCGACAAGGCCTGTCTGCTCGGCCGCTGCGAGCACAATCACTCCAGCGTCTCCGAGGCGATCCGCGCCGTCGCCGGCATGAAGAAGGACTTTACGGTCGAGGACGTCTACGCGCGGGGGGCCCGCGTGCTCGAACGCGCGATCGTGCATGGCACGACGCGGATGCGCACGCATGTCGAAATCGATCCGCGCATCGGCTTGCGCAGCTTCGAGGCGGTGAAGGCGCTGAAGCGCGACTATGCCTGGGCGATCGCCCTGTCGCTTTGCGTCTTCCCGCAAGAAGGCCTGACGAACGATCCCGGCAGCGAAGAGCTGCTGGTGCAAGCACTACGCGACGGCGGCGAGGTCATCGGCGGTTGTCCCTACACGGACACCGACCCGACGGCCCATCTGCAGCGCATCTTCGATCTCGCCGAGGCGTTCAACGTCGACGTCGATCTCCATCTCGACTTCGATCTCGATCCCTCCTGGTCGCATCTCGACGAAGTCTGCCGGCAGACCGAGCGGCGCAACTACCAGGGGCGCGTCGCGATCGGGCACGCCACGAAACTGTCAGCCTTGCCGCCGGAGCGTCTGAAGGCGGCGACCGCGCAATTGGCGAAGGCCGGCGTTGCCGTCACCGTGCTGCCCGCGACCGATCTCTATCTGATGGGGCGCGACGCCACCCACAACGCGCCGCGCGGCATGACGCTTGCCCACAAGCTCGCAAGCGATGGCGTGCTGTGCTCGATCGCGACCAACAACGTGCTCAATCCCTTCACGCCGTTCGGCGATGCCTCACTGCTGCGGATGGCGAACTTTTATGCCAACGTCGCGCATGCCTCCGTCAACGACTTCGACACCTGCCTCGATCTCGTGACCGAACTGCCAGCGCGGCTGATGAACCTTGGCGATTACGGCATCAAGGTCGGCAACCCCGCCGATCTGGTCGTGCTCGACACCCAGGACAGCCGCTTCGCGATCGCCGAACTGCCAGATATCATGATTGGCTTCAAGAGCGGCCGGCAGACGTTTGAGCGGCAGCGCCCCACTCTATTCAGCCCCGGACGCTGAACGGCCCTCGCCTTGCCGCATCTTGCGCCACAGCCGCGGCCCGCGCAACACTCGTCGCAAGCCAACCAACGGAGGAACCGGATGGCCTTCGACACGATCTTCACCAACGCACGCTTCGACGGCGGAGCTCGCCTTCACATCGCCGTCAAGGACGGCCGCATTGCCGCGATCACACCCGCTGATCAGCCACCGGCCGGCGCCGAGACGATCGACCTCGGTAATGCCCTCGTCGTGCCCGGTTTCGTCGAAGGCCACATCCATCTCGACACCAGCTTCTATGGCGATGCCTGGCGCCCGCACAAGCCATGCACAAATGGGTTCAACGTGCATGAACGCGTGGCCTTCCAGGCCCAGAACATGGCCGAGGCCGCGCCGATGGATGAGCGAGCGCGCAATCAGCTCGATCTCTGCATTGGCCACGGCAGCACGCAGATGCGCAGCCACGTCATGGTTGACGGCTCGGTCGGGCTGAAATCGCTCGAGACGATTCTGCGCGTGCGCGAGGAATACGAAGGCCTGATCGACATCCAGCTCGTCGCCTTTCCCCAGAGCGGTATCCTCGCAAGCCCGGGTACGCCGCAACTGCTGGACGAGGCCATCGGGCTCGGCGCCGATCTCGTCGGCGGGCTCGATCCCGCAAGTTTCGACCGCGACGTTGAAAAGCATCTCGACGTCGTGTTCGGCGTCGCCGGGAAGCACGGCGTCGATGTCGACATCCATCTGCACGACATGGGCACGCTCAGCGCTTTCGAGATCGAGCAGATCGCAGCGCGCACGCGCGCGCTCGGCATGCAGGGCCACGTCGCCGTCAGCCACGCCTACGGACTCGGTGACATCTCGATGGATCAGCTCAAGACGATCGCCGACATCCTGGCTCGTTCCGGCGTTGCGATCATGACCAACGCGCCGGGCGCTCGTCCCTTTCCGCCGATCCTGGCGCTGCGCAATGCCGGCGTCACCGTGTTCAGCGGCAACGACAACATTCGTGATTCCTGGTGGCCCTATGGCGACGGCGACATGCTGGGCCGGGCAACGACGCTCGGCTATCGTTCAGGCTTCTATCTCGACGAAGAGCTGCGTGTCGCTTTCGATGTCGTCACCGAAGCCGGCGCAAAGGCGCTGCGGCTCGACAGCTACGGCCTGCGCGTCGGCGCCAAGGCCGATTTCGTGACGCTGAATGCGGAACATGTTCCCGAGGCCGTTGTCGCGACGCCGCAGGGGCGCTCCGTCTACAAGGAAGGCAGGCTCGTCGCATCCAACGGCAAGATCGTCGGGAAGCGCCGCTAACCCATCGCGCCACATGCTATTGCGCTATTGCGGCCGCGGCACGCGTCCGAGTTGCCGCCCGTGCTACGTCTTGCGATTGATCTTCGCCAGGATGCGATCCGCCTCGGTGCGCCAATCAGCACTGCGGGCAAACTCCTTCGTTCCCTTGGTGCCGAACAGGCCTTCGTCGGCGAGATCGGCCACCCAGGCCTGACGCTCGGCCGTGCCTTGCGCCGACCACGGCGTCAGCCCTGCCTCGCGCACGGTCTCGGCGACCTCGCGCACTTCCTCCGCACGGCGGCGGCCGTGCTCGATCACGCGCTGGAAGAAATAGGCGCCCTGCCTCTCCCAATTGATGCCGGGGAACGTTTCCGCAAGCGAGGCCAGCACGGCGTCCTCGACGCCATAGGCGCGCGCGGTGGTGAAGCTCTCGATGACCATGGCTTCCAGGCCCTTGATCATGATGCTGCGGCACATCTTCACCGCGGAGGACACACCGAGCTTGTCGCTCGCAACCTTTGCCGCAAAACCAATCGCGTTCAGGAGCGGCTCCAACTCCTTCGCGCCGGGACCGCCGAGCAGCAGCGGCACCTTGATGCGATAGGGCGGCACCGATGTCATCACCGCGCCCTCGACGTAACGCCCGCCGGCGCCGTCGATCAGTGCGGCAGCGCGCTGCTTGGCACCGGGAGATGCCGAGTTGAAATCCAGGAACCAGGTGCCCTGGTTCACCGCCGCGGCGCAGGCCTTTGCCACCGGCACGGCCTGGCTCGCCGTGACCGCTGAGATGATGAAATCGGATTTCGCGGTCAGCTCAGCGTGAGAGGCCGCAAGCCCGACGCCGAATTTCGCCGCATGCTCTTTCAGGGGCGCGCCCTGCTCGCTTCCGAGCTTGATGTCGAAGGCCGCGACCTTGATGTCCTGCTGGCGCAGGTCCTCGGCCAAAATCCTGCCGACCTCGCCATAGCCAACCAGCCCGACCTGCCATCGCTTCGGATCCGACATCAGTTCAGTCCTCGCGTCGTCTCATCGAAGAGCTCCTCGACCGCATAGCGGCGCGGGATCAGCGCCTGCTGGAATGCATAGTCGACGATCAGCTCGAGCGGTTTCCTGTTCGCCTCGACCCCGAACGGAACGAGATCGGGAGTTGCCGCAGGCCCAGCCTGCGTCTTGCTCCGCTTGAGGAGATCATAGACGCCTGCAACCACGTCGGGATGCGCTTTCGCGAGCCGCTCGGTCACGACCACGAGATGATTGACCGGCACGACACCGCGCCGGGCGTACCATTTCGCGGCCTCCGCAGCCGAATCAGGGAATAGCGGCTTCAGACGCGGATCGTTCGACGTCTCGCCGAGGACTGCATCGAGCTCCCCGTCGAGCAGCATCTGCAGGACCTTCTCGTCCTTCGGTGCACGCTCGGTGGTGTCGACATATTCGGCGACGTGCGGATCCTCGAAGGTGACCCAACGGATCTTGTCGAGATTGACGCCGTAATCGTTGGCGAGGATGCCCCTGATCCAGGCCCCAGTCGTCGTCGTGAAGGAGCGGATGCCGACGCGCTTGCCTTGGAGATCGGACGGCCCGAGTGTTCCCCGCTCCGGATTGTAGAGAGCGTAGGAATGCTGGAAGCGGCCGAGCATGGTCGCCGGCAGCAGCACCAGCGGCTTCCCATGCGCCTTCGCCATCAGATAGGTGACGATCGCCATCTCGCAGACGTCGAAGGCCTGTTCGCGCACCATCGGCTTGAACGCCGTGTTGGTCGGCGTGTACTCGATGAAGTCGAGATCGAAGCGGTCAGAGCGGATCTCGCCGCTCTTCACCGCTTGGACATGGGGATGACTGCCGAGCACGGCCTTCAGCTTGAGACGATCCATTCGTCCGCTCCGCTTCTCTTCTTTAGACGTCCTCGGGATTGTCGACGTAGACGAGCCCGGCCTTCGCCAGCGCCTCGCGCATGCTGTACATGTCGAGGCCGAGCTCGCCCGAGGCCAGCCGCTTGCGCTTGCCGCCTTCGTCTGCGTTGCGCTTCTTCGCCTTCTCGGCGACCTCGGCGGCATAACGCTTCGGCACCACGACGACACCGTCATCATCGGCGACGATGATATCGCCGGGATCGACGTTCACGCCGGCGCAAACCACGGGGACGTTGACCGAGCCGAGCGTGGCCTTGACCGTCCCCTTGGCAGAGACCGCGCGCGACCACACCGGGAAGTTCATCTCGTGCAGCGCTTTGACGTCGCGGCAGCCGGCATCGATGATCAGCCCCTGCACGCCGCGCGCCTGGAGCGAAGTCGCAAGCAATTCGCCGAACATGCCGTCGGTATTGTCGGTGGTGCAGCCGACGACGAGAATGTCGCCCTTTTTGCACTGCTCAACGGCGACATGGATCATCCAGTTGTCACCGGGCTGCGCCAGCACGGTGACAGCGGGACCGGCAATCGATGCACCTGCCCAGACCGGCCGCAAATACGGCTTCATGAGACCGATGCGGCCATAGGCCTCGTGCACGGTCGAAACGCCGTATTCTGCCATTCCGGCGGGATCGGCACGCTTGATGTTGCGAACGACGACGGGCTTCATGCCAACACCTCCGCAACGGTCGGGAACAGGCGCTGATAGGCCTCGCCATAGGTCATCGGCACCCCCGTGTTGCGGCTGCCCTGAATGCCGCGGTTCAGCGCGACGCGCTCGTAATAGCTCCAGAGATGCTTCTGCGCGGCAAGGATCTGGAACGCCTCGTACTTCTCCTTCCAGACCTCGTCGATCTTGAGGATCAGGTCCGGCTTGTAATTGCACTGCTCAGGCTGGTGCGGCTCGAACAGGAACACCGGCGGCGCGGAGTATTTGTACTGCGCGCCGGGCTTGTGGCCCATGGCCTGCGCGACGACGCGGGTCTCCTGCGCGAAATGCGCCGCGTTCGGATGGTCGAAATTGTAGGGATCTTCCAGCGCGTGCGTCAGCACGAAGCTCGGATTGAGCTCGCGGTAGATGTCGACCATGCGGTCGAAATGCGCCTCTGTGAGCTTCAGCGGATAGTCGCCGCAGTCGAAGAACTCGATCTCGGCGCCGAGCAGCTTTGCGGCCCGCTCCGCCTCGTCCTTGCGGCCGGCCTTGACCGATTCCAGCGTGGCGCCCTTCTCCTTCCAGGCGAACTGGCTCTCACCGCGCTCGCCGAAGGACATGCACACGATCTTCATGTGATAGCCCTTCTTCGCATGCAGTGCGATGGCGCCGCCGGCGCGCCAGACGAAATCGCCCGGATGGGCAGTGATCACGAGACCTGTTTTCATGGGACAAACTCCCCTCTTTCGTTTGTAGGCATCATTGGCTGCCTGCCTCATGCAGGCAGCAAGTTCATCTGGCCACCGCGGCCGCGGGTTCCTCGCCGTCGAGCACACGCTGCAAGCGCTCGCCGTCGAGCGCACCTTCCCATTTGGCAATCGCGATGGTCGCAACCGCGTTCCCGATCAGATTGGTCGGCGTCAGCCCCTGCGACATCAGGCGATGGATGCCGAGCACCAGGGCGACACTCGTCACCGGAATGGTGCCGGTGGCGGACAGCGTTGCCGCCAGTACGACAAAGGCGGCGCCCGCGATCCCCGCCGCACCCTTGGACGTCACCAGCAGGATCAGCAGCAGCTCGATCTGCTCGGCGAGCCCGAACGGCGTGTTGGTCGCCTGCGCCAGGAACACCGAAGCGGCGGCGAGATAGAGACAGGTGCCATCGAGATTGAAGGAATAGCCGGTCGGGATCACCAGCCCAACCACGCTGCGCTCGCAGCCCGCCTTCTCCAGCTTGGTCAGCATCCGCGGCAACACCGTCTCCGACGAAGTCGTGGCGATGCAGATCAACAGCTCTTCCCAGATGTAGCGGATCAGCTTGAGCAGCGAGAAGCCGCACAACCGCGCCACCGGGGCCAGCGCCAAGATGATGAAGACCACGCAGGTCAGATAGAAGCCACCCAGGAGCTTGCCGAGCGAGGCCAGCGAGCCCACGCCGAACTTGCCCACCGTAAAGGCGATGGCACCGAACGCACCGATCGGCGCCGCCCACATCACGAATCCGACGACCGCAAACACCATCTTGGCGGCGACGTCGATCAGATTGACCAACGGCGCGGCGCGCTCGCCAAGCTGCACCAGCGCGAAGCCGCAGAGCACGGAAATGAACAGCACCTGGAGGATATTGCCCTCGGCAAAGGCGCCGACGAACGTCGCGGGCACGATGTTCATCAGGAACGGCACGAAGCCGATGGCGCCGGTCTGCCTGACATAGGGCTCGATCGCGCTGGCGTTGATGCTGGCGGGATCGATGTTCATGCCGACGCCAGGCTTGAGCAGGTTGACCGCAACGAGACCGATGATCAGCGCAATCGTGGTCATGATCTCGAAATAGACGATCGCCTTCACCGCGACGCGCCCGACCCGCGCCATGTCGGCCATGTGGGCAATGCCATGGACTACCGTGCAGAAGATGATCGGCGCGATCAGCATCCGGATCGCCTTGATGAAGGCATCGCCGAGCGGCTGCATCTTGGCGCCAGCCTCGGGATTGACGATCCCAAGCGCGATTCCGGCCGCCATGGCGATGAGCACCTGGATCCAGAGCTCTTTCCACCAGGCGCGGCCGCGCGGCTTGTCGATCGCGAGCGCCGTCATGCGTCGAACCCGAACAGGCGCGCCGGATTGTCGACGAGAATCTTCTGCTGGAATTCCGCCTCCGGCGCGAACAGCGGGATCAGGTCGACGAGGTCGCCGTCATTCGGCATCACCTTGACGTTGGGATGCGGCCAGTCGGTGCCCCAAATGATGCGATCGACCGCGGTCTCGACGATTTTGCGCGCGAAAGGCACCGCATCCGTGAACGGCGGACCAGCGGAGGAGGAGACCCGCTCCGAGCCGCAGATCTTGACCCAGCACTTCTCGTCGCGCTGCATCAGCTCGATCAGGATCTTGAACGGAAGCTGATCGAGCCCGTCGGAGGCCTTCACCCGCCCCATATGGTCGATCGTGTAGCTCAGCGGCAGTCTTGCCAGCATATCGGCATATTCAGGCAGATCGATCGCGTCGAAATGCAGGTCGATATGCCAGCCGAGCGGCGCGACCATCGCGATGACGCGATCGAACACGCTCTTGTCCGGTACGCCGCCGAGATGACGGACGAAATTGAAGCGGCAGCCGCGGAAGCCGCCCTCATGCAGCACGCGAAGTCCGCGTTCGGTGATGGTGTCGTCGATATTGGCGACCGCGCGATAGGCGCCGTCGCTCTGCGCGATCGCATCGAGCGCCACCGTGTTGTCCGTGCCATGCACGCTGGCATTGACGATGACCGCGCGCTCCACCCCCAGCTTGGCATGGAGTGCGCGGAAATCCTCGAGCGGCGCGTCCGGCGGCGTATAGGAGCGATCAGGCGCATAGGGGTATTTCGCGCCGGGCCCGAAGATATGGCAATGCGCGTCGCAGGACAGCTTTGGCAGCTTGAATTTCGGCGTGCGCGTGTTCGGATCGGGCGGTGGAATGGTCGGCTTATACATCATCGTCATCAGGTGAACTTGAACAGGCGCGCCGGATTGTCGACCAGCAACTTCTGCCGGACCGCACTATCCGCCGCATAGAGAGGGATCAGGTCGACGATCTCGCCGTCATTCGGCATGATCTTGACGTTCGGATGCGGCCAGTCGGTGCCCCAGATGACGCGGTCGGGCGCATTGTCGATCAGCGCCTTCGCGAACGGCACCGCGTCGTGGAACGGCTTTCCGGCGCTTGAGGCCCGTTCGAGGCTGGTGATCTTGACCCAGCACTTCTGGTCCTTCCTCTGGAGATCGAGCAAGGCGGTGAAGCCGGGATCGTCGAGCCCCTTCCCCGCTTGCACCGTCCCCATGTGGTCGATCACGTAGGGCGTCGGCAGCGCGGTAAGGGTGGGCGCGAATTCAGCGATCGTGCCCGGTTCGAAATAGACGTCGATATGCCAGCCGAACTCGGCGACGCGGTGCACGATGCGCTGGAACTTGTTCATGTCACCGACGCCGCCGAGGCGCTTGAGGAAGGCGAAGCGGCAGCCGCAGATGCCGCCCTCGTCGAGCGCCGCCAGCTCCTTCTCGCTCATCTCGTCACTGACGTTGGCGATGCCCTTATAGGCACCCTGGCACTGGGCGATAGCATCGGTGACGACACGATTGTCGGTGCCGTGCACGGTGGCATTGACGATCACGCAGCGTTCGACGCCGATCTTCTCGTGCACGGTACGGAACGTCTCCAGCGGTGCGTCCGCCGTGTTGTAGGGCCGCTTTTCCGCGAAGGGGTAACGGGACGCCGGCCCGAAGATGTGGGTATGGCTGTCGCAGGATTTCGGCGGCAGCTTGAAGGACGGTGTCTTCGGATTTGGATCCGGCGGCTCGATCGTCGGTATCGCCTTCGGCTCGGCTCCTTGCGCGCGCGCTTCGCTCGCGAGCGCCGCGCCGGCCAGTCCGGTCAAAAGATGCAAGCACTCGCGCCTGTTCATTTCCTCGTCACCCAGTCACATGGCCCGCTTGCCAGCGGAAGCGCGAGGCCGCGCCTTCTCTTGACGGCTTCTTTCAAGTCTTGCTGCTTGCAACAGCCGGCCGCCGTGCCGACGCGGTCTGATCCAGTGCCGGTGCCTGGAACGCGGCGACGGTGGCCTGCACCAACTGCTCGATGGCGCCGGCGGCATCGCTGCCGTCGGCCTCGCCGCGCGACAGGCGCGAGACGCGATCCGGCGTCACCAGCGAGTAATACAGCGCGCCGAGCAGGAAGTGGCTGCGCCAGACGATGTCGGCGCGGGGAATGTGCGGGAGGCTCTCGTGGACCGCATCGATGAAGGCATGACTGGTGTCGTCGAAGGTCTGCGCGATGATGCGACGCGCGACCTCATTGCCCTCCGCCGACATCACAGCGCGCAGCCGCGTGAAGCGCGCCCCGCCACCGGCGAGATCGCTGCCCGAGGTAAAGGCCGGCACGACGAAGGCCCGCACGACTGCTTCCAGCCGGTCCTGGAGATCGCGCACGCGCCTGGCGGCGGCGAGCAGCTCGGAACGACGCAGGTTCATCGGACCGCAATGGCGCCGGTAGATCTCCAGCAGCAGACCGTCCTTGGTCTTGAAATGATAGGTGACGCTGCCCGGATTGGCGCCGGCCGCCTGCGCGATATCGCGCACCGATACGGCATTGAAACCGTTGGTGGCGAACAGCTCCTCGGCCGCAGCGAGGATCGCCTCGCGCATGTTAGGCTTGCGGGCCGTTTCCTTGCTGGTGGGCTTGCGTACCATGTGATTTGTACTATCGTACAAAAGATCAAGTCTCGTCAACAAAAACCATGGGCAACGCGGGAATGGCCTGGTAAGCACCGGCCAGCGCGTGAATGCTTTTAAGGAGTGCTGGGAATGCTGGGTTTGCACAAGAAGATCGGTCGTCTGATGCTCGGCGCCGGTCTGTTGCTCGCGGGTAGCGCCGCGCAGGCCGACAATTATCCGAGCAAGCCGGTTCACATTCTCGTGCCCTACGCAGCCGGCGGCGCGGTCGACGTGCTCGCGCGCACGCTGGGCCAGGCGCTGGCAAAGACGTGGGGGCAGCAGCCGGTGATCGACAACCGTCCCGGCGCCGGCGGCATCGTCGCCTCTCAGACGCTGACGCAGGCCGCGCCGGACGGCTACACGCTGATACTGGTCGCCAGCGGCCACCCGCTCAATCAGTTCATCTATCCGAGCGTGCCCTACGACACGTTCAAGGACTTCACCGCGATATCAGAAGTCGCCTCCTCTCCGCTCGCGATCGTGGTGGCGAAAGACAGCCCCTACAAGACGCTCGGCGATCTGCTGGCGGCGGCGAAGAAAGACCCGGACAAGCTCTCCTACGGCATGTCCGGCAACGGCACCTCGGCGCACCTCGCCGGCGAGCTGTTGAAACACATGTCCGGCACCAAGATCGTCGCGATCCCCTACAAGGGCGGCGCACCGGCGCTGACCGCCGTTATCTCCGGCGAGATTCCGCTGAGCATCAATCCGCTCGCGGAAGCGATCGGCCAGCTCGAAGGCGGCCCGGTGCGCGCGCTCGCGGTGACCTCGGCCGAACGCTCCAAGGCACTGCCCAATGTCCCGACCGTCGCAGAGTCCGGTGTGTCAGGCTATGACGTCTCGGTCTGGTGGGGTGTGCTTGGTCCGGCCAAGATGCCGCCGGAGATCGTGGCGAAGCTCGAAGCCGATTTGAAGGCGGCGCTGCAGGACCCGAACGTGCTGTCGACGCTCGGCAAGATCGGCGCAACGCCGGTCGGCTCCTCCGCCAAGGATTTTGACGCCTACATGCATGCCGAGGCAACCAAGTGGGAGCCGGTGCTGAAGGCCGCCAATATCCGCGCGCAGTGAGGTTCACATGAGGACCTTTTCTCATCGTGGGCGGCTTGCGCGCACCGCCGTGCTCGCGGTTGCCGTCGTCAGCCTGCTCGGCGCGCCTGCGCGGGCCGACGGCGAAGCAAAGCTTCTGGCGCCGAGCGGCAGCTTGCGCGTCGGCATCTATCCAGGCAGCCCGACTTCGATGGTATCAGACGCGGCCGGAAAGCCACACGGCCTGAGCTACGATCTCGGCGCCGAGCTGGCAAAACGGCTCGGCGTCGGCGTCGACTATGTCAGGTTTCAGCGCGTTGCCGACATCGTCAGCGCGATCCATGACGGCCAGGTCGACTTCACCGTGACCAACGCCACGGCGGCTCGCGCGAACGACGTCAGCTTCAGCCAGCCTGTGCTCGCGATCGAGCTCGGCTATCTCGTTCCGGCGAATTCGCCGATCGGCAAGGCCGAGGATATCGACAAGCCCGGCGTGAAAATCGGCGTCACCAAAGGCTCGACCTCCGAGCGCACGCTGCCGGCGAAGTTCAAGAACGCGACGATCGTCCCCGCCGAAAGCGTCAAGGTCGCCATCGCCATGTTCGGCCGTGGCGAGATCGATCTTTACGCCACCAACAAGCCGACGCTGTTCGAGATGTCCGACCAGATGCCGGGCGCGCGGATTCTCGACGGCAATTGGGGCGCCGAGCACATGGCCATCGCCATCCCGAAGGGACGCGAGGACGCACTCCCCCTGCTCAACCACTTCGTCAAGGAAGAGCAGTCGTCCGGTGCGCTCGACACGATCCAGCAGCAGGCCGGCTTGCGCGGCGCGACCAAGGCTCAATAGGAAGGACCGCCCTTTCAATTGTGGGCGCTCGCCCGCATCTTCTCCGGGGCGGTGGAGCGCTGCAGGAACTCGTTGTGGTCGCTGCCTCCCTGCGGAATCAGGATCGCGCGCTCGCGTGGCAGGGCTTCCGGCATCTCGTCGCGGATGAAGGCGATCAGCCTCTCGCGCATCTCGCAGCGCAGGTCCCAGGATTGCGGCGCGTTCCGTGCGCTGACCAGCGCGCGCAGCTCGATGGTGCGCGAATCCGCGTCGATCACCTGGAGATTGACCACCGCGCCGTCCCAAAGCTTGGATTCCTTCACCGCCCCCTCGAGCCAGCGCCGGATGCGCGGTACGTCGGCGCGATAATCAACATGGAGCGCAATGACGCCGATCAGGGACGCGGTGTCGCGGGTCCAGTTCTGAAACGGCTTTTCGATGAAGTAGGACAGCGGGACCACCATGCGGCGCCAGTCCCACAGCCGGATCACTACATAGGTCGAGGCGATGTCTTCGACCCAGCCCCACTCGTTCTCGATGATCACGGCATCTTCGATGCGGATCGGCTGGGTGATCGCGATCTGCAAGCCCGCGATCAGGTTGCTCAGCAGCGGCCGTGCCGCAAGACCGACGATGATACCGGCAGCTCCGGCGGAGGCGAACAGGCTGACACCGTATTGCCTCACCGAGTCAAACGTCATCAGCGCGGTGGAGACCGCGATGATGACGATGATGGTGTCGATGACGCGTTTGAAGACGCGAACCTGTGTGACATGCTTGCGCGCGATGAAATTCTCGGTGACGTCGCGGAAGTTCTGGAGATAGCGCGCCGCGCTCATGTCCACGATCCGGATCGAGATCCAGCCGATCAGCGCGACGAAGGCGACGACGAACAGACTGGTCAGCGGCGCGCGAAATTCGTCGTCCAGCGGCGCAAGCGGCAGGACCAGCGCGACAGCGGCAAGGCATAGCGCCAGTTGGGCCGGACCAGACGTGCGCTCAATGAAGACGCTCATGAGCGGCAGACGGGTTCCGAATGCGCGATTGAGCAGCCACACCGCGAGCCGATAGAGCGACAGGGCAACCAGAATCGCACCGGCGACCAGACCAAGGCCGACGAACCATGAGGGTATCCACCCGAACATCCGATCGATTTCGGCCAAAACGGTCTGCCGATTCATAGACCTCCCCGCCTCCGCATTCGCATATGTCGCTCAACGCGTTGCGGCGATATTCGCTCCCCCGTCCCGGGCAACGCAGCATTGCCCTGATGCAACCGTCGCCGAACTGCGCTAATTTGAGACACCGATGACTCGACGTACCGGCAGCGCCGATCTTCCTCTCCACAAAGGGCGGGTTCCGCCATGGCTTGCGAGTCGCATGGCCTCGCTCGGCGCGATCGTCACGCAGGCGATCGTGCATCATTACGGGCGCGATGCGTTCCTGCAGCGGCTCTCGCATCCGTTCTGGTTCCAGTCGTTCGGCGCCGTGATGGGGATGGACTGGCACTCGTCCGGCATCACGACCTCCGTGATCGGCGCGCTGAAGCGCGGGCTCGGCCCGCTCCAGGACGAACTCGGCATTTATGTCTGCGGCGGACGCGGCCAGCATTCGCGCAAGACACCGGATGAGCTGTTGCAGCTCGGCGACCGCGTCGGCTTCGATGGCGTGGCCCTTACGCGCGCCAGCCGCCTGGTGGCAAAGGTCGACAGCGCCGCGGTCCAGGACGGTTTTGATCTCTATCTGCACGGCTTCTTCGTCACCGCCGACGGCAAGTGGACGGTGGTGCAGCAGGGCATGAACGGCGACAAGCGGCAGGCGCGCCGCTACCACTGGCATTCAGAGGCGCTGAAGAGTTTTGTCGATGCGCCGCACAGTGCCATCGATGGCCCGCAGCAGGGCGAGATCGTCAATCTCACGGACCATCGCGCCGACGTCTCGCGCACCGCGCAGCTCGAACTGCTGGGCGATCTTGGCCCCGATCGCATCGTCTCCGAATTCGAGCGGCTCACCGGGACCGAGCCTGCGCAGGCGATGCTGCCGCATCTCATCATGCCCGCGCATCATGATGTCCGGCCCAAGGACGTGTTCGCGCGCCGCCTGCACGGAACGCTGGCCGCCGCGGCCGAGCGTGGCCCGGTCGACTTCCCGGAGCTGTTGCTAACGCCGGGCGTCGGCGCGCGCACAGTGCGCTCGCTGGCGATGGTCGCCGAGGTCGTGCATGGCGCGCCCTATCGCTTCAGGGATCCGGCACGCTTCTCGCTCGCCCATGGCGGCAAGGACCGGCATCCCTACCCCGTCCCGATCAAGGTCTATGACGAAACGCTTCGCGTCCTGAAGGGCGCGATCCAGAGCGCGAGGCTCGGGCGCGAGGAAGAGATGCAGGCACTCAAGCGCCTCGATGATCAGGCGCGGCGGCTTGAACGGACCGCGCACGGCCCATCCGTCGACGCCTTCATCGCGACCGAGCGTGCTGCATCACCGGATCTCGACGGCCGCTCCGTGTTCGGCTGGGAGCGCGACCTCGTCGCTTCGAAGAAGTCTATCGGCTCCTGATCACGCCGCATGAGGAAACGGCGATCACGTTTCGCCTCAACTGGCGAGCAATTGCTCGACATCGGAACTCGGCTGGCGTCTTTCGCCGGTATCGGCAACGACGGGAAGTTTCGCGATCGCGCGCAGGCCCGGCCGCTTGCGCCAGTGAATTTGTGATGGATCGACAGCGAGACCAAGCCGCGGCCATCGCACCAACAGTGCTTCCAGCGCGCAGGCTCCTTCGATGCGCGCGAGCTGATGGCCGAGGCAGAAATGGATACCCGTCCCGAACGACAAGTGGCGGTTCGGCTTGCGTTCGAGATCCAGGCTTTCGGGCTGGTCGTGCACCGCCGGATCCATGTTCGCGGCAGCGAGCATCACCATGACGCGATCGCCCTTCTTCAGCTCCACGCCTTCGAGCTCGACGTCCCGACGCACATAGCGCGGCTTGGAAAACTGCACCGGCGACACGAAGCGCAGGAACTCCTCGACCGCAAGTCCGGTGCGGCTCCAGTCCTGTTCCAGCCAGTCCCGTAAGCCGGGATTTTTGAGGAGCTCGTACACCGAACCGCTGATGAGATGTGTGGTGGTCTCCGAGCCTGCCGCGAGCAGCAGGAACACCATCGACACCATTTCGTCCGGCGTGATCTGGCCGCCCTCGCGCTCGACCTGGACCAGTTCGGAAATCAGCCCCTCGCCACCCTGCACGCGCGCGATCTGCAGCTGCTGTTCGAGGTAGGCTCGCATCTTCCGGAACGCGAACAGCAACCGGAAGAAGCTGAGGACATTCGTCAGCGAGGACATCGTGTTCGCCCAGGCGATGAACCTCGGACGATCGGCGGGAGGCAGGCCCAGGAGCTCGGAGATCACCGCGAGCGGCAGGATGCGCGCGTAGCGTTGGACGAGATCGGTCGGGCTTCCGTCCGCAAAAAGCTCGTCGGCGAGACCGTCAGCGATGGTCCTGATGCGGGGCTCCATCGCGACGATCGCGCGGCGACGAAAGGCCTCGTCCACGATGCTGCGCAGCCTCGTGTGATCCGGCTCGTCCATCGTCAGCATGTTGTTGGCGATGGTCTTGACGTATCTCGGCATCCACCAGCGCAGACCCGCGACGTCGCCATCCTCCTTGCGCAGCGTGAAGGTGGTGCTGTCCTTCAGGACCTCTGCTGTCGCGTCATGGGTCGTGGTGATCCAGACCTCGCCGACGAGAGGAAATCGCGTCGCAACCACAGGGCCGGACATGCGCAACGTCGCGATCGCCTTGGGCGGATCGCGAAAGAAGGCCTCGCTGGTGAAATCGAGGCGCGGTGTCATGGGATCACCGGTGTGGTTGGTGGCGTCTCACGCAGATGGGATGCAGCGCAGCCGACGCAAGGGGCGAGCGTGCGCCTCCACTTCAGTCGCAGACGTCGGGTGACGCGCCTATCCGCGTCCCGGCGAGCGCTGGCCAGTCTTGCGCTGCTGCTGGTTGGTATAGGCGTCCCAATTGCTCCAGCTGCCGTTGCTGAGACTTTGCAGGTCGGTGGCGAGCGGCCGGCGCGTGCGCTTGTCGTAATCGGCGATCGCTCGCTCGGACTGCGCGATCTTGTGTTTGAGTTCCGCAATCGCCTTCTGGGTTTGGCCGTCCCGCTTGGATGAGGCAATCTCGCCCATCGTGAAGCGCGCGGTCTCGAGCGCCTTCAACTCGGCGCGGTTCTTCTTCACCTGGACCCGGTGCCAGGCGATGTTGCTGTCGCTGTCCGCAACCATGTGGGAACTCCGCTGATTCGTTTCCACATAGTATCGCGCGCCGAATCGGCGCCGCAACGCCTGCCTAAGGGCGAAAATGCGACCTTAATGCGCAGAGGGCATGATCCGGCCCCGAAGGGCCGCGTTAGCGCAAAGTGTGAAGCGGCTCTCCGGGAAAAGCCCGCTCTCAGCGCTCGGCAAAGGCCTTTTCGACCACGAACTGGGCCGGCTCGCCGTGATTGCCCTCGATGAAGCCGCGTTCGCCCAGGAGCACGCGGGTATCAGCAACCAGCGCCGGGCTGCCGCAGATCATGACCCGGTCGTGGGCTGCTTCCAGCGCCGGCAGGCCGATATCGGCGAACAGCTTGCCGGAGGTGATGAGGTCGGTGATGCGACCGCGGTTGCGGAAGGGATCGCGCGTCACGGTCGGATAGTAGATCAACTGGCTGCGGATGGGGTCGCCGATCAGCTCATCGTTCGGCAGCGTCTTGGTGATCATCTCACCATAGGCGAGTTCCTTGACGTGACGGCAGCCGTGCAGGAGCACGACTTTCTCGAACCGCTCGTAGGTCTCGGGATCCTTGATCACGCTCAGGAACGGCGCGAGGCCCGTGCCGGTGCCGATCAGGTAGAGGTTGCGCCCCTCCTCCAGATTGTCGATGACGAGCGTGCCGGTGGCCTTGCGGCTGACGATGATCTCGTCGCCTTCCTTCAGGTGCTGGAGCCGCGAGGTCAGCGGCCCATCCGGCACCTTGATCGAGAAGAACTCCAGCGTGTCCTCGTAGTTGGCGCTGGCGACGCTGTAGGCCCGCAACAGCGGCTTCTCGCCGACCTTGAGCCCGATCATGGTGAACTCGCCGTTACGGAAGCGAAAGGTCGGGCTGCGGGTGGTCTTGAAGGAGAACAGCGTGTCGGTCCAGTGGTGGACGCTCAAAACGCTTTCCTGATTGAAATTGCTCATCTCACCTTCCCTGTCGCTTCCAATGCGGTTCCGAGGCGGGCAGCTATGCGTCGTTTGTACACGATCATTCGTATACTAATGAATAATCCTGCTTGATCCCGGGGTCAAGGCTGCCCAAGATCGCGAGCGTTGCAGTTAGGAATAAGGAGCCCTTCCATGGCGCATGACGCCCCCCAGGCCGCCGGACCCTCGAAGCTCGTGATCCGCAATATCGGCCTGATCCTGTCCGGCGCCCTGGAAAAGCCGATCCTGGATGGCGACACCATCGTCGCCGAGAACGGCAAGATCACTGCGATCGGCCGCTTCAAGGACGTCAACATTGAAGGCGCCACCACCATCGTCGACGCTCAAGGCACGACGGTCGCGCCGGGCCTGATCGACAGCCACGTCCACCCCGTCGCCGGCGACTGGACGCCGCGGCAGAACCAGGTCAACTGGATCGACAGCTACCTCCATGGCGGCGTCACCACCATGATCTCCGCCGGCGAAGTGCACATGCCGGGCCGCCCCCGCGACGTCGTCGGCCTGAAGGCCATGGCCGTGTTCGCCCAGCGCGCGTTCTGGACCTTGCGTCCGGGCGGCGTGAAGGTTCACGCCGGTGCGCCGGTGATCGAATGCGAGATGGTCGAAGAAGACTTCAAGGAAATGGCCGCCAACGGCGTCAAGCTGCTCGGCGAAGTCGGCCTCGGCGGCGTCAAGGACGGCCCCACCGCGCGAAAGATGGTCGGCTGGGCCCGCAAATACGGCATACAAAGCACGATCCACACCGGCGGCCCTTCGATCCCCGGCTCCGGCCTGATCGACAAGGACGTGGTGCTGGAGGCCGACACCGACGTGGTCGGTCACATCAACGGCGGCCACACCGCGCTCCCCGACGACCAGATCCGCTGCATCTGCGAGGGCTGCAAGCGCGGCCTCGAGCTCGTGCACAACGGCAACGAGCGCTCCGCCCTGTTCACGCTGCGCATCGCGCGCGAGATGGGCGACCTGCACCGCGTCATCCTCGGCACCGATGCGCCGGCCGGCTCCGGCGTGCAGCCGCTCGGCATTCTGCGCATGGTCTCGATGCTGTCCTCGCTCGGCGAACTGCCGGCCGAGATCGCCTTCTGCCTCGCCACCGGCAACACCGCGCGGATGCGGCAACTCGACTGCGGCCTGATCGAGGTCGGCCGCTCCGCCGATTTCGTCATCATGGACAAGGCGCAGCACTCGCCCGGCAAGAACATCCTGGAGAGCGTGCAGCTCGGCGATCTCCCCGGCATCGGCATGACCATCATCGACGGCATCGTGCGGACACAGCGCAGCCGCAACACGCCGCCGGCGGGGAAGGTGCCGGAGGTGGTGGTGAGGTAAGAGCCGGCAAAAAAAACTCTCGACCCGTCATCCTGAGGTGCTCGTCTTGCGAAGCAAGGCGAGCCTCGAAGGATGCACGGCCGAGATACAGCCAGGCCGTCGCCCTTCGAGGGCCGCTGAAGAAGCGGCCACCTCAGGGTGACGGGGAGAGAGCTGACCTCACCTCAGCTTGTTCAACAGCGCCATCAGCATCTCGCGCTCCTTGGCGTCGAGCGGCGCGAGAGTCTCGCGGGTGACCGCGAGCGCGTTCGGCGCGACTTTTTCAGCCATCTGCTGACCGGCACGCGTGAGGCTCACCAGCAAGCGCCGTCCGTCCTCCGGATCCTGGCTCGTCTCGGTCAACCCACGTGCGGTCAATCTGTCGATCACGCCCTTGATGGTGGCGACGTCCATCGCCGTCAGCCGGCCGAGCTGGTTCTGCGAGCACGGGCCGGTCTCGGCGAGCTTCGACAGCGCCGCCCATTGGGTCGGTGTCAGGTTGATGCCGATATCGCGTGAGAAGATCGAACTGTGGCGCTGCCAGACCTGGCGCAGGATGAATCCGACCTGCTCGTCGAGCACGTAGGACGACTTGTAAGCCGATTTGGCCGGCTTGACGCCCTTCTTCACCGTGACAGTTCTCGCCATCAGCTCCCCGCCCCTCACAACGACAGATGCGCGTCGCGGATCTCCGGGCGCGCATCGAGCTCGGACATCGTCCCACCAAAACAGATGCGGCCGCGCTCGATGATATAGGCGCGATCGGAGATCAGCCGCGCGAAGTGCAAATTCTGCTCGGACACGACGATGCTGACGCCCTCTTTCTTCATGGTCAGGATCGCATCGACCATCTGTTCCACGATCTTCGGCGACAGCCCCTCCGATGGCTCGTCGAGCAGCACCAGTGACGGATTGCCCATCAGCGTGCGCGCAATGGTGAGCATCTGCTGCTCGCCGCCGCTCATCCGCCCCCCCGGACGGTTCTTCATCTCGCCCAGGTTCGGAAACAGCGCGAACAGTTTTTCGCGCGTCCAGTATGGCGCGTTCGGACGCTTCGGCTGGCGGCCGACTTCAAGATTCTCCTCGACCGTCAGGTCGGTGAAGATGCGCCGCTCCTCCGGCACATAGCCGAGCCCCTCGCGCACGATCTCGTGCGTCGGCCGCAACGAAACATCCCTGCCCTCGAACATGATGCGGCCCGAGCGCTGCGCGACAAGGCCGACGATCGAGCGGAACGTCGTCGACTTGCCGGCGCCGTTGCGCCCCAACAGCGCCACCACCTCGCCCTCGCCGATTTCGAAGCCGATGTCGAACAGGATATGCGCGGGGCCATAATGGCTGTTGAGCCCTTCGACCGTGAGCTTCATGCCGAGGTCCCCTCACGATGGCGGGAATCGTAGACGAGGCCCTCGCCGAGATAGACCGCCTGCACCTGCGGATTGCCCCGGACCTCGGCCGGCGAACCCTCGGCGATCAGAGTGCCGCGGTTGAGCACGAGGATGCGGTCGGCATGTTCGAACACGACGTCCATATCGTGCTCGGTGAAGAGCACGCCGATCGACTTCTCCCGCGCGATCCTCGCGGTAAGCCGCATCAGATCGACGCGCTCGCGCGGTGCCATGCCGGCGGTCGGCTCGTCCATAAGCAGCAGCTTTGGCTCGTTCGCGAGCGCCACGGCAAGCTCGAGCCTCTTGAGATCGCCATAGGCAAGTTCGCCGCAGGGCCGATCAGCGTAGCCGCCCATGCCGACGAGTTCGAGCAGCCGGCCGGCCTCGCCGCGGTCGAAGCTCGGCGCCGAGCTCCAGAGATTGAACAGCTGATTCTCATGCGAGATCAGCGCAACCTGCACGTTTTCGCGCACGGTCATGGTCGCGAATGTCGCCGTGATCTGGAAGGTGCGCCCGACGCCCATCCGCCAGATTTCGCGCGGCCTCCTGCCCGTCGTCTCCTCGCCGAGCAGGCGAACGTGGCCGGAGTCGGGCTTGTTCTGGCCGTTGAGCATGTCGAAGCAGGTGCTCTTGCCCGCGCCGTTCGGCCCGATCAGCGCCAGGATTTCACCGGCGCGCAGCGAGAACGAGACGCCGCGCACGGCGTGAATGCCGCCGTAGGATTTGGTCAGGCCTTCGACCGCGAGAAGTGGGGGCGCGACGCTCATTCGGCGGACTCGATCGGCTTGGCAAGCAGGGAGGATCCCGGCGGCGATGCCTTCCTGCGGCGCTGCGCCAGCATCTCCAGCATGCCGACGATGCCCTTGGGGAAAACGACCACGATCAGAACGATGAAGCCGCCGAGCACGAGTTTCGACAGATCGGTCTGGCTGACCAGCCAGATGTTGAGCGCCTTGTAGACGATGGCGCCTACCACCCCGCCCGACACCGTCTCGACACCGCCGAGCAACACCATGACCAGCGCATCGACCGAGAGCGAGATGCCGAGATTGTCCGGGAAGACGCTGCCCTTGAGATAGGCGAACAGCGCGCCGCCGATGCCGGCCGTCGCTCCCGCGATCACGAAGGCGGTCCATTGCATGCGCTTGACGTCGATACCGACGGCCTCGCTGCGGAGCGCCGAGTCCCGCGTCGCGCGCAAGCCGTAGCCGAACGGCGAGAACACCGCGACACGCAGCACTACTGTGACAAGTGCAGCCACGCCGAGCGCCAGCCAGTAGAAATGCGACGGGCTCGCCGCCCATTTCTCCGGCCAGACGCCCAATATGCCATTGTCGCCGCCGGTCACGCTCACCCACTGGAACGCGATCGACCAGACGATCTGCGCGAAAGCCAGCGTCAGCATCGCAAAGTAGACGCCCGAGAGCTGCACCGCGAAGAAGCCGAACACGGCGGCGCCCATGCAGCCGAGCAGCGGCCCAAGCAGGAGGCAGACGATCATCGGCAGCCCCGCCATCTTGGCGAGGAAGGCAACGCCGTAGGCGCCGAGGCCGAAATAGGCGGCGTGGCCGAAGGACGCGAGCCCGCCGACCGACATCAGAAAGTGCAGGCTGACGGCGAAGATCACGAAAATCGCGATCTCGGAACCGACGGTCAGCGCGTAGTTGCCGGCGAACAGCGGCAGCATCGCCGCGACAACCAGTGCTGCCAACGCGGCCAGTCGCTCGTTCGATGTCAGCGGCCGCCAGGGATTGACGGTGAGACCCGGCGTCTTGCGCGCGGCCGCCTCGGGCTTGCCGAACAAACCCCAGGGCCGGACGATCAGCACCACCGCCATCACCAGGAAAACCAGAATGATGGAGATCTTTGGAAAGATCAGGATGCCGAAGGCGTTCAGCTCGGAAACCAGAACGGCTGCGACGAAGGCGCCGACGATGCTGCCGAGGCCGCCGATCACGACCACGACGAAGACCTCGACGATGATGCGCAGATCCATGGCGTGGTGCACGGCATCGCGTGGGATCTGGAGCGCGCCGCCGAGTGCGGCGAGGAAGACGCCGACGGCGAACACAGAGGTGAACAGCCACTTCTGATTGACGCCGAGCGCTGCGACCATGTCGCGGTCCTGCGTCGCCGCGCGCACCAGCACGCCCCAGCGCGTACGCTGGAACAGGAGCCAGAGTATGCCGAGCACGACCGGCCCGAGCACGATCAGAAACAAATCATAGCTCGGAATGTTCTGACCGAAGAAATCAACCGCGCCCTTGAATCCCGGCGCGCGGCGGCCGACGAGATCGTCGGGACCCCAGATCAGCACCACGAGATCCTCGACCATCAAGGTCAGGCCGAAGGTCCCGAGCAGCTGGAACAATTCGGGGGCGTGGTAGATGCGCCGGAGCAGCACCATCTCGACGATCACGCCGATGAACGCCACGGCGATCGCTGCCATGACGACCCCGCCCCAGAAGCCGAACGCGCCGGAGAAACGCTCCGTCAGCGTGAAGGCTATGTAGGCGCCGATCATGTAGAAGGCGCCATGCGCGAAATTCACGATCCGCGTCACGCCGAAGATGATCGACAGGCCCGAGGCCACCAAGAACAGCGACGCTGCGCTGGCGAGACCGGTCAGAAACTGTACGACGTAAAAGGCCATCGGCGGTCCGGGTTCGGTAAGTCTCAGTATCGGGCTTCATCCTTCGAGACGGCGCTACGCGCCTCCTCAGGATGAGGTCCGGGATCCTCATGGTGGGGAGCGCGGCGACGCCGCGCGTCTCGAACCATGGGGATCCGGGCTTCTTTGCATCAATCCTTCGGACGGAGCTTCTCGACTTCGGCGTCGCTTGGCAGATAGTCCGAGCCCTTCTTGTAGACAGAGTCCACCATCACGCCCTTGCCATCCTTCTGCGCGGTCTTGCCGAGATAGGCGCCGAGCGTCGACTGATGGTCGATCTTGCGGAAGGTGATCTCGCCGAACGGCGATGGCATCGAGAGACCTTCGGCCGCCGCGATCATCTTTTCGGTATCGGTCGAGCCGGCCTTGGCGATGATTGCCGCCGCCGCCTTGATGGTCTGATAGCCGACGATCGAGCCGAGGCGCGGATAGTCGTTGTACTTGGCCTGGTAGGCCTTCAGGAACGCGTCGTGCTCGGGCGTCTTGATCGAGTACCAGGGGTAGCCGGTGACGATCCAGCCCTCGGGCGTCTCGTCCTTGAGCGGATCGAGATATTCGGGCTCGCCGGTCAGGAAGGACACGACCTCGCGCCCCTTGAACAGGCCGCGGGTGTTGCCTTCGCGCACGAGCTTGACGAGATCCGGTCCAAAGGTGACGTTGAGGATCGCTTCCGGATTGGCCGCGGCAACAGCCTGCACCACGGGGCCAGCGTCGATCTTGCCCTGCGGCGGCCACTGCTCGTCGACCCACTGGATGTCGGGGCGCTTCTCCGACATCAGCTTCTTGAACACCGACACCGCCGACTGGCCGTACTCATAGTTCGGCGCGATCGTCGCCCAGCGTTTTGCGGGCAGCTTTGCGGCGGCTTCCACCAGCATCGCGGCCTGCATGTAATTGGAGGGGCGCAGGCGGAAAGTGTACTTGTTGCCCTTCGACCAGGTCACGGCGTCCGTCAGCGGCTCGGCCGCGAGGAAGAATACCTTCTTCTGGTTGGCGAAGTCGCTGACGGCGAGGCCAATGTTCGACAGGAACGTACCCGCCAGCATCGCGACGCCCTCGCTCGACACGAGCTCGTTGGCCGCCGTCTGCGCATCCGCCGGCTTGCCGCCGTCGTCCTTGGAGATGACGACGAGCTTCTTGCCGTTGATGCCGCCGGCCGCGTTGATCTCCTCGACCGCGAGCTGCCAGCCCTTGCGATAGGGCTCGGTGAAGGACGGCAGCAGTGAGTAGCTATTAATCTCGCCGATCTTGATGTCCTGCGCCACGGCCGAATGGGCCATGCCGCACGCCAGAAGCGCAAAGGCCGCGCCGACAAAATAGTTTCTTGCTCGCATCCCAACCTCCAGTTTGAACTTCTAAATCTCGATCATGATCTTGTCAGAAGCAGTGCCCGCTTCTCCGGATCATCTCAAGCCATCTTCGCCCTTGATCTCCGCAACCGTCAGCCCGCCGACGCGCGGCAACGGTCGGCCGCTGTCGGTGACAGCAACCGCGACCATGATCTCGTTGGCGCGCGGTGCATCGTTGATCTGCACTTCCATGCCGTCGAAGTGGCTGCGCACGAAGGCCGCATCCTTGTGGCCGAGTGGAATATCGAGCGTCGTGCCGGGACCGCTCCGCTTCTTCGACGACGGAATCAGCGCCGCGCCCTTGCTCAGCACCTTCCTTACCGGCGCGCCCATCTTCGGGTGGAGGATGGCCGCGGCATGTTCGAGCTCGCCGTTCTCGCCGACCGCCGCAGCCTTGCCGTAGCTCTGGGCCTTCGCGCCATCGATGCCGAGCGCAGCAACCGCGCGCTTCGACAGGAGGTCACCGAGCTCCTCACCGATTGCGATCAGCGGCGAAAGGTCTTCGACATATTTTCCGGCAAACGGATTTTCGATGACGGCGATCGCAGCCGCGCGCCGGGTCGGCGGGGACACTTGCCGGCCCATCTCCATCTGCGTTTCTTCGACGACGGTGACAATCTTGCGGATGATCGCGCTCATGATTGTTTCCTTAGGCTCTTCCCTGTTCAGGCATGAACCGCGTTCTCCAGCACAAGCGGGCGCGATCGTTGCCGTTCAACATCTTTTGTTCCGATGACAAGCATATCACCACAAAGCTGCAATACCGCACCCTCGATCAATCCACGATCGAATAATTGCCGTGCACATTCCGCGCCAGATTTCAGCGCCGCCGCCATCTCACTCTGCGACAAATCACCGACCTCGCGGGTAACGAGACGCGCGCCGAGATCGCTGTCAGGCTGAAGGTCGTTCGCGGGTTGCCGGATGATGGCGGGATGCCCGGGCAGGTCGACTGCGTTGGCGATGATCGTGGCCGCCGCATCGGCCTGCGACGCAGTTGCGGCCAGCACCGTCACCGCATCGGCAATCCCGAGCGAAAAGCTGCGGCCATGACGCCCGCTTGTCGCGATCCCTTGTACGGGATCATCCGAATCGACCCTCATCGTCCGCATCACACCGGCGCGATCGGGCCGGTCCATCAGGCCGATTGAAAAATGCTCGGCCCCGCCAAGATGAAGCGCGATGTCGCCGCCATTATTGACATAAGCCTGATCGAGCGGCGCAGCGCCCAGCATTGCCCCGAGAATCTCCTCCGCCACGCTTCCGGCTACAGCGGCCATCGGCGTAATGAAGCAGTCGGCGGCATAGGGCGCAACCGCAGCGTACATGCGGCGCGCAACAACGCCGCTCAGCATGCACTTGGCGAGGTCAGCCGCTTTACGCAGTTCCGGAAGTTCCGCGCAGAGTTCGTCGAGCAATCCGGTGAAACGGCGCGCCGCCGCCTCGTAGGCAGCGTGCACCTCATGCGCCCGCCCCCTCGCCTCCACGATCAGATCAATCGGTCCATCCTGCAAATGCAGCCGCCGGCCATCAGACAGCAATGCGATTTGCGGGAGCCTTGTCATACCCTGCGTCCCGGGATCGGGTTCTGCCAGGGCACCTGCCGGACATCTTCGCCGCCCTGCACCTCCGAGAGCGGCTTCACATAATCCATGTGCCCGCCGAGCGCGGCATAGTCGGACAGTTTCATCGTGAACTCGATCGGCGCGACCAGCGCCGGCGTCGGCACGTAGCCGAACGCGCCTGAAGGCATCTGCGTCACGTCCACCATGTAGGTGATGCCGCCGCCCGGCCAGACATAGACCGGCGCACCGCCGCTGGTGACGCGCGTCAGCGCGTCCTTCACCGAACGCGTCAGCCGCACCGGATTGTCGGTGACACCCGCGCGCAGCGAGCCGCCGGCACCGGCCATGAACAGCACTGTGCACAGCGCCGGCTCGCAGTTCTCTTGGATGCGCTCGACCGACAACTTGAGGTCATCAGGCATCTCCGTCTCGACCGGCTTCAAGGCCTCGTCGAGCACATAATAGGACGAATGCTCGCCGGTCGTGGAGACCATCAGCATCGAGAGGCCGGCTTTGGCCTCCTTCGCATCGAACGGCCCGAGAATCGCAAGCGGATCGGAGATATTGGTGCCGCCCCAGCCCGTGCCGGGATCGGCGACCTGGAAATAGCGGCCGGGCGTCGAACGCCGGCCCTTCATCTTGATGCCGGTGTCGGCGATGTCGAGCAGCTTGCCGGCCTGATGCTCGCTCAGCACGCCGGTGATGTGGTCGTCGAGCACCACGACCTCGTCGACCTTGCCGTGCCATTGCTTGGCGAACATGCCGATCGTCGCCGAGCCGCAGCCGACGCGCATGCGCTCTTCTTTCATGCCGTTGACGATTGGCGGCTGGCCGGCCTGTACCACCACCGTCGCGCCGCCGTCGATCGTCAGCTCGACCGCCTTGCAATTGGCGAGATCCATCAGCGTGTCGCAGGTGACGCGGCCCTCCTTCTTGGAACCGCCGGTGAGATGATGCACGCCGCCGAGCGACAGCATCTGCGAGCCGTATTCGCTCGTCGTGACATGGCCGACCGCTTCGCCCTGCGCGCGAACGGTCGCGGTCTCCGGCCCGAGATAGCGGTCGGTGTCGATTTTCACCTTGATTCCGCAGTAGGAGAAGATGCCCTCGGTGACCACAGTCACCATGTCGACGCCATCGACTTCCGCGGAGACGATGAACGGCGCCGGCTTGTAATCGGGATAGGTCGTGCCCGCACCGATCGCGGTCACGAAGGTCGAGGGTTCGTGGACGATCTTGCCGTCCCAATCTTCGGTGCGGTTGAACGGGACGAGCTTGCCGCCATGCGAGACGGTGCGCTCCAGGATCACATGCGGATCCACGCGGACGAGCTTGCCGTCGTGATTGGCATAGCGATCGCAGGCGCCCGCCGCGCCCGGCTTGATGTAGCACATCACCGGACAGGCATCGCAGCGAATCTTGTCGGCGGCGGCGCTCGTTGTTTCCATCACCATGCCAAAGCCAGCGGACACACTGCGGTTATCATTCGTATACGAACGATGGTGCGCGCGCTCCTGATGGCTGTCAAGCGGCGGTGCGGCGCAAAAAATGCGGTTGCCGCATAAAACCTCAATTGCCTATCCGCTCTGGCCACAAACAAGGCAGTCGCGCTGCAGTGCGGCATGCGCGGCTTGCACGTTTGTGTACAAACGGTATCGTCGCGACCTAGATTTTGCGAACGCTTGGCCGCGGGCTTGGGAACGAGGATGACGCAAACACCGATCCGCCTCACCGTGAACGGTAGTATCCACGAGGTCACTGCGGAGCCACAGACGCCGCTGCTCTACGTGCTGCGTAACGACCTCGCGCTCAACGGTCCGAAATATGGTTGCGGCCTCGGCGAATGCGGCACCTGCACAGTCCTGATCGACGGCGCGCCGGCGCGCTCCTGCGTCATTCCAATCGGCGGTTGCGTCGGCCGCGACATCGTGACGCTCGAAGGGCTCGGCACGCGCGACAAGCCGGATGTGGTGCAGCAAGCCTTCATCGACGAGCAGGCCGCGCAATGCGGCTACTGCCTCAACGGCATGATCATGACCACCAAGGCGCTGCTCGCGATCAACCCGCAGCCGACCGAGCAGGAGGCGGTGGCGGCGCTGCGCTACAATCTCTGCCGCTGCGGAACGCATGTCGAAATCCTGCGAGCCGTGATGCGCGCGTCGGGCCAGCTCACCGAGGCCACGGATTGATGGCCTCCCCGCATCCGAACGGAGCTGAGCGGCAATCCGGTTCACTCGTTGTCGTCCGTACAGTGGACGAGTGCACATCCGAAACCTTCGTCCGCATCACCGCGGACGGTTCGGTCACCGCCTATAACGGCCATGTCGATCTCGGCACCGGCATCCGCACCGCGCTCGGCCAGATCGTCGCCGAGGAGCTTGACGTCTCCTTTGCCCGCGTCGTCGTCGTGCTCGGCGACACCGCCATCGTGCCGAACCAGGGTCCGACGATCGCCAGCGAAACAATCCAGATCACCGCCGTGCCACTGCGCAAGGCCGCAGCCCAAGCGCGGCACTTTTTAATTACGCGCGCGGCAGAGCGGCTGGAGCTGCCGGCTGCCGACTTGCGGATTGAAGACGGCCTTGTTCGCGGACACGACAATCGCAGCGTCAGCTATGGCGAGCTGATCGGCGGCGAGACGATCCGCCTCGAGCTTGCTGACGACGTCGCGGTGAAGCCAGTCGGCGATTACGCCATCGTCGGCCAGTCGATGCCCCGCGTCGATCTCCCGGCCAAGGCCACGGGCGAGCTGACCTTCGTGCACGACATTCGCCTGCCTGGCATGCTGCACGGCCGCGTGGTGCGTCCGCCCTACGCCGGTGTCGATGCCGGTCCGTTCGTCGGCACCAGCCTGATTGCGGTCGACGAGGCCTCGGTGCGCGACATTCCCGGCCTTGTGGCCGTCGTGCGCATCGGTGACTTCGTCGGCGTCGTCGCCGAGCGCGAGGAGAACGCGATCCGCGCCGCGGAGCAGCTCGCGGTGCGCTGGAAGTCGACGCCGGCGCTGACCGATCTCGCCGATGTCGAGACCGCGCTGCGCGCCAATCCGTCGACGCCGCGCACGTTGATCGACAAGGGCGACGTCGATACCGCGATTGCCGGAGCCGCCAAGCCGATGCAGCGCACCTATGTTTGGCCGTATCAGATGCATGCGTCGATCGGCCCGTCCTGCGCGGTCGCTGACCACACGGACGGCAACATCCGTGTCTGGTCCGGGACGCAGAATCCGCATGTGCTTCGCAGCGATCTCGCACTCTTGATCGAGCGGCCGGAGAACGAGATCGAAGTGATCCGTCTCGAGGCTGCCGGCTGCTACGGCCGCAACTGCGCCGATGACGTCACGGCGGACGCGCTGCTCTTGTCGCGCGCGGTCGGCCGGCCCGTGCGTGTGCAATTGTCACGCGAACAGGAGCATATCTGGGAGCCCAAGGGCACCGCGCAGCTCATCGACGTCAATGGCGGCCTCAACGCCGACGGCAACGTGGCCGCTTACGATCTCGCCACGCGCTACCCGTCGAATGCGGCACCGACGCTCGCACTGCTGCTGACCGGTCGGATTTCGCCGGAGCCTGTGGTGCTCCAGATGGGCGACCGCACCGCGATCCCGCCCTACGATTACGACAATATGCGCGTCGTTGCCCACGACATGCCGCCGATCGTGCGCGCGTCCTGGTTTCGCGGTGTCTCGGCCCTGCCAAACACCTTTGCGCATGAATCCTATATCGACGAGGCCGCGACCGAGGCCGGCGTCGATCCGATCGAATATCGCCTGCGCTATCTTAGGGATCAGCGCGCCGTCGATCTCGTCAATGCAGTTGCCGAGCGTGCCGGATGGAGTCCGAGACCGGTGCGGGAGGAAAAAGATGGCGAAGTCGTGCATGGGCGCGGCTTTGCCTACGCGCTCTATGTCCATAGCACGTTTCCAGGCTATGGCGCTGCGTGGTCGGCCTGGATTGCCGACGTTGCCGTGAACAAGTCGACCGGCGACGTCAGCGTGACGCGCGTCGTCGCCGGGCAGGACTCCGGCCTGATGATCAATCCGGACGGCGTGCGTCACCAGATCCACGGCAACGTCATCCAGTCCACCAGCCGCGCGCTGATGGAGGAGGTCTCGTTCGAGCGCGGCGCGGTAGCGGCGCGGGAATGGGGTGCCTATCCGATCATCCCCTTCCCTGACGTGCCCAAGATCGACGTGCTGATGCTGCCGCGGCCGGACCAGCCGCCGCTCGGCGTCGGCGAGTCCGCCTCGGTGCCGAGCGCGGCGGCGATTGCGAACGCGATCTTCGATGCCACCGGCGTGCGCTTTCGCGAGCCGCCATTTACGCCCGAGCGTATCCTCAAAGGGTTATACGGCGATGCATCCGCCACGTCGCAGGCCCTGCCCGCTCCTGCAGCGTCGCCGCCGTCTCGCATCTGGCAAAATCCGTTCGCCAGACGCGCCGGCCTCTTCGCAACGATTGCGGCCGTCTGCACCGCCGCGATCGGCATCGGCTCGGCACTACTTCCGGGGCGCGCGATTGCGCCGATCGCGCGGCCCGACGCTTCAGTCTATTCCGCAGCGACGATCGCGCGCGGCCAGCAGCTCGCAGCGCTCGGCAATTGCGCGGAGTGCCACACCGCGCTTCGAGGCATACTCAACGCCGGCGGCCGCGCACTGGAGACGCCGTTCGGCACGATCTACTCAACCAACATCACGCCCGATGTCGAGACCGGCATCGGCGCATGGTCCTATCCCGCCTTCGAGCGCGCGATGCGGGACGGGCTTCATCGCGACGGACGGCAGCTCTATCCCGCCTTCCCCTACACGCATTTTTCGAAGACTGATGATGCCGACATGCAGGCGCTCTACGCCTACCTGATGGCGCAGCCCGCGGTGCGTGCGACCGCGCCGGCGAACACGCTCGCCTTCCCGTTCAATCTCCGCCCGCTGCTCGCGGGCTGGAATGTGCTGTTCCATCAGACGCGCGAGTTCAAGCCCGATCCGGCAAAATCCGAGTTATGGAATCGCGGCGCCTATCTCGTCGAGGGTCTCGGTCATTGCAGCGCCTGCCATTCACCGCGCAACGCGCTCGGCGCCGAACAGCGCGAGGCCTATCTCGCCGGCGGCTTTGCCGAGGGCTGGGAGGCGCCGCCGCTGACTTCGCTCTCGCACGCGCCGATTCCCTGGAGCGAGGACGAGGTCTACGCCTTTTTGCGCACCGGCCAATCGCGCTACCACGGCGTGGCTGCCGGCCCGATGGCGCCGATCGTCCGGGATCTCGCCGCCCTGCCCGACCAGGACATCCGCGCGATGGCGGTCTATCTCAACTCGTTCAACGACACTGCGGCCGGTGCATCCACGCGGGATGCTCTCGTCGCGAAGCTCGAAAGCGCAACTCAGGTCACCGTCACCTCTTCCACCGGCGCGCGGCTTTATCTCGGCGCCTGCGCCGTCTGCCACGAGGTCGGCGGCCTGCCGCTGTTCGGCAGCCGCCCGTCGCTCGCGCTTAACAGCAATCTGCACAGCGCGACATCGGACAATCTCGTGCAGGTCATCCTGCACGGCATCACGGATCCCGCATCGAGCGATCTCGGCTACATGCCTGCCTTCAAGGGCAGCATGAGCGATGCACAGGTCGAGGAGCTCATCACGTTCCTGCGCAAGCAGTTCGCGCCCGACAAGCCCGCATGGACCGGTGTCCGCGAGACGATCGCACGCGTGCGCGCGTCAGCAAATTAGCCGTGCTTCTTCGCCTCGACCGGCGGCGTGCCGTGGGTGTGGAAGGACTCGATCGTCTTCAAGCCCCACGCCTGGCCCTTCTTGCGCTCCTCCTCGGTCCACACGATTGGCTTCCAGTCCGGCGCCAGGATGAGACGCGCGCCGGCATTGGCGACCTCGACGCGATTGCCGCCGGGCTCGTAGACATAAAGGAAGAAGGTCTGCTGGATCGCGTGCTTGTGCGGGCCGGTCTCGATGTGAACGCCATTCTCCAGGAAGATGTCGGCGGCGCGAAGAATCTCTTCGCGGCTGTCGAGAGCGTAGGTGACGTGGTGGAAGCGGCCGGACACGCCGGAATGGTCGAGAGAATAGGCGAAGTCGTAGCTCTTGTTCTACATCGTCAGCCACATCGCCGCCTCTCGGCCGTCATTGAGCACGATCTGCTCAGTGAGGCGGCAGCCGAGATAATTCTCGAAGAACTCGCGGTTGGCCTTGATGTCGGTGGCGAGGCAGTTGAGATGATCGAGGCGTCGGACATTGACGCCGCGCGCGGGAAAACGCTGCGCCTGGTTCTTCAGCGCAGGCTTCAGCTCCGGCGGAGCCTGATACCATTCGGTCTCGTAATAGAGCTCGACGATGTGGCCATCGGGATCGCGGCAGCGGAAGGTCGGTCCCTGCCCCATGTCGCCGTCGATCCAGCCGATATCGAAGCCCGAGCCTTTGAGAGCGGCGACGCGGCGCTCCAGCGCCTGCTGGCTGCGCGCACGCAGCGCCATGTGCTCCATGCCTGATGTCTTCGACGCCGTCAGCTTGAGCGAATAGCGCTCGTAATCGTCCCAGCCGCGCAAATACACGGACTCGCCCTTCTGCCCGCTCACGGTCATGCCCATGACGTCGACGAAGAATTTCAGGCTCTCGTCGGGCTTCGGCGTCAGCAGTTCCAAGTGGCCGAGATGGGCGAGATCGAGGATCGGTTCGGGCTGCATGATTTCCTCCAGAGCGTGGCTTACGATCCTTGTCACGGAATCGCAGCAATCGGGCGCGGGGCGCAATGTTAATGGGTGCGCCCGGGTGGCGCTGGGCCGCGAGCTCATTTGTACTAATGTACAAATGATTAGGTCCCGTCAACAAACCAAAGCGTGCCCTTCCGCAACGAACGCCGCCCCCGCCGCCGACGATGGCCATCCCCCGAACGGCGGACTGACTGCCCGAATGGTAAAATGTTCCTTAATTCCCGTTGAGCCCCGAGGCTTGGAAAATCAGCATTTTTCGGCCGCTTCTGCCCGCAATTGTGCATTAGGTCCAAATCTCATGGCCGAATTGTCGCGGATTTAACAAAGCGCCCGCGCCTGCCGCTTAACAGTTTGTCCAGCGACGGCCGCGCATAATTGGCAAAGATTTTGGGTTCTCGGGTTCATCCATCGTGACATCCTTTGGACGCGTGATTTCGGTTCGCGGGTCGCTCGCCCGGGTCGGGCTTTTGGCGGAAAGCCAAATGCCGATCTCGGAGGTGCGGGCGACCGTCGGCCGTTTCGTCAGCATCCGCTGCGCCAGCTCGGTCATCGTCGCCATGATCACCGAGGTCTCCTGCGAGAATTTGTCGAGCACCGACAAGTACATCGCGATCGCCTCGGTCGACCTGCTTGGCGAAATCCTCAACGCCGCCGACAAGCCGAAATTCCAGCGCGGCGTCACAAACTATCCAACCATCGGCGATGCGGTCGACCTGATCACGAGCCAGGAGCTGCGCACGATCTACGCGCCGACGGGATCGGACCAGATCAACGTCGGATTCCTCCAGCAGGACAGCTCCGTCGTCGCCTATGTCGACGTCGAGGAGATGCTGTCCAAGCACTTCGCCGTGCTGGGATCGACCGGCGTCGGCAAATCGACCGGCGTGTCGCTGCTGCTCAACGAAATCCTGAAAGCACGCCCAAACCTGCGCATCTTCCTGCTCGACGTGCACAACGAATATGGCCGCTGCTTCGGCGACCGCGCCCTGGTGCTCAACCCGAGAAACCTGAAGTTGCCGTTCTGGCTGTTCAACTTCGAGGAAATCGTCGATGTGCTGTTTGGGGGGCGCCCGGGGGTGGCCGAGGAGCTCGACATCCTCGCTGAGGTCATCCCGGCCGCCAAGGGCGTCTACACCCAGTACCAGAATGCCGACCGCATCGGCTTGAAGCGCATCGACCCCAAGCAGGTCGGCTACACCGTTGATACACCGGTGCCCTATCGCCTGGTCGATCTGATCTCGCTGATCGACGAGCGCATGGGCAAGCTCGAGAACCGCTCTTCGCGCATCATCTATCACAAGCTGATCTCCCGCATCGAAGCGGTGCGCAACGACCCGCGCTACGCCTTCATGTTCGACAATGCGAATGTCGGCGGCGACACCATGGCCGAAGTGATCAGCCATCTGTTCCGCCTGCCTGCCAACGGCAAGCCGATGACGGTGATGCAGCTCGCCGGCTTCCCGGTGGAAGTCATCGATTCCGTCGTCTCGGTGCTGTGCCGGATGGCCTTCGACTTCGGCCTGTGGAGCGACGGCGTTTCGCCGCTGCTGTTCGTCTGCGAAGAGGCTCACCGCTACGCCTCCGCCGACCGCAACATCGGCTTCGGGCCGACCCGCAAGGCGGTGTCGCGCATCGCCAAGGAAGGCCGCAAATACGGCGTCTATCTCGGCCTCATCACCCAGCGGCCGGCCGAACTCGACGCCACCATCATCTCCCAGTGCAACACGCTGTTCACGATGCGTCTTGCCAACGACCGCGACCAGGCGCTGCTGCGCGCCGCAGTGTCGGATGCGGCCGCGAACCTGCTGTCCTTCGTGCCATCGCTCGGCACCCGCGAGGTGCTGGCGTTCGGCGAAGGCGTCGCGCTGCCGACCCGGCTCCGCTTCAAGGAGGTGCCGCCGCACCAATTGCCGCGCGGCGAAGCCACCATCAGCAGCGTGCCGTCCGTCACTTCCGGTCACGACATGCATTTCGTCGGCGCCGTGCTCGAACGCTGGCGCGGCGCTACCTCGCAGCGCGACGTGCCCAACGACCCGATGTTCTCGGCGGCGCCCGCGAAGACGCACTCCAGCGTCGAAGCCCCGATGCTGCAACCGTCGATGGGACTGGACCCCGATCGCTTCTCGTTGCTGAAGAAGCCGCTGCGGTAAAGACTCTCTTGTCCCGGCTCTGCAGCGCACCGCTGAAGAAGCGCAGCGCTGCGTCCGGGGCACGAGACTCTGCAACGCCTCTGGAGCGTCTCTCTCGCATCGACTATGGTTGCCGCCCCGACCAGGAATGATCCCCATGCCCCAGCCGCCTTCAACTCGCTTCCCCGCTCCCGCCCTCGACACGCTGCCCGACGACATCCGCACGCGCCTCCTCGCCGTGCAGGAGAAGAGCGGGTTCGTGCCGAGCGTGTTCCTGACGCTGGCCTACCGCCCCGACGAGTTCCGCGCATTCTTCGCCTATCACGACGCGCTGATGGAGAAGGACAGCGGCCTGACCAAAGCCGAGCGCGAGATGATCGTGGTGGCGACCTCGGCGGCCAACCAGTGCCAGTATTGTGTGATCGCGCATGGCGCGATCCTGCGGATCCGCGCCAAGAACCCGCTGATCGCCGACCAGGTCGCGGTGAATTACCGCAAGGCCGACATCACGCCGCGGCAGAAGGCGATGCTCGATTTCGCGATGAAGGTCTCGGTTGATGCGCAGCGCATCTCGGAGGAGGATTTCGCCGCGCTCGGGCCTCACGGCTTCAGCGACGACGACATCTGGGACATCGCCGCGATCTCCGCCTTCTTCGCGCTGTCGAACCGGCTGGCCAACTTCACCGGCATGCGGCCGAACGAGGAGTTCTATCTCATGGGACGCCTGCCGAAGAAGTGATCGACAAGACATGACTGAGCTGGATTGGTCCGAAATCCTGCTGCGCCTCGGTACCGCAACGCTTGCCGGCGGCGCGATCGGCCTGGACCGCGACCTGCACGGAAAGCCGATCGGGCTGAAGACGCTCGGCATCGTCGGTCTCTCCACGGCGACGGTCGTGCTGCTCGCCGTGCAGTTCGCCGAGCCCGGTAAGATCACCGACGCCACCAGCCGGGTCATCCAGGGCATCCTCACCGGCATCGGCTTTCTCGGCGCCGGCGTCATTGTGCGCCATCGCTTCCGCGTCCACGGGTTGACCAGCGCAGCCTGTGCCTTCCTCGCCGCCTGCCTCGGCATTGCCTGCGGCGCAGGCGAATGGAAGATCGTCCTGATCGCCCTGGTGATCGCGATCGTGCTGCTCACGGTCGGCCGGCGTATCGAGCGCCGGCTGCACCGGATGCTCGGCGGCAAGGAGCAGCCGGACGAGGCCGAAACGACGGAGCATCGAGAGGCAGAGCAGTCGAAGGCGCGAACTTCGACAGGCCCGGTTTCCCCGCCTACGCCTCCTCGACCTCGAGCGTGATCGATACTTTCAGGAACGGTGCGCCTTCCTCGCGGACGTCGACGACGACGCGATGCGCGCTTCCTGCGATGAAAACGTCGCGGGCGATGGAGGCGCCGGTCAGCACCGCCTCCTTGCGTGCACCGTCTTCATCCTCGAAATCTCGTCCGTCGTCGTCCGTAATGAGACGACCGTTCTCGTGGATGTCGAAATGGAATCGCGGCATCGGGCGCTTCAAAGCGTTGGCGACTGATGGAGATAACGACCGTCGAAATCCGCAAGTTCCTGAAATTTCCGCTCGTCGAGCACGGTGACGCGGCCACGGTTGAGCTCGACGATGCCTTCCTGGCGCAACTGCTTGATCACGCGGTTGGCGTGCACCGCGGTGATGCCCAGGGCTTCGCCAATCTGCTCCTGCGTCAGCGGCATCTCGAAGCTGTTGCCGTCCAGAGCCCCGATGCCCCTGAGACGCTCGCGCAGCTCGATCATGACATGGGCGAGCCGGGCCGGCGCCGGGCGCTGGCCCACATTGACGATCCATTCGCGGAACATTGCGGCGTCGATCAGCGTGTCGCGCCAGAATATCTCGGCGACGTTCGGGCTGCGGCGATGTAGCTTTTGCAGCGTCTCATGACTGATGAGGCCGAGAGTCGACGGCGTCAGCGTCGAGAGATCATGGTCCATCACGTGCAGGAACAGGCTCATCAGATCCGGGATCTCGCCGGCGATGTGGATGGAGAGGATCTGCCGCTTGCCGCTCGCAATCGTCTTGGAGCGCGCGCAAAATCCCGCGGCGATCAGGCAGCAGTTGGTTGCCCGCTCGCCGTCGCGCACCACCGGGGTCTCTGCCGGGAAGTGTCGAACCGCAATCGGAAGGGCTTCAATCTCTTTGACATCCTCCTCCGAGATGCCGGAAGAGGTGCGCAGGCGCCTGATAAGCGCCGCGCGGATCGTATCGCTGGGCACTTCGGCTTAGCTCCGGTCGCGTAAAATGGAACCCCAACTGGAGTTCATGGCGCCGCGGCGCCGTCGCAATGAAAAAACCGCAATGCGCTTGGCCGGTTCCAACAAAAGTTAAGGACGCAGCTTGCTCGCACGTGGTTGTCTTTGTGCTTGAAAGGGCAACCATGACCAGGAAGCGCAACCGTACACGGCCGGCCCTGACACTCCAGGAGCGCCTGACCAAGTTTACGCAGGACGCCCGCGCCGCCGCCAGGAAACTGCCAGCCGGCGCCAAGCGGCACAATCTTCTACAGAAGGTGCGCGACGGCGAGGCCGCAGCCGAGATGGAGCGCTGGCTGTCCTCGCCCGGCCTGCAAGGCCCGAAATGATCGCGCTATTGCGACCCGGCAGCCCGCGCGGCGTCGCAGCCTAATCATCGTCGGCCGGCCCGCACCAGCCGGGCAGATAGATCGCATCCTTGCTCTTGGCCGCGGACAACGCCTTCTCGAGCGCCTTGTCGAAATTGGCATCCACTGCCTTGCGCGACAGTTTTCGGCGCAGAAAGTCGGCCCACAGGAATTCGGAGAACGGCGTGGTGTCCTTGGCGAAGCCCCCCATGCGGCGGAGCTCGCCTGCGAGGCTGCGGAAGGGATCGTCCTTGAGATCGGCGACCGATTTCGGCAGGTCGCGGAACGGCCGCCGTTCGCCCTTGGCATCGTAAGGATAGACCCAGCGCTTGTTGTCCATCACGCCCCAGAACGCTTCGCGCTCGACCATGCGGAGATCGCCGACGACGGTCACCAGCACCTCCTTGATCCCCTCGTCATGCAGCGCGCGGCCGAGATGATGATGGTCGATCACGTAGTAGCGCTCGTCAGGTCCATGCACGACCGGGATCATGTGAGTGCCCAGCAGATCGGATTGCTTCTTCTTGGCGTGCTCGCGCCAGCGCTTGCGCTTCTCCTTGACCTCGCGCATGCCGACCGTCATCTGCGTCGGCCGAAGCGACAGGATCGGCACCGGATGCACTCTCGGCTCGCGTGCGTTGTTCGTGGTCATGGTCGAGGGCCCCTCGAATAGTTGCAACTTGTGGTCCGAGTTCCGGGATTATGCCACGGGCGCTGGCGCTGCAAAATGCGTTCGGACCGGATACGGATCACAAGCCGATGTTCACGGCACGCTGCGGGGCAAGCGCCGTAGCCGTTGTTGCAATGCAATCAGGCGCATTCCGACACCCGCCTGACGGCCGCTTCCGCGATCGTCTGCAGGCCCCGCAAGGCCGGGTGCGGACGCGCCAAGCGCGTGCGCGTTGAGAAGATTTTCTGCAACGCGTTCACCATGTGTGCTATCTAAAAATTGCTGCTCCGGAGTGATCCCCGCACCATGAAATCCCAGCGGCCCATAAGCGCTGATGGCGAGCACCAGGTGCTCCAGTTCAGGCCGCGCACCTCGCCCTCCCCGGCGATGCAGCGGGGCGGCGGCACCGTGCAGCCGTTGCGCGTCGCGCCTGAGCCGCTCGATCTGTCGCGCTACGAGCAGCCCCGGGCCGAACCTGACGATTTCCGCCACCGCATGCTCGCCAATATCGCGGCGCTCGCCTTCACCATCGCGCTGACCGCAATCGGTATCTGGCTCGCCGTGAGCATCGCCGACCTGCGCAGGACCCAGGATTGCGTGCTGATGGGCCGCCGCGACTGCGTCAAGATCACGACGCCGCATATCTAGGCGCGGCCCGTCTAGGCACGGCCCGCCGCCGGTCTCTCGGAGGAACGGGCTCTGGCAAGCATCCCCAGCCCTGTCGCGTCGCCTGTCCGCTCCATTGAACTCGGGGCGGCGCTCCGATATACGGGCTCTCGACCCGGCCAGAGGGGGGTTGAGGGCGTCACTGGGGGCGCGATGCCCACCCATCGCGCCACTCTTGAACATCTGACAAATATCCGCAATATATCAAAGGCTTAGTGATGTCTTCCACATTCGATCAGGTCGCTACGATCATCGCTGAAACCTGCGACATCCCGCGCGACACGATCACGCCGGATAGCCATGCCATCGATGACCTCGGCATCGACAGCCTCGATTTCCTGGACATCGCGTTCGCGATCGACAAGCAGTTCGGCATCAAGCTGCCGCTGGAAAAGTGGACCCAGGAGGTCAATGACGGCAAGGCGACCACCGAGCAATATTTCGTGTTGAAAAACCTGTGCGCCCGCATCGACGAACTGGTTGCGGCCAAGGGCGCGAGCGCCTAAGCGCGCGGTCATGCAACTCGAATACTTCCACATGATCGATCGCATCGTCGACCTCAACGTCGACGAGAAGCGGATCGTCGTCGAGGCGCAGGTCCCGAAGGAGAGCACCATCTTCGAGGGGCACTTCCCGGGCTATCCGCTGATGCCCGGCGTGCTCCTGATCGAATCGATGGCGCAGGCCTCGGGCTGGCTTCAGCTGGGCGTCCTGAAGTTCGAGCGCATGCCGATCCTGGCCGCCGTGAAGGAGGCCAAGGTTCGCGGCTCGGTCTTCCCCGGCGATCTCATGAGCATTGAGGCAACCCTTGCCCATGAAGGCTCGGGCTACGCCATGACCGAGGCCAAGATCAGGGTCGGCGGCAAGCTGCGCGCGAATTCGACGCTGACCTTCACGCAGATTCCTTTCCCCAATGCGGATATGCGCGGCTACATGGACGCGTTCGCCAAGCGCATCGGCTTTCCGCAACAGGCCGTATTGCCATGACTGACACTCCCGCTTCGAAGCCTGGCCAGACCGAAGTCTGGATCACCGGCATTGGACTCGCCACCTCGCTCGGCGAGGGCCTGGACGCCAACTGGACCGCGCTCCAGGAGAAGCGCATCAATGTCGACGAGAAGGCATTTGCACCCTACATCGTGCATCCGCTGATGCCGGTGAGCTTTGACAGCCAGATCCCGAAGAAGGGCGACCAGCGCCAGATGGAAGCCTGGCAGCGCATCGGCACCTATGCCGCGGGTCTCGCGCTCGACTCCGCCGGCATCAAGGGCAACAAGGACATTCTGTCGAAGATCGACATGGTGGTGGCCGCCGGCGGCGGCGAGCGCGATCTCAATGTCGATACCGCCATACTCACGGCCGAGGCCAAGGGCGCCAATGCGCCCGGCTTCCTCAACGAACGCCTGATGAGCGATCTGCGGCCGACACTGTTTTTGGCGCAGCTCTCCAACCTGCTCGCCGGCAACATCGCCATCGTGCACGGCCTCGGCGGCACCTCGCGCACCTTCATGGGCGAAGAGGTCTCCGGCGCAGATGCGACCAGGATCGCGCTTGCTCGCATCGCCTCGGGCGAGAGCGACATTGCGCTGGTCGGCGGCTCGCAAAATGGCGAGCGCAAGGACCTGATGGTCCTCTTCGAATTCGGCGACTTCAACCTGAAGGACAAATTCGCACCCGTATGGGCGCGCAAGGATCACACCGGGTTCGCGCTCGGCTCGGCCGGAGCGTTCCTGGTGCTGGAATCCAGGGCGCATGCCGAGGCGCGCGGGGCAAAGCCGTTCGCAAGACTTTCGAGCGTGGTCGCCGATCTCGCCAAGCGCAAGCGGCCGGGCGACATGGCCGCGACGCTGGAGAAGCTGTGGGCGAAGCTGCCCACGCATGACGGCAAGGGCGCGATCATCACCGGCGCGACCGGCGCGGAGCCGGCGACCTCAGAGGAGCGCAGCTTCCTGAAGAGCCATGCCGATTTCCCGGTGCGCGCGACCGGCACGATGTTCGGCCACACCATGGAGACGCAATTCCCGCTCGGGATTGCGCTCGCCGCACTGTCGATCTCGCGCGGCGCGCTGTTCCCGCCCAACGACACCACCGGAACCGAGATTGAAATGCAGGGCGCGCCCACCCAGATTGTGGTGGTGGGAGCCGGACACTGGCGCGGCGAAGGCATGGCGCTGGTCGAGGCGGTGAGCTAGTTCAAGCGGGGGATCGACATGACTGCACCACGCGACAAACTCGGGCGTCCCGTCGTCGTCGTCACCGGCATGGGCATCACGACCTCGCTCGGCGCCGGCAAGGCCGACAACTGGGCGAAACTGGTCGCCGGCGAGTCCGGCATCCGCACCATCACGCGCTTTCCGGTCGACGGCCTGAAGACGACGATGGCCGGCACGGTGGATTTCGTCAGCGTAGATCCGTTCACCTCCACCGGCCTGTCCGAACGGATGGCCGAGATGGTCACGCAGGAAGCGCTCGACCAGGCCGGCATCGGCGCCAAGGGCGATTTCCCGGGCCCGCTGTTCCTCGCGGTCGCACCCGTGGAAGTCGAATGGCCGCAGCGCAGCGAGCTCGGCCGCGCCGTCGGCAAGCTCGACTTCGCCTATGACGACCTGCTGCGCATTTGCGGCGGCGGCAAATACAGCGCCTATCATCACCGCTTCATGTTCGGCTCTGTGGCCGCGCACCTCGCCGAGACCTTCGGGACCAAGGGCTCGCCGATCTCGCTGTCGACGGCGTGCGCCTCCGGCGCGACCTCGATCCAACTCGGTGTCGAGGCGATCCGCCGCGGCGAGACCGATGCCGCGCTGTGCGTGGCGACCGATGGCACCGTGAATCCGGAAGCCCTCGTGCGCTTCTCGCTGCTCTCGGCGCTGTCGACACAGAACGACCCGCCGCAGGCGGCCTCCCGCCCCTTCTCCAAGAACCGCGACGGTTTTGTCATGGCCGAAGGCGCCGGCGCGCTCGTGCTCGAAAGCTACGAAGCGGCGACCGCGCGCGGCGCAAAAATCCTCGGCGTGATCGCGGGCTGCGGCGAGCTCACGGATTCCTTCCATCGCACCCGCTCTTCGCCTGACGGGAAGCCGATCATCGGCTGCATGAACAAGACGCTGGCCGACGCCGGCATGACGCCAGACCAGATCGACCACATCAACGCGCACGGCACCGCGACGCCCGAAAACGACAAGATGGAATACAATACGACATCGGTCGTGTTCGGCGAGCTCGCGCAGAAGATTCCGGTCACCTCCAACAAGTCGATGGTCGGCCACACCATCTCGGCCGCCGGCGCGGTCGAGGCGATCTTCTCGCTGCTCACGCTCGAGCATCAGCGCATTCCGCCGACGATCAACTACGACAATCCGGATCCCACGATCCTGTTCAACGTCGTCGGCAACAAAGCGCGCGACGCCCGCGTCACCGCGGTGATGTCGAACTCGTTCGGCTTCGGCGGCCAGAACGCCTCGCTGATCCTGACCCGCGAACCGGCCTGACCGGACGCATGGCACTGCTTCCTGCGAGCACGAAGGCCCGCGCGCGGGAAGTCGCCAAATCGGTCGGCGGAAGCCTGATCGGCGCCGCCACCGTCGGCATGCTGCGCACCACGCGCTATTTCGATCCGGTCAAGACCTCGGATTTCTTCGCGCGCGTCACCCGCCTGATCGGCCCGCGCCTGCGCGAGCACCGCATCGGCCGCGCCAACCTCACTGCCGCCTTTCCGGAAAAGTCGCCCGAGGAGATCGAGCAGATCCTGATGGGCGTCTGGGACAATCTCGGCCGCGTCGGCGCCGAATTCGCCCATATGGACCACGTCTGGGATTACGACCGCGACCATCCGGAAAAGAGCCGGATCGAACTGCCCCAGCGCACCATCGAGCTGTTCGACCAGATCCGCGACGACGGCAAGCCGGCGCTGATCTTCGCCTCGCATCTCGCCAACTGGGAATTGCCGGCGCTCGCCGCCGTCGCGCATGGGCTGGACACTGCGATCCTCTATCGCCGGCCCAACATCGCCTCCGCCGACCGCATCATCCAGGAGATGCGCCAGGTCAATATGGGCACGCTGATCCCGGCAGGGCGCGACGCGCCGCTCCGGCTCGCACAGGCACTGAAGGACGGCAAGCACGTCGCCATGCTGGTCGACCAGTATCTGACCGGCGGCGTCGAGGTCACCTTCTTCGGCCGCAAGACCCGCGCCAATCCGATGCTGGCGCGCCTCTTGCGCCAGGTCGAATGCCCGATCCATGGCGCGCGCATCATCCGCAAGCCCGGTGGCCGCTTCGTCGGCGAGCTGACCGAAGAGATCAAGCCGGTGCGCGACGCCGAGGGCAAGATCGACATCCAGGGCACGACCCAGGCGATCACGAGCGTGGTGGAAGGCTGGGTCCGCGAGCATCCCGAGCAGTGGCTCTGGCTGCATCGCAGGTGGCGCTGATTTGCTCCGTCATTGCGAGCGAAGCGAAGCAATCCAGACTACTGATCCCTCATCCTGAGGAGCGCGGCACGCGCGTCTCGAAGAATGAAGGCCCCGCTGGTGGCCTCGCCCTTCGAGACGCTTGCTACGCAAGCTCCTCAGGGTGAGGGCCTGGCTCTTTGGACTGTTTCGCTCGCAGAACGCGCCGTGACTACCGCCCCGTCTTCACCCTGGTCCAGAGCCGGTTGATAATCCGCTGCGTCGCAGGATCGCGGGCCGTAATGACGAAGAGCTTTGAGAGCGTCGCCTCGTCCGGATAGATGTTCTTGTCGTTCAGGATTTTCGGGTCGACCAGCTTCTGGCTGGCGAGGTTGCCGCTGGCGTAGGATAGGAAGCTCGAGTTCCTGGCAGCAACGTCCGGGCGGTAGAGATAGTTGATCAGCTCGTAGGCTTCCTTGACGTTCTTGGCATCCGCGGGGATGGCGAGATTGTCGAAGAACATCTGCGCGCCCTCCTTCGGGATGGCATAGCCGATCTCGATGCCATTCTTGGCCTCAGCGGCACGGGCGCGGGCCTGCATGATGTCGCCGGACCAGCCGACCACGAAGCAGATCTCGCCGGTCGCGAGCGCGCTGAGATATTCGGACGAGTGGAACTTGCGTACGGACGGGCGGACCTTGGCCACGACATCGGCGGCCTTTTCGAGGTCGGCCTGCTTGGTCGAGTTTGGATCGAGCCCGAGAAAGTTCAGCGCCGCCGGGAAGATGTCGTCGGCGGAGTCGAGCATGTGCACGCCGCAGTCTTTGAATTTGGCCAGATTCTCCGGCTTGAAGACCATGTCCCAGCTATCGATCTTGGCGTCGGGCCCAAGGATCTGCTTCACCTTGGCGACGTTGTAGCCGATGCCCGTCGTGCCCCACATGTAGTTTGCGGCGAAGTCGTTGCCGGGATCGTAGGTCGAAAGATGCTTGGTCACCATCGGCCAGGCATTGGCAAGGTTCGGCAGCTTCGACTTGTCGAGCTTCTGGAAGATGTTGGCCTTGATCTGACGCTGCAGGAAATAGGCGGTGGGCACCACGACGTCATAGCCGGACTTGCCGGCCATCAGGCGCGTCTCCAGCGTCTCATTGGCGTCGAAGGTGTCGTAGACCACCCTGATGCCGGTCTCCCTGGTGAAGGCCTCAAGGACACCCGGCGCCATGTAGTTGGACCAGTTGTAGAAGTTGACGACGCGCTCCTCGGCCCCTGCGGAAGCCGAAAGCAACGTCAGCGCCGCGGCGAACGCGAAACCAAGGCAAAACCTCGCGCGGCTGACGTTCGTCATCTTCACCTACCTCCTGCGCCCGCGCACCGCGTCCGACAGCCGCTCCAACGCGGTATCGAGGGTCTGGTCCTTCTTGGCAAAGCAGAAGCGCACCACCGACGTCACCGGGTCCTGCTCGTAGAAGGCCGACACCGGGATCGCCGCCACCTTGTAGTCCCTGACGATCCGCCAACAGAACTCGGTATCGCTCTCGTTGAGCCCGAGCGGTGATAGATCGACGGTGAGGAAGTAGGTGCCCTGCGACTTCAGCACGGGGAAGCCGAGGCTCTCCAGTCCCTTGGTCAGGCGGTCCCTGCTCCGCGTCAGATCCTTGCGCATCGACAGGAAATACTCGTCCGGCTTGCCGAGACCGTAGGCGACGGCGGCCTGGAGGTTCGGCGCGGTGGTAAAGGTCAGGAACTGGTGCACCTTGGCCGCGACGCGCAGCAGCGGCGGCGCCGCGCAGACGAAGCCGATCTTCCAGCCCGTGAGCGAAAAGATCTTGCCGGCCGAGCCGACCTTAATGGTGCGGTCGCGCATGCCGGGAATGGTGATCAGCGGGATGTGCTTGTGCTCGTCGAAGGTGACGTGCTCCCAGACCTCGTCGCAGATCGCAATGACGTCGAACTCCTGGCAGTAGCGCGCCAAGAGCTCGAGGTCCTCGCGCGGATAGACCACCGCGGACGGATTCAGGGGATTGTTGAAGAGCACCGCCTTGGTCTTTGAATTGAAGACGCTTTTCAGCATGTCCTCATTCAGCCGCCAATGCGGCGGCTCAAGCCGCACCAGGCGCGGAATGCCGCCAGCCTGACGGATGATCGGCAGGTAGGAATCATAGACCGGCTGGAAGCAGACCACTTCGTCGCCGGGCTGGACCACAGCGAGGATGGCTGAGGTCAGAGCCTCGGTGCCGCCCGAGGTGACCATGACCTCGCTCATCGGATCGAGCTTGAGGCCATGCCAGTGGTCGTAATGGGTCGCGATCGCCTGACGCAGTTCCGGCAGCCCCATCATCGACGGGTACTGGTTATAGCCGTTCAGCGAAGCGTCGGCAGCGGCGCGGCGGATGTCCTCCGGCCCCGGATCGTCAGGAAAACCCTGGCCGAGATTGATGGCGTTGTTGTCGCGCGCGGCCTGCGA
>JAEWFG010000201.1 GCA_023388935.1 Pseudomonadota bacterium | reverse complement strand
ACAATGGGCCTCCAGCACCGCCAGCACCATGGAAAGGCGGCTCGGGTCCCAGCCGACCACGGCCCGGCGCGGGGTACCGAGCGAGGTCGGAGCGACCAGCGCCTGCAATTCGACCAGCACGGGCCGGGTGCCCTCGATTCCGGCAAAGACTGCGGTCCCGGGGGTGCCGAGATCGCGCTCGGACAGGAACAGTTCCGACGGGTTGGTAACCTCGCGCAGCCCCAGGCCGGTCATCTCGAACACGCCGATCTCGTCGGTCGGGCCGAAACGGTTCTTCACGGCGCGCAGGATGCGGAACTGCTGCGAGCCTTCGCCCTCGAAAGACAGCACGGCGTCGACCATGTGCTCAACCACGCGGGGGCCGGCGATCTGGCCATCCTTGGTGACATGCCCGACCAGGATGATAGCGGCGCCGGTCTTCTTGGCGAAGCGGATCAGGGCCTGCGCCGAGGCGCGCACCTGGGTCACAGTTCCGGGTGCGGATTCAACCGTATCGGTCCACATCGTCTGGATCGAGTCGATCACGATCAACCGGGGCACCGCGCCCTCGGACAGCGTCGAGACGATGTCTTCCACCGAGGTTTCGGCGGCGAGCTGCACTGGCGCATCCGACAGCCCAAGCCGCTCGGCGCGCAACCGCACCTGCGCGACCGCCTCTTCGCCGGAGATGTAGACGATGCGGTGACCGGCGCGCGCCAGCAGGCTCGTTGCCTGCGTCAGCAGTGTCGACTTGCCGATCCCGGGATCGCCGCCGACCAGCAGCACCGAGCCCCGGACGAAGCCGCCGCCGGTGACGCGGTCGAGCTCGGTCATCCCGGAAGAAAGGCGCGGGGCATCCGGGCTCTTTCCGGCAAGGCTCTCGAGCGCAAACGTCCGGCCCTTGCGCTTGGAGCGGATCGATACCGGCACGCTGCCGGCCGTGTCCTCTTCTGCGAGCGTATTCCACTCGCCGCAGGACTCGCACTTGCCCTGCCAGCGGTTATAGGCCGCGCCGCAGTTCTGGCAGACGAAGGAAAGCGTGTTCTTGGCCATGGGGACAGTGAGTCGGAGATATCAGGTTTGCAGATAGCACGGAATGGCGGGTGGCGAGGGCGATCGCTAGCGTCCCAATTAGCGGCAATTCTCCGTAGCCGATACACCCTTTGTTAGGGCTACGCCGCCGCGCCGCGTCGGGCTTTGCCAAATGTGAGGCGGCGCCCCCGAGCGTCGTTCTCGCCGATGGCCCATCGATTGCGCCCGAATTTGTCGCCTGAGCGCGGCGCGCTCACGGCTGCGTCGCGTTCCAGAGCATGGAGAGCCCGGCTGCAATCATGATCGCGTCCATCACCATGCGAAACATGTCCGGCTTCAGGTGCAGCACGAAGCGTTTGGCGATGAAGGCACCTGCCATCAGCGAGGAGCCTGCGATCAGGCCCTTGACGAAGACGTCGCCGGTCAGCGCGCCGAAACGCTCGAAGGTCACGGACTTCGCGAAATAGACCCCGAGCGAGGCCGCCGCTTCGGTGGCAAGGAAAGCGCCCTTGGACAGGCCGTAGAACAGAAACAGTGGCACGCTGAGCGGGCCGGTCGAGACCACGATGCCGGTGAGATAGCCGATGATCGCCCCGCCGATCGCGAGATGCCGGAGATTGGCCTTGAGATCGTGCCGTGCCAGCCAGTGCCGCAGCGGCACCATCGCGATCAGGAAGATGCCGATGGCGAGATCGACGGTGCGCGAGGGCAGCGCCAGCAGTGTGCGCGCGCCAAGCGCTGCGGCCGGAATGCCCGTGACCGAATAGGCAGCGCAGGCCCGCCAGTCGACCTCGCGCCACCAGACCAAAATTCGCGAAAAGTTCGCCATCACGGAGGCTACCGCCATGATCGGCACGGCCTCCTTCGGCCCATAGGCATAGACCAGCACCGGCATCAGCATGATCGACGATCCCGTGCCGACGATGCCTGAGATGGTGCCGGCGATGAGGCCGACGGTGAGGACGAAGAGAAAGGCCAAGACGATCTCCCGCGAATCGCGCGAGTTTAGCCGTGGGCAGCGATGCGGGCGATCCGTGTCAGTAGGGAACCCATTGCACCCCCGCATCGGCATGCCGGTCTGGGCACCGGCCTTGAGGCACTTCAATGCTGCGGCCTCGCAGCTCACCTCGAGCGCACGTTGCAGCGACACGCCCTCGCTAGAGCGGCTGCAATCGTCCAGCGCTATCGCGAGCACGTGGCCGCGAATGCCAAGCGGCTATTCGCGAACGAGGCTCCGTGACGGATCCGCGCTGCTGACAGCATGTTGGCAGCAGGGAGCGGCTACGACCATCTCCTGACAACACGGAGAGTGGGTCATGCCGATCGAGGCAAGCTGTCATTGCGGTGAAACAGTGTTCGAGGTGACCGAGGCGCCCGCGAGCGTGACGCGCTGCACCTGTTCGCTCTGCGCCAAGCGGGGCGCATTGTGGGCCTATTACAAGCCGGCGCAATTTCGCCTGCTGTCACCGGCGGAGAACGTCGCGACCTATCTCTGGGGCAGCCGCACGGTCAGACATCATTTCTGCGCGAGCTGCGGCTGCGGCACCTATTCGGAGCCGCCGGACTGGTCGACCGGCAAGCCCGATTTCGACAATCCCAAGGTCGGCGTCAACGCGCGCCTGTTCGATGATTTCGATCTGGAGGCCGTGCCGGTGAACATGATTGACGGCAAGAATTTGTGGTGAGGGCGCAGCTTCACGCTACTACGGGTGTTAGTTCGCCACCGACAAGATCAACGCTGTTTCAACACCACCCACGCCGGCGCATGATCGCTGGCGCCATCCTCGCCGCGGACGTTCTTATCGACGCCGGCTTTTGCCAGGCGCGAGACAAGGGCAGGGCTGAGCAGCAGATGATCGAGCCTGAGGCCGGCATCGCGCGGCCAGCGGTTTCGCTTGTAGTCCCAGAACGTGTATATGCGCTGTTCCTGGTGCAGCTCGCGGATCGCGTCGCACCAGCCTTGCGCCGCGAGTGACGCAAACGCCGCGCGGCTCTTCGGCTGGATCAGGGCATCCTTGTCCCAGGAGCGCGTCGGATAGATGTCGATCTCCGTTGGCGCGACGTTGTAGTCGCCGGCGAGCACCACCGGCAGATCCTGCTTGATGAACGTCCTGGCGTGGCGCTTGAGCCGCGCGAACCAGTCGAGCTTATAATCGAATTTCGGCCCGGGCTGCGGATTGCCGTTCGGCAGGTAGATACTGGTGACGATCACACCACGTATCGCGGCCTCGATGTAGCGTGCTTCGCGATCGTCAGGTCTGCCCGGCAATCGGTCGCGGGTGAGAATGGGCTCGGCGTCGCGGGCGAGGATGGCGACGCCGTTCCAGGTTTTTTGTCCGCGCCAAACCGCGCCGTAGCCGGCTTTTTCGATGGCCGCCGCCGGAAATTCGCCATCACTTGCCTTCAATTCCTGAAGTGCGACGACATCGGGCTTCGCCGCTCGCATCCATGCCAGCAGATTGGGCAGGCGGCGGTTGATGTTGTTGATGTTGAATGTCGCGATCTTCATGTAGTGCTACCGGCCCCTGCCTTCGGTCAACGGAGATACAATGTCCAAGTTGAGCTTTGCCGCTATCGTCGTCGCCGTTGCGTTCTCCGGGGCCGTTTCGGCACAATCATCCGATACACGCGGCGCGTGCAAGGCGGACTATGACAAATTCTGCGCCGGCATCGCGCCCGGTAGTGGCAAGATCGTTGCCTGCCTCAACGGCAAGCGCGATCAGCTCAGCGCGGCCTGCAAGACGGCCTTGGACAGCAGGAAGAAGTAAGTGGCCAGGCTCGTGCCCCGGACGCAGCGCAGCGCTACTTCAGCGGTGCGCTGCAGAGCCGGGGCCCATCTCTCCGCATTGTACCGTATCGCATATGGGTCCCGGCTCTGCGGTGCATCGTTGCACGCTGCACCGCGTCCGGGACACGAGAGCGTAGTCAGCTCGGCAGTGGCGGCGGGCTCGCCGGCTGCTCGACCGGCGGCGGGGAGGGCGGCTGCTCGGCCGCCGATGCCGGGGCCGGCTTTGCCAACGGCTCCACCACGTTGCCGCCCTTGTAGACACGGGCGTAGCGGTGGCCGAGGCTGGTCAGCACCTCGTAGCCGATGGTGCCGAAATGATGCGCGAGTTCGTCGACGGTGATGCCCTCGCCGAGCAGCGTCACCATGTGGCCGCGACGGGCCGCGTTCGGCGGCAGGTCGGTGATGTCGATCGCGATCAGGTCCATGGAGACGCGG
>JAEWFG010000136.1 GCA_023388935.1 Pseudomonadota bacterium | reverse complement strand
GGTATATCTCAACGCGCTCTTCAAGGCTGAGCTGGCCATAACATCGTCCCATCGCAACAACACCTTAGCAGGTGTTGCACTTGCATCGTGAACCGAAGGGGCATCCAGTACGCCGCGGCCTATCCGTATCCTCGCACTGTCTCTGGAATACTGGATCGCCCGCCTTCGCGGGCGATGACAGCGGAGATTGTGACAAACGACGGAGCAGCCTTACGCCGCCGCCCCCTTCGCCTCCTGGATCGCCCGCCATACCCGCTCCGGCGTCAGGGGCATGTCGATGTGCTTGATGCCGTAGTCGGAGAGCGCATCGAGCACCGCGTTCACGACCGTCGACAGGCTGCCGGCGCAGCCGGCTTCGCCGCATCCCTTGCTGCCGAGCGGATTGGTCGTGGCCGGCACAGGATGATCGCCGACCGTCATGAGCGGGACGTCCTCGGCGCGCGGAAGGGCGTAGTCCATCAGCGAGCCCGTGATCGGCTGGCCGCTCTCGTCGTAGCGGATGTGCTCCATGAGCGCTTGTCCGATGCCCTGGACGACGCCGCCATGGAGCTGGCCCGCGACCAGCATCGGGTTGATCACCGTGCCGAAATCGTTCACCGCGCTGTAGCGTACGATCTGCACCACGCCGGTGTCCGGATCGATCTCGACCTCGGCGACGTGGCAGCCGTTCGGGAAGGCTGACGGCACCGGCTCGCTGGTGTGGTCGACGTCGAGGCTGTCAGGAACGCCCTCGGGCACCTTGCCGTCGTGCAGGCGTTTTGCCAGCTCCATGATGTCGATGCTCCGGTCGGTGCCGGCGATGGTGAAGCTGCCGTCGGCGAACTCGATGTCGGCCTCGGACGCCTCCAGCATGTGCGCGGCGGCGCGTTTGCCCTTCTCGATCACGAGCTTCGAGGCCTCCACGATCGCCATGCCGCTCGCCGTGATCGAGCGCGAGCCGCCGGTACCGTTGCCGGTGTGGACGATGTCGCTGTCGCCCTGCACGAGCTTGACGCTCTCAAATGGGACGCCGAGCTGTGCGCACAGAACCTGCGCGAACGGAGTGGCGTGGCCCTGGCCATAGTCGAGCGTGCCGGTGATGAGCTGCACGCTGCCATCGGCATCGAACACGATCTTGCCGAGCTCGGGGCTCGGCGGCGCGGTGACTTCGAGATAGGAGCCGACCGCGATGCCGCGCAGCTTGCCGGCCTTCTTGCTCTCCTTCTTGCGCTTGGTGAAATTCTCGTGGTCCGAGATTTCGAGCGCCTTGTTGAACACCGCCTGGAAGTCGCCGCTGTCATAGGTGACGCCGGAGGAGGCCGCGAACGGCATCTGGTTCTGCTTGATGAAGTTGCGCTTGCGCAAGGTGAGCCGATTGATGCCCATCTCGTCGGCGGCGCGGTCGATCAACCGCTCCATGTAGTAGTTCGCCTCGGGCCGGCCGGCGCCGCGATAGGCACCCATCAGCGTGGTGTTGGTCAAAACCGTCTTGATGTCGATGCCCATCAGCGGCGTGCGATAGACGCTGGAGAAGTTCTTGCCGGTGTTGAGCGAGAGTGGCCCTGGCGCAACGCCGGTGATGTAGGCGCCGAGATTGCCGTAGCCCGAGAGCTTTGCCGCGAGGAAATGCCCCTCGGCGTCGAGCGCGAGCTCGGCATGGATCTTCTGCGCGCGGCCGTGGCTGTCAGACAGGAAGCTGGTCGAGCGCTCATCGAGCCACTTCACCGGGCGTCCCAGCGCCTTGGCCGCATACAGGATGCACATGTACTCGGGGTAGTTGACGTTCTTCATGCCGAAGGAGCCGCCGACATTGGCGGTGAGGATGCGCACTTTCTCGTTCGGCACCTTCAGGTTCTTGGCGAGATTGGCGCGGTTGCCCGCGACGCCCTGCGTCGGCATTTGGATGGTGTAGCGCTCGGTCTTCTTGTCGTAGGAGGCAAGTCCGACGCGCGGCTCCATCGATACCACGGCGACGCGGGTGTTCTCGATGTCGATTTTGGTCACGTGGGCGGCGCTGGCAAACGCCGCGTTCACCTTCTCCATGTCGCCATAGTGATAGTCGAGCGCGACGTTGTTCGGGATGTGGTCGTAGAGAAGTGGCGCGCCGGGCCTGGCGGCTTCCTCTGGGTCCGTCACCGCCGGCAGCGGGTCGATATCGAGCTCGACGGCTTCGGCTGCGTCGCGCGCCTGCGCCAGCGTCTCGGCCACCACGAAGGCGACGGGATCGCCGACGAAGCGGACCTTGTCGGTCGCCAGCGCCGGCCGGTTGGTCTGGAGCAGGGGCGAGCCGTCGCGGTTCTTCAACGGCAGGCCGCATGTGAAGGGGCCATAGCCGGCGGCATTGAGGTCGGTCCCGGTCCAGACCCCCAGCACGCCTGGCATCGCCCTGGCGGCGTCGGTACCGATGCCGCGGATGACGCCATGAGCATGGGTCGAGCGCACGATTACGGCATAGGCCTGGCCGGGCAGGTTGAAATCGTCGGTGTAGCGGCCCTTGCCGCGCACCAGCGCATCGTCTTCCTTGCGCCGGACCGGCTGCCCGACGCCGTATTTTTGCAGTGCAATAGCGTTTTCGAGCGTGGAGGATTTGGTGTGTTCTTGCATGGAAACTGACCTGAAAAGCCGGCATTTGCGCATTTTCGCGGCAGTGGAGGACCGGACCCCGTTCAGATAACCCACGAGCCCGTTCACGACAACGCACGAATGGGCATGTCCCATGTGATGCGTTGTTGCGCAGGCCCGCGGCGCTGCTAATGTTTCAGGCGAAAAAGCAATTCCTGATCGGCCCGACGGGCCGCGGAAAGACAGTTTGTATGAATGACCATACGCGGCTCCGCGACGGCCATGCGCCGCACGATGAGCTGGAGGGGTCGATGGCGGCGGTGGCGTTGGCCACTAGACCGGCCGTCGGCGCGCAAGCGCCGGGAACCGGCGTCTACGCGGCGCTGGACCTCGGTACCAACAATTGCAGGCTCCTGATTGCCTGTCCGACCAGCGATGGCTTTCGCGTGGTCGATTCCTTTTCGCGCATCATCCGGCTCGGCGAGGGCGTCTCGGCGACCGGTTGTATCAGCGAAGCGGCGATCGAGCGCGCAATCGCGGCGCTGAGCATTTGCCGCGACAAGATCAATGTGCGGAAAGCGCGGCGGCTGCGGCTGATCGCCACCGAAGCCTGCCGGGCCGCCTCGAATGCGGAAGGTTTCCGCAGCCGCGTCGCGGCCGAGACCGGCATCGAGCTCGAGGTGATCGACCGCGAGACAGAGGCTTCGCTTGCCGTGCTCGGCTGCTCGCCGCTGATCGACCCGAGGGGGCGCGGCGCGATCCTGTTCGACATCGGCGGCGGCTCGACCGAACTGGTGCGGATCGAGCGCGACCCGACGGACAAAAATCCGGAGCCGCGCATAAAAGCCTGGATGTCGATCCCGTACGGTGTGGTCACGCTCGCCGAGCAGTTCGGCGGCCGCGACGTGACGCCGGAGATCTACGCCGCGATGGAGCGCGAGGTCGCGAACCACGTCGCGCCGTTCGCCGAACAGCACGGCCGCGATCTCACGGATATGCATCTGCTCGGCACCTCCGGCACGGTGACGACGCTCGCCGGCATCCATCTCAATCTGGCCCGCTACGATCGCCGCCGCATCGACAGCATCTGGATGAACGATTCCGACATCACCGCGACCATCAACAAGCTGCTCGGCATGAGCTACGAGGAGCGCGCCGGCAACAGCTGCATCAGCGTCGAGCGTGCCGATCTCGTGCTGGCCGGCTGCGCCATCCTCGATGCGATCCGCCGTGCCTTCCCACTGCCGCGCCTGCGCGTCGCCGACCGGGGCCTGCGCGAAGGCATGCTCGTCGAGATGATGCGCGAGGACGGCGCGCTCAGGAACTGGTGATATGGCCAAGGACACTACCGGCCGCTTGCACGTCCAGGTCAAGACCGGCGGCAAGCGCAAATTGTCGTCGAAGCTCTGGCTGGAACGCCAGCTCAACGATCCCTATGTCGCCAAGGCGAAGGCGCAAGGCTATCGCTCGCGCGCCGCGTTCAAGCTGCTCGAGATCGACGACAAGTTTCGGCTGCTGAAGCCCGGCATGGCCGTGGTCGACCTCGGCGCAGCACCCGGCGGCTGGAGCCAGATCGCCGCCAAGCGCGTCGGCTCCACGGAAGGCAAGGGCAAGGTCGTCGCGATCGACCTCCTGGAAATGCCGGAGATCCCCGGCGTCGATTTCGCGCAGCTCGATTTCATGGACAACGATGCGCCGGACAAGCTCACCGCGATGCTGGGCGGCGGCGCCGACGTCGTGATGTCCGACATGGCCGCCAACACCACCGGCCACCGCAAGACCGACCAGCTCCGCATCGTCGGGCTGGTCGAAACCGCGGCGGCTTTTGCCTGCGATGTGCTGAAGCCCGGCGGCACGTTCCTGGCGAAAACGTTCCAGAGCGGTGCGGACGCCGAGCTGCTCGCCCAGCTCAAGCGCGACTTTGCAACGGTGCGCCACGTGAAGCCGGCCGCAAGCCGGCAGGATTCGTCGGAGCGTTATGTGCTGGCGACGGGATTTCGGGGCGAGGCAAAAACCTAGCCCCAATTTCCGTCATTGCGAGGAGCGGAGCGACGAAGCCATCCAGGCCGCCGCGATGACGGATGATGCGGATGGGGTCGCCTTCGGCCATGGGTGAATAGGTCGAAAGGTTTTCGGCTGGATGCTGGCAATTCTCGTTAGTTGGGACCGTTGGGATACTGACGGATCGGTCCGCAGTTCGTGTAGATAATTTTGTTGGACGCTCCGAAGCGAAAGTAAAGGCGGACTGGCTTGTCTTCGTAGTTCTGGTAGTCGATCCGAACGCCATGTTCCGTCAAGACGATGTCGCTCAGCGAAAACGCGGACGCTCCCTTTTTTTCCAGTTTGGGCGCCCAATAATCCGCAATCAGAGCTTTTCCTTCTAACGTCACTCCCTCGCAGCTGCATTCCATCACCGCTCCCTCATCGTAGAAGCCGAGCACCGCGTCGAGGTCCTGACGTCGGCAGGCGTCGAGCCAATCCACGACAGCGGCGATGCTGTCGAAGTCGTCCTGTGAAATAGGCATGCCGTCTCCATCACAAAGCAATCGCCGCTCATAACTACTGCTCCGTTATCTTGTGACAACGGTGGCGAAAATGGCCGGAAAAATTCCAAGAAATTCAGATGCAGAATTGACGAAACGCGAGAAGCAATCGGCGATTTTCGTTCGATTGCGCGCGCTCGATCTATTCGCCGGCGTGAATCACTCCATTTTGCCGGTCTGCAAATCGGCGCGCCGACGTCGTGATGTCACCAACACCACTGGTTACCGCAAGACCGACCAGCTCCGCATCGTCGGCCCGGTCGAAACCGCGGCTGCTTTTGCCCACGATGTGCTGAGGCCCGGTGGCACGTTTCTGGCGAAAACGTTCCAGAGCGGCGCGGACGCCGAGCTGCTCGCCGAGCTCAAACGCGACTTTGCTACCGTCCGCCACGTGAAGCCGGCCGCAAGCCGGCAGGATTCGTCGGAGCGTTACGTGCTGGCGACGGGATTTCGGAGGTAGGTTAGCTTCATCGCGCTTTGTTGGCCGGTGCGCCGAGTATGATCTGGGACGGGTACGGCGTCGCAGAACGCTCGGGCGGCGGCGCGAACAGCGGAGCGGCCGCGACGCCGATCCTGTCCGTAGCGAAATTGCCCGGAAAGTAGCCGTTGGTTGGAACGTCGCGATGGTCGCTTCGCCCGTCGTAGAACCACCATCCGCTGGTGTTTCCAAAACGCAAGGGGCGACCGGTGACCTCGTCGCCCTTGGCCGGCACCGCCGTCGTCGCGATCATTAAGCCCAACAACACGACCTTCGCTATGTTCATTTGATCTCCAGTGACGATCATGGCCGAATGGTGCCCCAGTCTCCCTTCCAGGCTTGGAGGCGTCCTTTGCGAAACTGCAGATAGAGGCCGTCGCTTCGGCTGGCCAATGCGCTCCCCTTCACATTGGGAAGCGCCAGGAAGAGTTCGTCGCCGCGGCGGCCGCGCACATAAATAAGGGGGACACCGAGCGCCTGCGCCGCCTCATCGGCGCTCAGTCCGAAAGACAGCGGCAGATTGGTCGAAATCCGACTCTGCGCCAGGGCGGTCGAGCAGTCTCCGAAAGCAAGCAGCAGCGCTAGCGGACCGGTCGCAAGATGAAATCGTGACCGCATTTTCGCCCTCATTGCAGCGCGACCAAGGTGCCCGCCGACGTCCAGCCGCCGCCTAAGGCCTGGAATAGACTGCTGGCAGCCAAGAGCTTCGACAGGCGGACCTGGACCAGCGTATTTTCTGCCGTGAACAGAGTCTGCTCGGCCTGCAGCACCGTGACCAGATTCACGGTGCCGCCGCGCAGCTGCGTCTCGGCCACTTCGAATGCCTTGCGCGAGCTGGTGACCGCATCCGTCTGCAACCGCTCCTGCAACGTGAACTTTTGCAGCGCGATGAGCGCCTTTTCCACGTCAGCGAACGCTGACAGGACGGATTTGCGGTAGGCCTGAAGGTTCTGTAGCTGCACGCCCTTGGCGAGCTTCAACTGGCTCTCCAGGAGAAAGCCATCGAAGATCGGCTGCGTCAGTCCGGCGGCGAGCGTGTAGAACCAGGCGCCCGGCGTAAACAGAGATGCGAGGGCGGCGCTCTGGAAACCGGTGGTTCCGGTAAGCTGGATCTGCGGAAAGAACGCTGCGCGCGCGGCTTCGACACTGAAGTTGGAATCGGCGAGCTGCGCTTCTGCCTGACGAACATCGGGCCGCTGGTAGAGCAATTCCGAGGGCAGACCTGGCGTGACGCGCGGGACGGCGATCTGGGTCGTGCTGCCGCCGCGCAGCTTGAAGTTCGGCGCCGCGCGTCCGACGAGCAAGGCCATTGCGGCAATGTTCTGCCCAAGCGTCACCTCGAGCGGCGGAATGGCGGCGCGCTGGGTCGCGACCAGCGCTTCCTGCTGGGACACGTCGAGCTGCGAGGCGGTGCCGCCGGCGAACTGGTCTTTAATGAGCGCGAGAATGCGCTCGGCGGCCGCGATGTTGCGACGTGTGACGCGAATCTGGTCCTGGGCCGCCAGGATCTGGAAATAAGTATTGGCGACAGTGACGATGGTAGTCAGCGTCACGACCTCGCGATTGTAGCGGGACACGCTCGCGCTCTCTTCGCTGGCTGCCAGCAACGCGCGGTTCTTGCCCCAGAAGTCGACGATGTAACTCGCCGTCAGCCCGGCGCTGAAGAACGAGAAAGTCGAACCTCTGCCGCCGATGCCGCCGCCTATACTGCTGTTGCTGCTGCCGCTGCTCGAGGCTTCCGACCCGAAGTGCTCGCGTTCGGCGGTCCCCGTGCCGGTGACGTTGGGCAGGAGTGCGGCGCCGGCGACACCGACCTGGGCATCGGCCTGGACGACCTGAGCGATCGCGGCCGCAATATCGAGATTGGAGACCTGCGCCGCTTCCATCAGCGTGGTCAGCTCGCCGGAATGGAAGCCGCGCCACCAGTCGAGGACCGGAAGGGCCGCGTCGGCGCTGCCTTTCGGGGCGTTCTGGTAGCGTGCAGGAACCTCGAGATTGAGTTCGGGACGCTCCGATCCCAGGATGCAGCCGGACAGGCCAGGACTGAGTGCCAGCAAGGCGAGGGCGGCTACGACGGATCGACGACCGTCGGCACCATTTTGTGCGGGGCCGGCCAAGGCTGCCACTTTCGGCACACTAAGGCAGCACGCGAAAACTGGTCTTGGCATTCACTCACCCGGCTCAAAGGTGGGACCCGGAAGCTGCGATCCACGGCGCGGGCGCCGGGCCCACAAGCGGAACCGATCGAGATAGAGATAGATGACCGGCGTGGAGTAAAGCGTCAGCATCTGACTGAGGATCAGACCACCGACGATCGAGATGCCCAGCGGCTGGCGGAGTTCACCGCCTTCCCCCATCCCGATCGCAAGCGGCATCGCACCGAGCATCGCTGCCATAGTCGTCATCATAATCGGGCGGAAACGGAGCAGGCAAGCTTCGCGAATGGCATCGAGAGGGGCGAGCCCGCGGTTGCGTTCGGCGTCCAGGGCGAAATCGATCATCATGATGGCGTTCTTCTTCACGATGCCGATCAACAGGATCACGCCGATCAGCGCCATGATGCTGAACTCGGTCCGGAAAAGCATCAAGGCCAGCAGGGCACCGACGCCCGCCGAAGGCAGCGTCGAGAGAATGGTCAGTGGATGGATGTAGCTCTCATAGAGCACACCCAGCACGATATAGATCGTGACCAGAGCGGCCAGGATGAGGAAGGGCTGGTTGCTGAGGGAGTCCTGAAAGGCCTTTGCCGTACCCTGGAAGGTGCCCCGGATGGTCGCCGGCACGCCCAGCCGGTTCATCGTCGCGTCGATGGTGCTGACGGCGGTGCTGAGCGGTACGTTCGGAGGCAGATTGAACGAGATCGTGTTGGCGACCAGAAGACCCTGATGATTGACGGCGAGCGGAGTTGCGCCTCGCCCGAAATCAGCAACGGCAGCGAGCGGGATCATGGTCTCGCGGCTCGTGCTGACGGCCGACCCCGTTGAAGCCACGCCCTTTCCCGTCGATCCGATCGAATTGGTGGCGAGGTTGCGTGCGGCCTGTGCATTGGCGGAATTTGCCGCGCTCGATGTCCCCGGCACCGCCACCGTTCCTGCGACCGCATTGGTCGCCTGCGAGCCTCCGACCGACGCGCCCGACGTGCTCACATAGACGTCCCGGAGCGTCTCCGGATTCTGCCAAAAGCGCGGCGCGACTTCCATGATCACGTGGTACTGGTTGCGAGCGACATAGATCGTTGAAACCTGCCGCTGCCCGAAGGCGTCGTAGAGCGTATTGTTGATCTGGCTGACGGTTATTCCCAACCGCGCGGCAGCGTCGCGGTCGATCACCAGATTCGATTCGAGTCCCTTGTTCTGCTGGTCGCTGTTGACGTCGGCCAGATTGGGCTCGTGCTGAAGGGCGGCCGTGATCTTCGGCGTCCATTCTTCGAGTTCCTCCAGGGTCGAGCCCTGCAGCGTGTACTGATATTGCGCATTCGAAGCCCTGCCGCCGGTGCGGATATCCTGTACGGCCTGCAGGAAGAGCGTGGCGCCGGGGATGACGGTCATTTCGCGCCGCAGTCTCGCGATGACGCCATCGGCGCTGATCTTGCGCTCAGCCGGCGAATGGAGCGACACAAAGACGAAGCCGGAATTGGTCTGGCCGCCGCCGGTGAAGCCGACGACGGTCTCAATCGCCGGATCGTGCTTGATGATGCTCACGAACTGCGCGAGCTTCTGCTGCATGAGCTGGAACGAGATGCTCTGGTCTGCCTGAATCACGCCGATCATCCGCCCGGTATCTTGCTGCGGAAAAAAGCCCTTCGGGATGGCGCCGTAGAGATAGAAGTTCAGACCCACGACCGCTGCGAGGACCAGCATCACCGATGCCGGGTTCTGCAACGCGGCCGTCAGCGTTCGCTGGTAGAAATTCAGCATGGCCTCGAAGACGCGTTCGCTGATCCGATATAGCCTGCCGTGGCCTTCGCCCGTGTTCCTCCGTTGCAGCACGGCGCACATCATCGGCGTGGTCGAAAGCGAAACCGCAAGCGAGATCAGGATCGCGATCGAGATCGTCATCGCGAATTCGCGGAACAGGCGGCCGACAATGCCGCCCATCAGCAGGATCGGGATGAACACCGCGATCAGCGAGATGCTCATCGACAGCACGGTAAAGCCGACTTCATTGGCGCCCTTCAAGGCGGCTTCGAGCGGGGAGAGGCCGTCCTCGAGGTAGCGGGTGACGTTTTCGAGCACCACAATCGCGTCGTCGACGACGAACCCGGTCGCAACTGTCAGGGCCATCAGCGACAGATTGTCGAGGCTGTAGCCGATCAGGTACATGGCGCCGAACGTCGCGACCAGCGAAACGGAAACCGCCACCATAGGGATCAGGGTGGCGCGGCCGTTTCGCAGGAACACGAAGACCACGATGATCACGAGCAGAACGGCGAGGATCAGGGTTCGCTCGACGTCGTGTAGCGACGTGCGGATGGTCGTAGAGCGATCGACGGCCAGGGCGATATCGATCGCGGGCGAGACCGAAGCCCGCAGTGTCGGCATCAATGCCTTGACCAGATCGACGGTGCTGATGATGTTGGCGCCCGGCTGCCGGTAGAGAATGATCAGCACGGCCGGCTTGCCGTTGGCGAGCCCTGCGTTGCGGATGTTTTCCACCGAATCGGTCACTTCGCCGATATCGGAAAGATGCACGGGCGCGCCGGTGCGATAGGCGACGATCAGCGACTTGTAGTCGTCCGCCTTGTTAGCCTGGTCGTTGGCATAGATTTGGAAGCGTTGATCGCCGGCGTCGATGCCACCCTTCGGACTGTGCGCGTTGGCGCTGGCGAGCGCCGCGCGCACGTCCTCCAGTCCGATGCCGTATTTGAAGAGCGCCTGCGGGATGAGATCAACGCGCACTGCGGGCAGCGAGCTGCCGCCCACCACCACTTCGCCGACGCCTTCGACCTGCGAAAGTTTTTGCGCAAGCACGGTAGAGGCCGCGTCATAGAGGTCGCCACGCGTCAGCGTGTCGGAGGTCAGCGTCAGGACCAGGATTGGCGCGTCAGCCGGGTTGACCTTGCGGTAGGTCGGGTTGGTGCGCAGGCTGGTCGGCAGGTCGGCGCGTGAAGCGTTGATCGCCGCCTGCACGTCGCGTGCTGCGCCGTTGATATCGCGGCTGAGGCCGAACTGCAGCGTGATGCGGGTCTGTCCGACCGTGCTCGAAGAGGTCATCTCGGTGACGTCGGCGATCTGGCCGAGATGGCGCTCCAGCGGGCTTGCGACGGTCGTCGCCACGTCCTCGGGGCTCGCTCCCGGCAGCGTTGCCTGCACCATGATGGTCGGGAAATCCACCTGCGGCAGCGGCGATACCGGCAGCTTGAAGAACGCCACGGCTCCCGCCGCCGCAAGCCCAAAGGTGAGCAGGGTTGTCGCAACCGGCCGGCGGATGAAGGGGGTCGATGGTTCCATGGCTCACGGTGCCCCCTGGGGCTGATGAGCGCCGGATTGCGTGCCGCCAAACCGGACGGCGAGACGATCGAACCAGAGATAGATGACCGGCGTGGTGAACAGGGTCAGCATCTGGCTCACCAGGAGGCCGCCGACGATCGTAACGCCGAGCGGATGCCGCAGCTCGGAACCCGCGCCGGTGCCGAGCATCAGCGGAAGGGCACCGAGGACCGCTGCCATGGTCGTCATGATAATCGGCCGGAACCGCAGGAGGCAGGCCTGATAGATCGCGTCCCGCGGAGGCAGGCCCTCGTTACGTTCGGCATCAAGGGCGAAATCGATCATCATGATCGCGTTCTTCTTCACGATGCCGATCAGGAGAATAATGCCGATGATGGCTACGATGGTGAGATCCTCGTGCGCGAGCATCAGGGCGAGCAGCGCACCTATGCCGGCCGACGGCAGCGTCGAGAGAATGGTGATCGGATGGATGAAGCTCTCATAGAGCACGCCCAGGACGATGTAGACCGTCACGATCGCCGCCAGGATCAGGAAAAGCTGGTTGGAGAGCGACGATTGAAAGGCGAGCGCGGCCCCCTGAAAGCTCGTGATGATGCTGAGCGGCTGATCGGTGTCGATCTGCGCCTGCTTGATGGCCGCGACTGCATCGCCCAGCGACGCACCGGGAGCGAGGTTGAAAGACACGGTGGCGGACGAAAACTGGCCGAGATGCGAAATTTGCAACGGGGCGGTTTGCTGGTGCATCGTCGCGAGCACGGACAACGGCACGGGGGTGGTGCCGACCGAGGAGGGCAGGTAGAGCGAGTACAGGGATTGCAGAGACTGTTGCAGCGCCGGGGCGGCTTCGAGGATGACGCGGTACTGGTTCGAATGGGTGAAGATGGTCGAGACGATGCGCTGACCGTAGGAATCGTAAAGCGCGTTGTCGACGGTCGCCGCCGTAATCCCGAACCGGGCCGCCTGGTCGCGGTTGATGTCGATAAAGACCGCAAGTCCCTGAGCGGACAAGTCGGTCGCAACGTCGCTGAGCTCAGGGAGCTGCTTCAGTTTGTCGACGAGCTTCGGCGTCCATTCCGCAAGCTGGGCCGGATCGGCATCCTGCAGGATGAACTGATACTGGGTTCGACTGACCGTGCCCTCGATCGTGAGATCCTGCACCGGCTGCATGTAGAGTGTGATTCCGACCAGCGAAGCGGTGCTGTTCTTGATTCGCTGCATCACAGTTTCGATATCGGACTTGCGCTGGCCGTGCGGCTTCAAATTGATCAGGATGCGGCCGCTGTTGAGCGTCGTGTTGGTCCCATCGACTCCGATGAACGAGGAAAGGCTCTCGACGTCCGGATCCCTGAGGATGACGCTGGCGAGTTGCTGCTGCCGCTCGGCCATCGCCGCGTAGGAAACGGATTGCGGTGCTTCTGAAATCGCCTGGATGACTCCGGTATCCTGCAGCGGAAAGAAGCCCTTGGGAATGACGACATAGAGGTAGGCGGTCAGTCCAAGCGTGGCGAGCGCCACCAGCAGCACCAAGGTCTGGCGATCCAGCACCCAATTGAGCATGCGGGCGTAGATCGCGATGACGCGATCGAATCCGGTGCGGCTCAGACGTTGGAACACATTCTCATGTGCCGGGTCCTCGGCTTTGAGAAGCTTGGCGCAGGCCATCGGAACCAGTGTCAATGAGACAACGGCGGAGATTAGAATCGTGACTGCCAGCGTGATGGCGAATTCGCGGAACAGGCGGCCGACCACGTCGCCCATGAAGAGGAGCGGAATCAGCACCGCAATCAGCGAGACCGTGAGAGAGATGATGGTGAAGCCGATCTGCTCGGAGCCGCGCAACGCGGCTTGCAGCGGCGGCTCGCCATCTTCGATGTAGCGGGAGATGTTTTCGATGACGACGATCGCGTCGTCGACGACAAAGCCCGTCGCGATCGTCAGCGCCATCAGGGAAAGATTGTTGAGGCTGAAGCCGAAGAGGTACATCGCTCCGAGCGTGCCGACCAGCGACAGCGGCACCGAGAGGCTGGGGATCAGGGTTGCGCGCGGACTGCGCAGGAATACGAAGATTACCAGCACGACGAGGATGACCGCGAGCGAGAGTTCGTACTCCACGTCCCTGACGGAGGCACGGATGGTGACGGTTCGGTCGGTCAGGATGTTGACATCGATGGCGGAAGGCAACGTCGCCTGCAGTTGCGGCAGCAGCGCCTTGATCCCTGCGACCACCGAGATGACGTTGGCGCCGGGCTGACGCTGGATGTTCAGGATGATCGCCGGCGTCTCGTTCATCCAGGCGCCAAGCTTGTTGTTTTGCGCGCCCGCGATGACGTCGCCGACGTCGCTCAGACGGACCGGGGAGCCGTTCCGGTACGCGATGATCAGCGATTTGTAATCGCTGGCATCGCGGATCTGGTCATTGGCGTTGATGGTGTAGGACCGCATCGGACCGTCAAAACTGCCCTTGGGCGAGTTGACATTGGTGTTGCCAAGGGTGGTGCGGAGGTCGTCGATATTCAGCTCGTAGGCTGCAAGCTTGCGGATGTCGGCGCGAATGCGCACCGCCGGCCGCTGGCCGCCGCTGATACTGACCAGGCCGACGCCGGGCAGTTGCGAGATCTTTTGCGCGAGGCGGGTATCCACGAAGTCCTCGACCTCCGTCAGCGGCATCGTCTTGGACGTCAAGCCGAGAGTCAGGATCGGGGCGTCGGCCGGATTGACCTTGGCGTAGATCGGTGGCGCAGGCAGGTCGGACGGCAACAAATTGCCGGCGGCGTTGATGGCCGCCTGCACTTCCTGTTCGGCGACATCGAGGGAAATGCTGAGTCCGAACTGCAAGGTGATGACCGATGCGCCGGCTGAACTGACGGAACTCATCTGGTTCAGGTTGGGCATCTGGCCGAACTGAACCTCCAGCGGCGCGGTGACTGAGGATGTCATCACATCGGGACTGGCCCCGGGATAGAAGGTCTGAACCTGGATCGTCGGATAGTCGACCTCGGGCAGGGCGGCGACGGGGAGAAATTTGAAGGCCAGCAATCCCGACAACATGATGGCGATCATCAGCAAGGTCGTCGCCACCGGCCGCAGGATGAATGGTCGTGACGGATTCATTTCTGTCCGTCCTCGGATCGCCGCTTCTTGCCAGCGGCCTTGTCCGGGGCGCTGCCCTGGGCGGGGGCGGACGGAGCGCTCGCTTCCGTTGGGGGGCGAACGACGACTTTCGCGCCCTCGCGCAGCTTGTCGGCGCCGTCGATCACGATGCGGTCGCCTGGGGACAGGCCGGAGACCACCTCGACGCGATCGCCCTCGGTGGCCCCCAGCTTGATCGGGCGGACGGAGACCGTATTGTCGCTGTTGATGAGATAGGCAAAGGTGCCGGGGACGCCACGCTGGATCCCGGCCGTCGATATCGTCGTTACGTCCTTGTGCGTGTCCAGAAGCAGCCGCACATTGACGAACTGGTTCGGAAAGAGCCTTCGTGTCTCGTTTTCGAACTGTGCGCGGAGCCTGATCGTGCCGGTGGTCGGATCGATCTGGCTGTCGAATGTATCCAGCGTGCCATCGGCGAGCCTCTCCCCGCCGCTGCGATCAAAGGCGGTCACCGGCAGCACGGCGCCTTCCCTTAGCCGCTTCGCGACCGCCTGCAGATTGTCCTCCGGCAGTGTGAAGAGTACGCTGATGGGCTGCTGTTGCGTGATCACCACGATGCCGGAGCTGTCGCCGGGGGTCACGTAGTTACCCTGGTCGACCTGACGCAATCCGACACGGCCGTTGAGTGGCGACACGATGCGGCAGAATTGCAGGTTCACCTCGGCCGATCTCACCGCGGCGCGATCTAACTCCACGGTGCCCTGGTTCTGGGCGACGAGCGCGATTTGCGTGTCCAGTTGCTGGTGAGGAACCGCATTCTTTGCGGCCAGGTCCTGGTAACGCGCGAGATCAACCTGCGATCCCTTCAGCAGGGCCTCGTCGCGCGCAAGCGCGCCCTTGGCCTGTGCCAGCGCTGCCTCATAAGGGCGGGAGTCGATCTCCGCGATGAGATCACCCTTCTTGACCTCGTCGCCCTCCTTGAAGACGATGCGCGTCAGATATCCGCTGATCTGGCTCCTGATGGTGACGGTTCCGAGCGACGTCACGGTGCCGAGCGCATTCAGATTGATGCCGATATCGCCCTTGGTAACGGTTTCCGGGACGATCGACATCGGTGGCGCGGCGTTACGCCGGCCGGCTGATTCCTGTTGGGCGCCTTCCTGCCTGATCCACCACACGATGCCGGCAAGCAGCAGAAGTACGAGGATCGCGGTCAGCACCACGCGCCAGACGACACCGCCCCGCGGGGACGTTTTTGGTTGAGTCACCTCGATCGGTTTTACGGGTCGATCCATGAAGCGCCCACCAGGCAGCACACCCGGACCGGCAGAGCTGAGCAGCCCGCCGGATAGGCCATTCTGGACGGACCGCCGAGAAATGTTGCGT
>JAEWFG010000117.1 GCA_023388935.1 Pseudomonadota bacterium | reverse complement strand
GCGAAGCGGTCGACCATCTTCTGCTCGCGCCATTTCTCGGCATGCGGCGCCAGATCCTTGGCGAGATATTTCCGGAACTGGTCGCGGAAGACGTCGAGCTCTTCGGTCATCCAGGAGGAGCGGTAGGACATGATTACCTCGGTTGGTGCGGCTTGCCGGCTTGGTAGGCTAGTTGGCCGCGGCAATTATTGTGTTTTCAGGCTGCGCCGGTGACGCTACCAAGGCGGCCGGGTTCGCGTCTGTTGGGATGTCTGACATTGGCTGTCAAAACTCAAGAGCTCAAGCTCGACATCGAGCGCATCGGCACGGTCTCGGCGATTCTGACGCAGCCGGACAATGCGCGCGCCTGCTACGTCCTGGCGCATGGCGCAGGGGCCGACATGCGGCATTCGTTCATGGACAAGGTCGCGGCGGGCCTTGCCGATCGTGGCATTGCGACGTTGCGGTACAATTTTCCCTATATGGAGAACAAGCAGCGCCGTCCCGACCAGCCGGCGGTCGCGCACGCCGCCGTTCGCGCGGCGGTCGGGGAGGCGGCGCGGCTCTGCCCCGGACAGAAGCTGGTCGCAGGCGGAAAATCCTTCGGCGGACGCATGACATCGCAGGCGCAATCGAAGGCGCCGCTGCCGGGCGTGAAAGGGCTCGCCTTCCTCGGCTTTCCCCTGCATGCCGACGGCAAGCCGTCGACCGAGCGCGCCGAGCACCTCGCCGGCATCGCAATTCCCATGCTGTTCCTGCAAGGCACTCGCGACAAGCTTGCCGATCTCGGCACCCTCAAGCCCGTGATCGAGGCGCTCGGTCCGAAGGCGACGCTGCATGAGGTCGCAGGCGGCGACCACTCCTTCGCGGTGCTAAAAAAGTTCGGCCGGACCAACGAAGAAGCGCTTGCAGAGGTGCTCGACACGCTCACGGCCTGGATCGACGCCCTCGCCTGAGACTCACGCGGCGTACAGCCCCTTGTCGCGCGCCTTCTGAATGGCGAGCGCGGCAATGAGATCGAGCGTCGGCGTCGACAGACCGGCAGTGCGCGCGAAGGCGGCGGGCGCCTTCACCAACACGTCGATCTCCATGGCGCGGCCGAGCTCGTAATCCTGCAGCAGCGACGGCTTGTGGTTGGGCGCGGAGCCGCTGCGCGTCACGCGCTTGACCTCGGGGATGAAGTGCTGGGCGATGTCGTTGGCCTCGTTCAGCATGCGCGGAATGACCTCGGCGAAGGCGGGGTCGTCGCGCACGCCGCGCGCGGTCTGGCCGGTAAGCAGGCAGAGCACCGACAGCGACATGTTGGTCAGCAGCTTCGACCAGATCGCCTCGCGGATATCGGCGACAGGCGGCGATTCCAGCCGCGCGTCATTCAGCGCCCCGCGAAGTCTTGTGATGCGCTCGCAATTGCGGTCGTCACATTCGCCGATCAGCAGGCGGTTGCGGTCCGGCGTCAGGTTTTGCACCACGCCGGGCGCGACGACGTCGTTGGAGGAGAAGATGACGCCGCCGATGATCCGCTCCTTCGCAATGCTGGCGCGCAACCGCCCGCCCGGGTCGAGGAAGGAAATATCGGGTGGTGTCGGATGCCGCGGCGGCAGGCCGATGCCGTACCACCAGGGAATGCCGTTCTGCGCGAAAACGATTGCGGTGTCGTCCTTGAGCAGGGGCTTGATGCAGGAGACCAGACCCTGAAGCGCTGTGGCCTTCAGCGTGCTGATCACGACGTCCTGCGGACCGAGCTGGCCCGGATCGCCGGAGGCGTTCACCTTGGCGCTGACCTCGGAATCGCCGACACGCAGCTTGAGGCCACCCGCGCGCACCGCCTCGAGATGCGCGCCCCGCATCACGCACGAGACCTCATGGCCGGCGCGCGCCAGCCGTACCGCAATGTGGCTGCCGACGGCGCCCGCGCCGAAAATGCAGATGCGCATGTGATGTCCCGTCTCTAATCCCTTGGCTACCGCCCGGCGCCAGCATGACACAAGCCGCCATGCGATGGGCGCGACCGCCCTACGCCGGAAAGATATGGATCAGGGCGCGCGGCCTCGGTCATAGTGCGGGGCAAACAAGATTGACGGAGGAACGCCGATGACTGACAGCCCTGTCCTGTGGACCCTTGATGCGCGCGGCGTCGCGACCGTCACTCTGAACCGGCCTGAGGTCAACAACGCCTACGACGGCGCACTGATCGCGGGCGTGCTCGCCGCCATGGATGATCTCGGCAAGAAGCCGAACCTCCGCGTCGTCGTGCTCCGGGGCAACGGCAAGCATTTTCAGGCCGGCGCTGACCTGAAATGGATCAACGGCGTGCGGCCGCAGTCGGCCGAGGCGAACGAGGCAGCGTCCCGGGCAACGTTCGAGGCCGTGCAACGGCTCAATACGCTGCCGATCCCGACAGTCGCGCTGGTGCAGGGCGGCTGTTTCGGCGGCGGCGCCGGCGTGATTGCGGCCTGCGACGTCGTGATCGCGGCCGACAACGCCCTGTTCTCGATCACGGAGGTGCGCTGGGGTCTGACCGCGGCGATCATCATCCCGCAGCTTTGCGACGCCATCGGCGTGCGGCAAGTACGCCGCTACGCACTCACCGGCGAGCGCTTTGGCGCCGAGGACGCCCGCCGGATCGGCCTCGTCCACGAGGTGGTCCCGCTTGCCGATCTCGAAGCCGCCGGTGCCAAGGTGGTCGAGCAATTGCTCGCCAACGGGCCGGAGGCGATGGCGGAGACCAAGCGGCTTGCGCTGGAAAGTTCGTTCGGCGGCATGGCGGTGGACGATGCCGCCTACAAGCGGCTCGTGCACCTGCATTCGATCAAGCGCCAGAGCGCGGAGGCGGCGGAAGGGCTGGCGTCGTTCGCCGAGAAGCGGGTGGCGAACTGGGGGAGCAGTTGAGGGCTGACCGTTCCAAACTTCCGCGCGTCTCCTGAGAGCGCTCCGTCGATCCCACAACCTTGTGTTTAGTAGAGAATGGCATAACTAAGCGCTTAGATTGTTCGGTCGAGGAGGGCCGTAATGCGTGAATTATCCATAGATCTCTGGAATGGTTTGGTGCAGCAGCCGTGGTTGCTCAGGGCCATAATTGGCGCCTCGCTAGGTGCATTCCTCTTTGTTGTTGTGCCACCCCTCATCGGAATCAAGGCGGCGACTGGTGCAAAAGGAGGCGATGGCGGAAGCGCTCAGGTTGGAGGAAGGGGCGTGGCTATCGGTGGAGCTGGCGGGCAGGTCGTTGGGAAAGGCCCGGCCGGCTTGGGCGGTGCTGGCGGATCCGCGAGCGTCGGCGGTAGCGGCAAGGCTATTGGAGGAGCCGGTGGACAGGTGGCAGATCGCTAGCGGGCGTTCAGCATCATGCATTGTCGCCATGGATATAGATCAGCGGTGACCTTGTTTTTATCTGCCCTGCTTATGGAGCAAGCGATGGCGCAAAATGATCTTCCCCCAGCAAGAGGTGGGAATGGTGGAAGCGTCCGAGTAGATGGAGATGGCTTAGCGATAGGCGGCCCCGGTGGGCGCGTCGTAGGCGATGCCAAAGGTGTTCGGGGCGGTGACGGAGGCGGTGCGGGAAGCGTTGGAGATGTAGTTGTGGGTGGCGGAGGCGGCCACGTGGCTGGGCCTGGAGTATGGTTGCCCCCGGCACGGTCAGGCTACGAAGTACACCAACGCGCACTTGGACTTCCAATTGATCCATTTCTCGCGCAATTCGGTCGCGGTGGCGCGATGGCCGGTTACAATGAGAGGCTAACCATTGTTGACCGAATTCGCGAAGAGTATTTGCGGTCACGCTCCCAACTATCATCACAGAGCATGTTTAATGTGCATTCCGTTCCACTCGATTACATCAACGAAGAGCTGCGAGTGAAAAACGAAGCTTGGCGAGCGCGGATTTTTGACGATCAGTTTGAGTTCTTCGCTCTGAAGTAGCCGTTCCTTCGAGCGGAGAGGCACCTAACATTATGCAAAGTGAGCGCAGCCGCTCAAAGTCGATGACGGCGGCAGCCGGGGACTGCTCTGATGACTGAAAGGACTTAATGACTGCGATGCGCTCGTCTACGCGGGGTGCCAGAAGTCATATTGAACGCCAGCCGCTCAGCAGCCGCGGCAGATGTTGTTGATGCTGCGATAGACGGCGTCGTCGTCCTGCGGCATCTGCTGCAGTGATTGGAGCGCCTTGCTCTCGTTGGCGAGCGTGGCGGGCTTGCGCTTTGCGGCCAGCTCGTCCTCCTGACGCTTGTAGCAGGCCTCGCGATCGGCCCTGGCCTGGATGAAGCGGCAGTTTTGCTCGAGGGCTGCGGCGGGCGTGGCTGAGATCGCGAGGGCGACGAGAGCGGGCAAAGCGAATTTCATGAATGTCGAATCCATGGCGGCCCTTCTCTCAGGTCCGCCTTGCGAGAGCAACCGCCATGTTGTGACGAGTGCGCGACAGCGTAGCCCGGATGCAGCGGAAGCGAAATCCGGGATTCCCGCCCGTGACCCCCGCATTCCGCTTCCGCTGCATCCGGGCTACGACCATCGCACACTCGACAACCTTCACAGCGACGGTGCGAGTGACGTTTTCAGCAAAGTGAGCAGTGCCTGCACCGCTGCTGCATTCCGCCGCCGCTCGGGGATAGCCGCTTTGATCCATAGCTCGGGAATTGGGAAATCGCGCAACACCGGCTTGAGCGTTCCGTCGCGCAGTGCATCAGCAACCAGATAGTGCGACAGCAGTGCGATGCCGTTGCCGGCGACCGCGCTGCGCGCCAGCACATGTCCCTCGTTGGAGGAGAGCAGCGGGCTGACCTGGATGCTGATGCGGCCGCGCGGTCCGTCGAAAATCCATTCGGGGCCGGTCGGCAGGAAACTGAGGCAGCGGTGATCGACGAGATCGCGCGGATGTTTTGGTGTGCCGTGCTTCTTCAAATAGGCCGGTGAAGCGCAGAGCAGCCGCTTCAGCGGGCACAGCGGTTCGTCGACCACGCCGCCGAACGAATGCGGGAAGGCGCCGATGGCGATGTCAAAGCCTTCGGTGACGGGATCGACGGGACGATCGATCAGGACGATCTCGAGTTTCAGCCGTGGGTTCTGCGTCTGAAACGCGCTGAAGGCGTCGGCGAGGTGCGCCACCGTCAGCGAGGTCGGGGCCTTGATGCGGAGGTGATCAACGAGGTCGTGGCCCTTCTCGCCCATCCGTGAAAGCAGGTCCGTGGCGTCGGTCACGACCCCGCGCGCGCGATGCACGTAGCGCTGACCGGCTTCCGTGAGCCGCAATTGCCGGGTCGAGCGATGAAACAGCGACGTTCCGACCCGCGCCTCCAGCTGCGTCACGCGCTTGGCGACGACCGAGGTCGAGACGCCGAGCTTTCGCGCGGCGGCGGAGAAGCCGGCCGCGTCGGCAGTGGCGAGAAACGCCTGAAGATTCACCAGAATGTCCATGTCGGCCTTTCGCGATTCGAGAAAGCTGATCGCGTATTTTGGTGGATTGTAGCCCAGCCCGCGTTAATTCATAGTCGCCCCTCAAGCTAAGGACTTTGGGAGCGGACGCGCCATGCGGGCCATGATGATCGAAGAACCGGCACGCAAGGTGCCGCTTTACGGCGAATATGACATCGTCGTGCTCGGCGGCGGGCCGGCCGGCATCGTGGCGGCCGCTTCCGCGGCACGTGCCGGGCGGCGGACGCTCCTGATCGAGCGCTATGGCTTCCTTGGCGGCATGGGGACCGCTGCCGGCGTCACCAATTTCTGCGGCCTGCACGGCAACGTCTATGGCCAGGCCCATCGGCTGGTGCAGGGCATGGCGTCCGAGCTGCTGGCGCGGATCGACCGCCTGAACGGCCTCAACGCGCCGCATCTGATCCTCGGCAAGGTCTTTGCCCAGGCCTATGACACCGCGGCCTACAAGATCGCGGCTGACGAACTCCTCGCAAGCCATAAGGTCCACATCCTCTTCCATGCGCTCGGCGCCGGCGTGGTGATGGGCGACGATCGCCGTATCGACGCGCTGATGGTCGAGACCAAGGCCGGCCGCCAGGCGGTGCGCGCCGAGATCTTCATCGACTGCTCCGGCGACGGCGATCTCGCTGTCTGGGCCGGCGCGCCGTTCGAGGTCGGCGATGAACACGGTCACCCGCTCTACCCATCGATGATGCTCCGCCTCAACGGCATCGATCCGGAGAAGGCGGGCGACGCCTGGCGCACGATCCCGCAATTGATGGAGAGGGCCATCGCCGCCGGCACGCACAAATTCCCGCGCAAGAGCGCGATCGTGCGGCCGCAGAAGTCCGGGATCGAATGGCGGGTGAATTTTACGCAAGTTGCGCGCGAGGACGGCCATGCCATCAACGGCATCGAGCCGGACGATCTCACCCGCGGCGAGATCGAGGGCCGCAGGCAGGCGCTGGCCGCCTTTGAATTCCTGCGCACCGTGCCGGGTTTTGAGAAGTCCTACATCGTCGATCTGCCGCCCCAGCTCGGCATCCGCGAGACCCGCCGCATCAAGGGCGGCTACCAGCTCAGTGGCGAGGACGTGCTCGGCTGCGCCTCGTTCGAGGATTCGATCGGCGTCAATGGCTGGCCGATCGAGGCTCATGTTCCTGGCGATGTCGTCTTCACCTTTCCACCGATTCCGGAATCCCGTGGCTATAACGAGCTACCCTACCGGATGCTGGTGCCCGAGGGCGTCGACAATCTGCTGGTCGCCGGCCGCTGCGCCTCCATGACCCATGAGGGCCAGTCGGCGGCGCGGGTCTCCGGCGCCTGCTTCGTGATGGGGGAGGCGGCCGGTTCCGCGGCAGTGCTGGCGCTCTCCGGAAACCGGATCCCGCGTGACATCCCGGTTGAAAAATTGCAGGAAACGTTGAAACAACAGGGCGCCTTCATCGGGCGGGATCAGCCCGTGCCCGAAGGGCTATGACGGGCTGGCAAGAGAATATCCAAGAGAACGACGAGGGAGGAAACGGAATGATCGGAATTGCGCGGCTTGCGGTTGCGGGACTTTTGGCGGTCATGGCGATGGGCACTGCGCGGGCCGAGGACGTGCTGAAGGCCAGGATCGGCGTGCTCCGCCTGTCATCCTCCGCGCCCGTCTTCATCGCGCAGGACAAGGGCTATTTCCGCGAGGCCGGCCTCGACGTCGAACTGAAATTCTTCGATGCGGCGCAGCCGATCGCGGTTGCCACCACCTCGGGCGATGTCGATTTCGGTGTGACCGCCTTCACCGCCGGTCTCTACAATCTCGCCGGCAAGGGCACGCTGAAGGTGATCGGCGGCATGAGCCGCGAGAAGGCCGGTTATCCCCTGATCGGCTATTTCGCCAGCAACAACGCCTATGCAGCCGGGCTGAAGACGCCGAAGGACCTTGCGGGGAAACGCGTGGCGGTCACGCAGGTCGGATCAAGCTTTCATTATTCGCTGGGCCTGCTCGCCGACAAATACGGCTTCAAGCTCGCGGACGTGAAGATCGTGCCGCTGCAATCGCTGTCGAACGCGGCCGCCGCGCTGAAGGGCGAGACCGTCGACGCCGCGCTGCTGCCCGTCTCGACCGCGCGAAAGCTGATGGACGAGGGCGGCGCGAAATTCCTCGGCTGGGTCGGCGACGAGACGCCCTGGCAATTGGGCGCGGTGTTCGCTTCGCCGAAGACGCTGACCAACAAGGCGCTGGTGACGAAGCTGCTTGGCGCCTTGGCAAAGGCCGATCGCGAATATCACGACGTCATCCTCGCCGCGATGAAGGACGGCGTCGCGCCGATCAACGAGCAGACAAAACCGCTGCTGGAGATCATCGCAAAGTACACCAACCTGCCGATCGAGCAGGTGGTCGGCAATTGCGCCTATATCGATCCCGACGGCAAGCTTGACGTCAAGAACGTCGACAACCAGATCAAATGGCTGCAGGAGCAGGGCTTTGCCGACAAGGGCTTTGACGCGAATGCGATCATCGCCAAGGATTATGTGAAGGCGGATTGATGCCGGAGGCGACCCTTCATACCCGTCATCCTGAGGTGCGAGCATTGCGATGCGTATGCATCGCAATGGAAGCCTCGAAGGATGAGCGGCCGAGCTGCATCCGGGCCGAGCATCCTTCGAGGCTCGCTTCGCGAGCACCTCAGGATGACGGTTCGAGGGTGGAGGTCGGCGCATGGACCTGATCGCCAACCACATCAGTCATCGTTTTGGCGACCTTGCCGTGCTCGACGATGTCTCCTTCACGGTCAGTGCCGGCGAGGTGGTGGCGATCGTTGGTCCCTCGGGCTGCGGCAAGAGCACGCTGCTGTCGATCCTCGGCGGGCTGTTGCAACCGACGTCAGGCGCGCCCGAGCTGCGCGGCGCGCCGCCGGCGGACAGTCTTAATCCGCTGACCTTCGTGTTCCAGGACTTTGCGCTGCTGCCCTGGGCGACGGTGGAGGAAAATGTCGAATTCCCGCTGCTGCACACCCAGCTCTCGGCGGCGCAACGCCGCGCGCTGGTCGACGATGCCTTGCGCCGCACTGGCCTCGCCGATTTTCGCAAGACCTATCCAAAGCAGCTCTCCGGCGGCATGCGCCAGCGCGTCGGCATTTCGCGCGCGCTCGCGGTGCGCCCCGCCATCCTGCTGATGGATGAACCGCTGTCGGCGCTGGATTCGCAGACCCGCGAGCTCCTGATGGAGGATTTCGTCCGCCTGCTCGCCGACGGCGGCATGGGCGCGGTCTACGTCACCCACAATCTCGAAGAGGCCGCGCGCCTGGCCGATCGCATCGTGGTGCTGTCGCGCCGTCCCGGCCGCATTCGCGAGGTCGTGACCGTGCCGATGACGCGTGCGGCACGCGGCGAAGCTGCCGCGCGTGAAAAGCTGCTCGCGCTCCAGAACCAGATCTGGTCGCTGATCCGCAACGAGGCGATCGATGCCGAGCGCGAGGTCCAGCATGCTTGATCGCGCGCCGGCGGAAGTGACTTCGAAGGATGAAGCGGCACGACGGGTCCGCTTCCGTGGTGCCGGCTTCGTGCCCGCGAGCAGCCGCTTCGGCGGCTGGATCGCGCTCGCACTGGTGATTGCGATCTGGCAAGCCGCAGGCAGCGCCGGTCTGGTCAATCCGCTGTTCCTGCCGGCGCCCTCTGCGATCGCGCGCGCGATCTACGAGCTCGCGATGTCAGGCGCGCTCTGGCAGCATCTGTCCGCCTCGCTGCTGCGCATCGGCGTCGGCTGGCTGCTCGGGACGGCAGCCGGTGTCGCCGTCGGCTTTGCCATCGGTCTGTCGCGGCTCGCGCGCAGCGTCGGCATTACCTTCATCTCGGCGCTGTTCCCGATCCCGAAGATCGCGCTGTTGCCGCTTCTGATCCTCTGGCTCGGCATCGGCGAAGAGCCGAAGATCGCGACCATTGCGCTCGGCGTCTTCTTCTCGACCGCGATCTCCGTCTACAGCGGCGTCGATGCAGTACCGCGCAACCTCATCCGGATGGCCCAGAGTTTCAACGTTCCCTTCGCCACCATCGTGCGCAAGGTGATCTGGCCGGGCGCGCTGCCCGCGATCCTCGCAGGCTTCCGCATCACGGCATCAGTGGCGCTGCTCCTCGTCGTCAGCGCCGAGATGATCGGCGCGCAATACGGCATCGGCGCGTTCGTGCTCCAGGCGGGCAATCTGATGCAGACGGATCAGCTGCTTGCGGGCGTCGTGATCCTGTCGGTGTTCGGGCTTGCGGTGGGGAAGGTGATCGGCTGGCTGGAGACGCGGCTCTTGCACTGGCGGTAGCCGCAATCGTCATTGCGAGGAGCGAAGTGACGAAGCAATCCAGTCTTTCTCCGCGGAGAGACTCTGGATTGCTTCGCTGCGCTCGCAATGACGGTGTGGCTAGGAGCGGGGCCTCACACGTTCCCTCGATCCTCGCGGAACAGGTCGAGCTTCTGCTGCACCGGGCGATCGGAGAAGCTGAACAGCACGGCGTCGTCTTCGGCCTCGTGCGTGACCCAGTGCCAGCTCGGCACCACGAACAAATCGCGCGGGCCCCATTCAAAGGTCGCATCGCCGATCCGGCTGCGGCCCCGGCCTTCGATCGGACAGAACACGGTCGCATCGGTCGAGCGATAGCGCGCGGTCTTGAAGCCCTTGGGAAGCAACTGAATGAAGGTGCCGATGGTCGGCATCGCGAAATCGCCGGTCTCGGGATTGCTGAACTTCAGCTTCAACCCGTGGCAGGCGTCCCACTCCTCGCGCGTCCTGGCTTTCTCCAGCGCCTCGCGGGTGTAGGCGTAAGGATAGCTGAAGATCGGCGAGGTCTTCGAGCTCCGCTTGACGTCGACCGGCAGGAGATTGTGGCCGTAGCGCGCAAAACTGTCGCCGGCCGGCTTGGTGATCTTTTGCTGGTCTTCCTTCGACCCTTCCGCAAAGGAGCAGTCGAAGAACTGGACGAGGGGAATGTCGAGGCCGTCGAGCCAGAACATCGGCTCGCTCGTCTCGTTGGAATGATCGTGCCAGGTCATCGACGGCGTGATGATGAAGTCGCCGGGCGCCATCGCGGTGCGCTCGCCGTCGACCGCGGTATGGGCGCCCTTGCCTTCGAGCACGAAGCGCAGCGCCGACTGGCTGTGCCGGTGCGCGGGCGCGACATCGCCGGGCACCACCATCTGCACGCCGGCATAGAGCGACGTCGTGATCTTGGATTGCCCGCGCAGGCCGGGATTTTCCAGCACCAGCACGCGCCGCTCGGCTTCCTTGGCTGTGATCAGCTTGCCGGCCTCGGTCATGTAGTCGCGGATGACGTCGAATTTCCACAAATGCGGCCGGCAGGCGCTCTTCGGCTCCGGCGTGATCAGGTCGCTCATCACCGTCCACAGCGCGGTGAGATTTTCGCCGTCGATCTTCCTGTAGAACGCCTCGCGTTCCGGCGTCTTGGTCACGGCTTCCATGGCGCGCCTCCCGTCATTTTCGTTAAGTTTGACAGCATACTGACAATCTTTGTAGCGTCAATCTTGGTGGCTATGGATTCCGGGCTCGACGCTGGCGCGTCGCCCCGGAATGACGAATGAAACAGGGAGGGTTCCGATGAAGCTGCACGGCTATTTTCGCTCCAGCGCCGCCTATCGCGTGCGGATCGCGCTGAACCTCAAGGGCCTCGGTGCCGAGCACCTGCCGCATCATTTGCGCAAGGGCGAGCAGTGCGCGCCGGCCTATCTCGCCATCAATCCCCAGGGGCTGGTGCCGGCGCTGGAGAATGATGCAGGTGCGGTGCTGACCCAATCGGTCGCGATCATTGAGTGGCTCGACGAGACGCACCCTAATCCACCGCTGCTGCCGAAGGATCCGCTGCGGCGCGCAAAGGTGAGGGCGTTCGCGCTGGCGATCGCCTGCGACACCCATCCGGTGCAGAACCTGAAAGTGCTGGCGCGGCTGCGCGAACTCGGTCTGGCCGAAGAGAAAGTCCAGGAATGGGCGGCGTGGGTCAACCGCGAGGGCCTGTCGGCCTGCGAGACGCTGATCAGGGACGAACCCGGCCCATTCTGCTTCGGCGATGCGCCGACGCTCGCCGACCTCTGCCTGGTGCCGCAGCTCGCCAATGCGCGCCGCTTCGGCGTCGACGTCTCCGCCTACCCCCGCCTGCTCAAGGCGGAGGCTGCCGCAAAGGCGCTGCCGGCCTTCGCCGATGCCGCACCGGAGAAACAGCCCGATGCCGAGTAAGCCCCTTTCTCCGATCACGATGGACGCGGTCTATGCCGCGCCGGGCTATCTGTTCCGGCGCATGCAGCAGATCGCGGTCTCGATCTTCATGGAGGAGTGCAAGGCGGTCGATCTCACGCCGGTGCAATATGCGGCGCTGATCGCGATCCACACCCATCCCGGCATCGACGCGACGCGCCTGTCGGCGGTGATCGCCTTCGATCGCTCCACGCTCGGCAGCGTGATCGAGCGCCTTCAGGCCAAGGACTATATCGAGCGCAAGCCGGCGCCCGAGGACAGGCGGATCAAGCTGCTCTATTTAACCAAATCCGGCACGGCGATCTTGCGCGAGATCATCCCCGCGGTCGAGCGCGCCCAGGCGCGCATGATGGAGCCGCTGAAACCCGCCGACCGCAAGGCGCTGATGGGGCTCCTGGCGCAACTCGTCGATCTCAACAACGAGGCATCAAGAGTGCCGCTGCGGGCAGAGGATGCGCTGGAGCATCTGGGGAAGGCGGTGTGAGGGGAGGGAGGCAGCGCTCGCGCCTCATTCTCCACTGTCGTCCCGGGGCGCGCGTAGCGCGAGCCCGGGACCCATAATCCCAGGGAGCAGTTCTTACGAAGACTCGGAGTTACCAGTCTCGCGTCGCAGCCACTCCCTGGGGGTATGGGTCCCCGCCCCCGTGCGCAATTGCGCACTAGGCGGGGACGACAGCGAGAATGTGGCGGCGCCCTTGCCTCACATCCTCAGCAACGCCTGCCGATCAATCTTCCCTGTGCCCGTCTTCGGCAATTCGTCGATGAAGATCACCTCGCGCGGATATTTGTAGGGCAGCAGCTTGGCCTTGACGTAATCTTGCAGCCGCCGCGTCGCTTCGCCCTGGTCGACGGCGCGGTTGTTCATCACCACCACCGCCTTCAGCGTCATGCGGCGATCCGGCAGCTCGGCGGCGAACACAGCGCATTCGCGGATGTCGGGGTGGTCGGCGAGGCACAACTCGACCTCGAGCGGGTAGACCCACTGGCCGGAGATCTTGATGAGATCGTCGGCGCGGCCGCGGAAGAAGTGGAAGCCGTCGCTATCGCGGACGAAACGGTCGCCGGTGTAGATCCAGCCACCCTCGCGGATAGTCTCGGTGGATTTGTCCGGCCGGTTCCAGTACAGCGGCGCATTGGAATCGCCCCGCACCCACAAGATGCCTTCCTCATTGTCGCCGACGTCTCGGCCGTCCTTATCGCGAAGCGCGACCTCGTAGCCGGGCACGCGCAGGCCGGCGGCGCCGAGCTTCTTCCGATCGGGGCGGTTGGAGAGATAGATGTGCAGCACCTCGGTCGAACCGAGGCCTTCGACGATCTCGAGCCCCGTGAGTGTCTTCCAGCCGTTGAAGACTTCGGCAGAGAGGACCTCTGCCGCGGAAAGCGCCATGCGCAGCGACGAGAAGTTCGTCAGTTGTGCGCCCTCGGCCTTGGTCAGGGAGGTGTAGAGCGTCGGCAGGCCGAAGAAGACCGTCGGCTTGTACTGCTCAATTGCCGAAAAGATCGCTGCCGGCTTCGGTTGGCCCGGCAGCAGCAGCGTCGTCGCGCCGGCCGAGAACGGGAAGGTGATTGAGTTGCCGAAGCCATAGGCGAAGAAGATCTTTGGCACCGAGAAGCAGATGTCGCCGGGCGTCAGCTTCAACACGTTCTGCGCAAAAGCGACCTCGCTATAGGCCATGTCGTGCTGGAGATGCACGATGCCTTTGGGCCGGCCGGTCGAGCCGGAGGAATACATCCAGAACGCCATCTCGTTGCGATGGGTGTCCGCTTCCGCCAGCTCGTCCGGGAATTGCGTGAGCCAGCTCGCTGCCGCGACCGCGGCAGGCGCAGCGTGATCGCCCGCCGCACCGTTCACGACGATCAGCGTGTGCAGGCTCGTGTCCTTGCAGGCTTCCGCATCGAAGCGCGCACAAAACTCGGCGTCCGCGACCGCAGCGGCTGCGCCGGAATCGGCGAGATAGAATTGCAGCAGGTCCGGCGGAGTCAGCGTGTTGATGAGGAGCGGGACGAAGCCCGCGCGCACCGCGCCGAAGAAGGCGGCGGGATAGGCCGGCGTGTCGTCGAGGAACAACAGCACGCGGTCGCCGCGCTTCAGCCCCAGCGAGGCAAAACCGTTGCCCCACCGGCAAGCTTCCGCGCAGAGCTCGGCATAGCTGCGCGTGCCCGCCGGCCCTATCAGCGCGGACTTGTCGCTGCGCCCCTTGGCCAGATTGTCGAACAGCACGCGGCTGGCGTTGTAGATTTCCGGAACGGCAAAGCCGATCTCCCGCGCGGCCGGGGTGTCGGCCGGCACCTGGTCGCGAATCTCGTTGCTCATGCCACGTCCCCGCCGTTCTTGGCGGCCTCGTAGCGCGCCATGAATGCCGGTGACATCGCACGCAGCCGGGAATCGTCGATGCGGCCGGATCGCGTGATGTAGCTATAGGCAAAATCCATCAGGTCGAGCTGCATGTGCTGGGCAAACTGCTCGTACCAGAAGGCGCTGGTGCGTGCGGCATTGACGAGCTTCTGCACCACCGGCTTGCGCGCGGCCTGGTAGCGATGCAGCGCGGTCGACAGATGCGCGTCCGATTCTAGCGCCTTGACCAGCGCAATGGCGTCCTCGATCGCGAGCCGCGTGCCGGAGCCGATCGAGAAATGCGCCGAGTGCAGGGCGTCGCCGATCAGCACCATGTTCTTGAAGGACCAGTGCTCGTTCCAGACCCACGGAAAGTTGCGCCAGACCGATTTGTTGGAGACGAGGCAGTGGCCGCCGAGCGTGTCCGCAAATACCTCCTCGCAGATGCCCTTGGATTGCTCGACGTCCTTGTAGGCGAAGCCATAGGCCTGCCAGGTTGGGTGGTCGCATTCGACCAGGAAGGTGCTCATGGTCGGCGAGTAGCGGTAGTGATGGGCGTTGAAGGCGCCGTGGTCGGTCTTGACGAAGGTTTGCGACAGCGTGTCGAAGTGCTTCGAGGTGCCGTACCAGACGAACTTGTTGGAGGAGTAGGACAGCGAGGTGCCGAAATCGCCTTCGAAGGCGCGGCGTACCAGCGAGTTCAGCCCGTCGGCAGCGACGATCAGGTCGTGGCCATTGAGCTCGTCGATGGTATGGATCTGCGTATCGAAGCGCGGCGTGACGCCGGCATCGAGCGCGCGCTGCTGCAGGAACTTCAAAAGCTCGAGACGGCCGATCGAGGAGAAGCCGACGCCGTCGATGGCGACACTGTCGCCATTGAGGTTGAGCGTGATGTTCTCCCAGCTCTCCATATGCGGCGCGATCGCATCGACCGTCTCGGGGTCGTCGGCGCGCAGGAATTCCAGCGCCTGGTCGGAGAACACGACGCCAAAGCCCCAAGTCGCGTCGGCCGGGTTCTGTTCGAACAGGTCGACCTGATCCTCGGGGTGACGTTTCTTCCAGAGATAGGCGAAGTAGAGCCCCCCGGGCCCTCCGCCGATCACGGCGATCCGCAACGTCTTCCTCCCTAATTGACAGTATACTTACTATTTGGGGGTAGACTAATGTGCTCCAGCGTCCTCCGCCAGCGGAATTATCGGCAGGGCGAGGCACGCCACAACTCGCTCTCGGACACGCGTATAGCGCGCGCCCGAAATCGTCAGGTCCGAAACATAGCCAAACCGTGCGGGCTTGGCCATCCGCGTGTCAGACGCACCCACGCCCCGTTCACCAGCACGATGGTGCAGCGGACCGCTGGAACCGGCCTGCGGGCCACGACGGCCCCGTTCGGTCCGGCGCAGCCGGCGCGCGAAAATTCATTCACCCCTTGGCCGTCATTGTCGAGCGCTCTGGCGCGTCGTCGTGCGACGCCTTATCGCGCAGCGAACGGGGCGAGTACTTCCTTGCAGGCGGGTGACAGCGACGCGGCATTGCCGGCGATGCATTGCACGATGCGGCCGCCGCCGGGCTGGACGCCGGCGCAGAGCGTGCGGACGTCGGCGCCGCAGGCCGATCGGACGATCAGCAGCTCTTCGCGTGGCCGCAGCGGGCGCAAAACGATCACGGCTGGCGCGGTCGCCGGTGCTGCTGCCGCCGCAGGAGCTATGCCCGCAGGCGCAGTCGTTGCGGCCGCGCCGCCGCCACCGGCGGCGCTCACGGCCTTCTCGCAGGCCGGCGAAACCTTCGCCTTGTTCCTCTCCAGGCATGCCAGCGCGGACGCGCCGCCCGGCGGCACGCCGGCGCACACCTTGGGATAATCGGCGCGGCACGCGCTCTTGATCGCAGCAACCTGCGCGCTGCTCGGCTGCTTCGCTGCAGCAGCCTTCGGCGCGGCAGGCGCCGGCTCCACCTTGGGGGCAGCTTCGGTCTTGGGGGCAGCTTCGGTCTTTGCCGGTTCAGATTTGGCGGGAGCGGCTTCCGTCTTCGGAGCCGCAGCGGGCTCGACCGCGCGAACCGCGGTCTGGCATCCCGATGACAGGCTGGACATGTTCTTCTGCAGGCATTGATACGCTTCCACGCCGCCGGGCGTTACGCTCGAGCAGTGCGCCATGAAGTCCGAGCGGCATGCGGACCGGATGGCGCTCTTCTGAGCCTCGGTCGGCGCCTGCGCGAACGCGGGAAGTGCAGTTGCGAACAGAACCGCCGCCAGCAATGCGTTGCGCGTTGATGCATGTTTCAACGTGTTGAACATTTGAATGAATTCCTGCCCGTCGGGAACGCCGACAAATATTGAACGTGATGCAAATAAAATATTGGTCGCGAGGGATGCCTCGCGACCGGTATCTTTGGCCGCTTTGGCCTCTACCGCAAGTGGATTATGCGGGCGCAATTACGACGCAACTACGTCCTCAGAGCTTGACCATGCGCTTGCCGCGGTTCTCGCCCGCGAGCAATCCGATCAGCGCCTTCGGCGTGTTCTCCAATCCGTCGATGATGTCTTCCTGCACCTTCAGCCTGCCGGACTTGACCCAGGCCTGGAGGTCCGCGAGCGCACGCTGGTTGTCCTTCATGTAGTCCATCACGATGAAGCCCTGCATGACGAGCCGCTTCACCACGATCAGCCCGGGCACGCCACGCGGCCCATGCGCCGAGGGCACGCCGTCATATTGCGAGATCGCGCCGCAGCAGGCGATACGGCCGTAGTTGTTCATCTGCGGAATGCAGGCCTCCAGAATGTCGCCGCCGACATTGTCGAAATAGACGTCGATGCCCTTCGGCGCAGCCGCGCGCAGCGCCTTGAACACGGCGCCGTCCTTGTAGTCGACGGCGGCATCGAAGCCGAGTTCGGAGGTCAGCCAGTTGCACTTGTCCGCACCGCCGGCGATGCCGACGACAGGACATCCCTTGATCCCTGCGATCTGTCCGACGATCGAGCCGACCGAGCCGGCGGCTGCCGAAACGACCACTGTCTCACCCTCCTTGGGTTTGCCGACCTCCAGCAAGCCGAAATAGGCGGTGAGGCCGGCGATGCCGAACACGCTGAGCAGATGCGACATCGGTTCGAGCTTCGGCACCTTGGTGAGGTGCTTTGCCGGCACAGCGGCAAATTCCTGCCAGCCGGTATCGCCGAACACGATGTCGCCGGGCGCAAGCTCCGGCGCCTTCGAGCTGACGACCTCTGCAATGGCGCCGCCGGCCATCACGGTGTTGGCCTCGATCGCGGAGCGATAGGTCGCGCCGTGCATCCAGGCACGATTGGCGGCGTCGAGCGAGATGTAGCGCACGCGCAGCAAGGCCTCGCCGTCCTTCGGCTCCGGCATCGCACCCTCGACCATCTTGAAGTGCTCGGGACCGAGCTTGCCGCTGGGCTTGTCCACCAGAAGAACCTGGCGATTGATGTTGCCGCTCATGACGTTTCCCTCTTCGTCTGTTCGACGGTTGTGGATGCAGCCGCCGCAAGGAGACCTTGCAAGCCGCAGCCGTTGTGCGCTGCATGAAGGCTAGATCGCGGGCTTCAGTTTCGCAACGGGAACATCCTGCCGTCGCGACTGCACGCCGAGCGTGTTGCGTCGTCCTCATATCTGCGACACTATGAAGCGCCGGTGTACGTGAGGGTAACCAATGTCGAACAGGTTCACGCAATACATTCTGGCAGCGATGGTGCTCGGCATCGTCATGGGCTCGGCAATCTTCAACTTCCTGCCCGATACGAGAGCCGACTGGGCCTCATCCATCAACCTGATCGCAATGATGTTCCTGCGCCTGATCAAGATGATCATCGCGCCGCTGGTGTTCGCGACCCTTGTCGGCGGCATCGCCCATATGGGCTCGGGCGCCAAGCTCGGACGCATCTTCGCCAAGACCATGGGCTGGTTCATCAGCGCCTCCTTCGTCTCGCTGATGCTCGGCCTCATCATGGTCAATCTGCTTCAGCCGGGCGCCAACTTCCCCGGCGCGCTGCCCGACAAGGCGCAGTCGACCGGCCTGCCTGTCTCGGCCTTCTCTGTCGAGAAATTCCTGACCCATCTGATCCCGACCTCGATCGCGGACGCGATGGCGCAGAACGAGATTCTGCAGATCGTGATCTTCGCCGTGTTCTTCTCGGTGGCGATGGGCGCGATGCCCGAGCGCTCCAAGCCGATCCTGGCGCTGATCGACGATGTCGGTCACATCATGCTGAAGGTCACGAGCTATGTGATGCTGTTTGCGCCGCTCGCGGTGTGGGCCGCGATCACCGCGACGGTCGCCAGGAACGGACTGCTGGTGCTCTGGAAGCTCATCGTCTTCATGGGCGGCTTCTACCTCTCGCTCATGATCCTGTGGGGTTTCCTGGTGATCGTCGGCTTCATCGTGATCGGGCCGCGCTACGGACATTTGCTGAAGCTGATCCGCGAGCCGCTGATGATTGCGTTCTCGACCGCGAGCTCGGAGGCGGCCTATCCGAAGACGCTGGAGGGGCTCAACCGCTTCGGCGCCTCGTCGCGGATCTCGAGCTTCGTGCTGCCGCTCGGCTATTCCTTCAACCTCGACGGCACGATGATGTACTGCACGTTTGCGAGCATCTTCATCGCGCAGAGCTATCACATCGACATGTCGCTCGGCACGCAGCTCGCGTTGCTCGCGACCTTGATGATCACCTCGAAGGGCGTCGCCGGCGTGCCGAGGGCCTCCCTCGTCGTGATCGCCTCGACGCTCGCGCAGTTCAACATCCCCGAGGCTGGCCTGCTCATGATCATGGGCATCGACACCTTCCTCGACATGGGCCGCAGCGCCACCAACGTGATCGGCAACACGCTTGCGACCTCGGTCGTGGCGAAGTGGGAAGGCGAACTCGGGCCCGAGCACGAGTTCGGACCCGGCGACGTCGTGCCGGGCGACATGGTGCCCGGTGAGGTGCCCGCGATGGCCGGCCATTGAAGGAGGTGCATCATGCGCCTTTCAACGGCGATTTCGGGCGGCCTGTTGCTGGCGGCATCGCTGCTCGCGATCGGCGCTTCCGCTCAGACCGGCGGCAGCGAAGGGCTCAGCCCGACGCTGTCGGCCATCAAGAACAGCCACACCGTGCGGCTCGGCTATCGCGAAAGCTCGCCGCCGTTCTCCTTCCTCGATCAAGCCAACCGTCCGATCGGCTACAGCCTCGAGCTCTGCGAGGCCATCGTCGACGAGATCGGCGTCGAGGTCGACGATCCCAATCTCAGGATCGACTACGTCAAGGTGACCTCGGATGACCGCATCGATGCGGTCCTGCAGAACAAGATCGATCTGGAATGCGGCTCGACCACAGCCAATGCCGAGCGTGGCAAGCGCGTCGCGTTCTCGCCGCTGATGTTCGTCGCCGGCACCAAGCTGATGGTGCCGAAGTCCTCCAGCGCCCAGTCACTGACGGATCTGAAGGGCAAGACCATCGTGGTGACGAAGGGCACCACCAACGAGCAGGCGATTCACGCGGCCGACAAGAAGCTCTCGCTTGGGCTGAACATTGCTGTAGGCGCCGATCACGAGCAGTCGTTCCGGATGCTCGCCGACGGCAAGGCCGATGCGTTTGCGACCGACGACATTCTCCTCTCCGGCCTGATCGTGCGTCACAAGGCGCAGGACAAGTTCCGCGTCACCGGCGACTACCTGTCCTACGATCCCTACGGCATCATGTTCAGGAAAGGCGATCCGCAACTGGCGGCCGTGGTCGAGCGCACCTTCCGCAAGCTCGGCTCTAACCATGACCTCGTGCCGCTCTACAACAAATGGTTCACCGCCAGGCTTCCGACCGGCGAACGGATGAATGTGCCGATCTCGCTGCAACTGGAAGAAGCGTTCAAGGCGATGGACGATTCGGCAAGCGCGAACAATTAGTCGGAGTTTGTTGTAGCATTCGCGCCGCGATCTCGCGCCACCTTCTCCCACAAGAGGAGAAGCGATCGCACCGCGTACGGAGTGCTCAGCGCGTCTCTCCAAACACCCGATGCAGCGCCGCATCATACGTTGCCTGAACGAGCTCGGGATGCAATTTTCCCAGCGCTTCCATCATCACGCCGGAATTGATCTCGAGCACACGCCACGCGCCATCGACACGGACCACGTCGATCGAGGCGAAGGTGATGCCGATGGCGTTGGCGGCGTCGATGGCGATCCTAATGCACTCTCCTCGCACCTGACCATCTTCGAGAAGAACCGGCTCCGCGCCTGCGTCGAGATTGTGTCGCCAGTTCAGGATGCGCCGCTCGCCCTTCGGGACGATCGCATTGACCTCGTGTGCGGTGAGCTCGCGGAACTGCCTGTCGTGCCCCGCCGCGGTCGCCAGTTCTCGCAATGTCTGTACGCCGTCGCCGGCGACCGAGGGCCGCTCTTTGCGATAGACGATCATCGGCTGCTCATCGAGCAGGATCACGCGGACCTCGTCCTCGATCTCGACATAAGGTGCGATCACGAGGCCGAGGCTCGATGAGAAGACTTCGGTCACGGCGCGATCGAGTCCGTCGCGGCTCGTCACCTTGTACACCGCGCGTCCCGAGGTGCCCTCGTTCGGCTTCACCACGACGCCTGACGGATGCTGCGCGAGCAGGGCCAGCATCTTTTCATGCCAATCGGCTCCGGCGACATGCACGCCCAGGCTCGGATTGAGGAAGAGGTGATGGGGAATACAGGGCACGTTCGCCAGCGTCAGTGCCTCGGCGGTGGCCGATTTGTCGTTGGCCAGACGATGCGCGATGGCGCTGTTGAGGCCGATGTCATAGCCGAAGGCGAAGTGGCGTCTCGCACCCTGGCGCATCGCGATCAACCAGCCGCCGGAGCGGACATCGACCGTGATGCCGTGGTTCGCGCAATAGCGCCTGATCGCCTGGACGAAGATCCGCTCGCCGCCTGCCATGTGTTTCAATCGTGTGTTTCAATCGTTCCTGTCGCCAGAAGCCGCAAAAATGCGGGAAACGGCGTCCAACCGTGGTAAAAAACATAACTATTCTTAATGAAATTCTCGCGAGCGGGACGGAAATTAAGTACTGCAATCAGCCCCTACAGGGAAAAGAAATTGCCCTCCGTGCGCGCCCGGCAGCAGATTCGTCAATGTTGCGGCCAATTCCATCGCAAATGCCGGTTTGACCCGCGTCAATTGCATCCGAAATGAGATTGAATATTGGTCTCGATGGCGTAAATCACACCCGAGAAATCATCCGCCATGGCAAGTGGTGTTCGCCTCGCTTTCAGGGGCCGGGCAGCGCTTTTGTTCTAAAATCGCAATTATTCGGAATATCGAAAATCATGAGCGCGTTTTACCGAGAGAAGGTTCTGTCCGTTCAGCACTGGACCGACACGTTGTTCAGCTTCCGCGCCACGCGCGATACCGGTTTCCGCTTCCAGAACGGCCAGTTCGCGATGATCGGCCTCGAGGTCGAAGGCCGCCCGCTGCTGCGCGCCTACAGCATGGCGAGCGCAAATCACGAGGAACAGCTCGAGTTCTTCTCGATCAAGGTTCAGGACGGTCCGTTGACCTCGCGCCTGCAGAGGATCCAGGAAGGCGACACGATCCTGGTCGGCCGCAAGGCAACCGGCACACTGATCACCGACAACCTCATTCCCGGCAAGCGGCTGATGCTGCTCTCGACCGGCACGGGACTTGCGCCGTTCGCGAGCCTGATCAAGGACCCCGAGGTCTACGACCAGTTCGAGACCATCGTGCTGGTGCATGGCTGCCGCCAGGTCTCCGAGCTCGCCTATGGCGAGAAGCTCGTCGCCGGCTTGCGCGAGGACGAGCTGTTCGGGCCGCTTCTGTCGGAGAAGCTGGTTTACTATCCGACCGTGACCCGCGAGCCCTTCCGCAACCGCGGCCGCATCACCGACCTCATCAACTCCGAGCAGATTTTCAACGACATCGGCCAGGGCCCGCTCGACATCGCAACCGACCGCGTCATGATGTGCGGCAGCCCGGCGATGCTGGAAGAGCTGCGCGTGATGTTCGAAGGCCGCGATTTCATCGAGGGCTCCGGCAACAAGCCCGGCCATTTCGTGATCGAGAAGGCTTTCGTCGAGCGCTGATCGGCGGCGGTTTGGTTATCTGACGTCCCGGATCTGCGCTTCGCCGGGACGGCTGAGTGCGTGGCTGCCATCTCGCCTCACATAGCAGCCAACAATTTGCGTCTCCCTCACCTTCCTCCCCCGACTTTGTTATTGGTGCCGCCCGTGCGGGCGCTGTTATAAGCTCGCTCGAGAATCTCGCCGCAATATTGCAATGCGAGAGCTGGGGGAGCTGCGCACGCCTTGTCCGTGATCGACCATGGCCGTCCGTCGAAACCCACCGCCTTCGTGCTGGCGGGCGGCGGCAGTTTCGGAGCGATCCAGGTCGGGATGATGCACTCGCTGGCCAAGCATGGGGTCGGCGCCGATCTCGTGGTCGGCTCCAGCGTCGGCGCGATCAACGCCGCCTACTACGCCGGCGACCCGTCACTGAAGGGCGTGCTTGGGCTGGAAGCAATCTGGCGTAGTCTGAAGCGCCATGATGTCTTCCCGGTCACGTGGCGGAGTCTCGTCAGCTTCCTGTGGCGACGGGATTTCCTGATTCCCCATGACGGCATCCGCAAGCTGGTCGAGGCCCATCTGCCCTATCGCAGCCTCGAGGACGCCCTGCTTCCGGTGCACATCGTCACCACCGATTTCACCTCGGGCGAGAGCGTCGTGCTGTCGGAGGGATCTGCGGTGAACGCAATCCTTGCGTCGACCGCGATTCCGGGCGCCTTCACGCCTGTCCGCTACAAAAACCGGTTTCTTGCCGATGGCGCGATCTCTTCCAACACGCCGGTTCGGATTGCGGTGCAGAAGGGCGCAAAGCGCCTGATCGTGCTGCCGGCCGGGCACGCCTGTGCGATCGAGCATCCTCCGATCGGCGCGGTTGCGAACGCCCTGCACGCGCTGACCTTGTTGATCGCGCGGCAATTGGTCGGAGAGCTCGAAGGACTAGCGTCCGACATCGAATATGTCGTAGTGCCGCCGCTCTGTCCGCTGGTGGGGTCGCCTTACGATTTCTCGCGCACCGACGACCATATCGAGCGCGCGGTCGCGAGCACGGATGCCTGGCTGGCGCACGGCGGGCTCGAGCGGCACGGCGTGATTCCGCACGAGGCGCAACCTCATAGCCACTGACCTGTCATTTCATAGGGTTCTGTTGCGCTGCAAAAGCACGCTCCCGGATGGATTGATTTGCCGCATCCGGATTCGGTAGCTTCGAGCCAGGTCCGCGTCATATCCATAGATATGGCGCGGGCGTACCGTACCCCGTCAGTCAGACGAGAGGATGTGACCGTGGCCCACGATAACAAAATGCACAATCAGCCCAGGGGGCCTCTCGAAGAGGGGATCTGGGAAACCCTGCTCCTTCCGTTCTCGCCGCGCTTCATCATCCTGACGATCTGCGCGGTGGTCACCGCACTTCTGATCGGTATCGGCATTGCCGATCGAAAGGCCTTCGACATCCTGATCATTCCGATCGTGATCTTCGGTGGACTGACTCTGCTCGGCGTGCGCGATCTCCTGCAAAAGGGTCACGCTGTCCTGCGTAACTATCCGATCTCCGCGCATATCCGCTTCCTGCTCGAAGAGATTCGCCCGGAGATGCGGCAATATTTCTTCGAGAGCGAGAAGGACGGGATGCCGTTCTCGCGCGACATCCGGGCGGTGGTCTATCAGCGCGCCAAGATGCAGCTCGACAAGCGGCCGTTCGGCACGCAAGAGGATGTCTATCGCGAGGGTTATGAGTGGATGCATCACTCGGTCGCGCCGAAGGCGCACGCCGCGGAGAAGTTCCGCGTCATGATCGGTGGTCCGGAATGCACCAGGCCCTATTCGGCCTCGGTGTTCAATATCTCGGCGATGAGCTTTGGCGCGCTCAGCCCCAATGCCGTGCGTGCGCTCAATGCCGGCGCGAAAAAGGGCGGCTTCGCGCACGACACCGGCGAGGGCGGCGTGAGTCCCTACCACCGGGAGATGGGCGGCGACATCATCTGGGAGATCGGCTCTGGCTATTTCGGCTGCCGCAACAAGGACGGCACCTTCAATCCGGATGAGTTCGCGCGCGTCGCGGGCGAAGACCAGATCAAAATGGTCGAACTCAAGATCAGTCAGGGCGCCAAGCCCGGCCATGGCGGCGTGTTGCCGGCGGCGAAGGTCTCTGAGGAGATCTCGAAGATCCGCGGCGTGACGATGGGCGAGGACTGCATTTCACCGGCATCGCATCGCGCCTTCTCGACGCCAATCGGGATGATGCAATTCATCGGGGAGATGCGGCGGTTGTCCGGCGGCAAGCCGGCTGGCTTCAAGCTGTGCATCGGCCATCCCTGGGAGTTTCTGGCGATCTGCAAGGCGATGCTCGAGACCGGCATCTATCCGGATTTCATCGTCGTCGATGGCAATGAAGGCGGCACGGGCGCCGCGCCGCTGGAGTTCATGGATCATTTGGGCATGCCGATGCGGGAGGGCGTCAGTTTCGTCCACAACGCGCTGATCGGCATCAATGCGCGCGACCGCATCAAGATCGGCGCGTCCGGCAAGATCGCGACCGCCTTTGACATGGCGCGCGCGATGGCGCTCGGCGCCGATTGGTGCAATTCGGCGCGCGGTTTCATGTTCTCGCTCGGCTGCATCCAGTCGCTGAGCTGCCACACCGACCGCTGCCCGACCGGAGTCGCGACACAGGATCCGACGCGTGCGCGTGCGCTCTACGTGCCGCTCAAGATCGACCGCGTGCACAATTATCACCACGCGACGCTGCAGTCGTTGACCGAGCTGATCGCCGCGGCCGGTCTCGAACATCCGCAGCAGCTGCGCCCGATCCACTTCACCCAGCGCACCTCGACGACCGAGGTGAAATCCTTCGCGCAGCTCTATCCGTCGCTGCGTCCGGGCGAGCTGCTCGAAGGCACCGAAGACCCGCGGTTCCGCGACGCATGGCGGATGGCACGGGCGGAGACGTTCCAGCCGGCGCTCTGAGGTCTGGGTGCACCGCACGGTACCGCCGCGCCCTGCTGCGGCGTAAATTCGCGGGGGCGGGAGGCGCGCGTTAACGTCCGTGTCAGCTTCGCGTGTAAATTGGCCCGATGGACGAGCGACGCAGCAAAGCCAGACATCGCGTGCTGAAGGCCGGAACGATTGAGTTCGGCGGCGGCGCGATCGACTGTACTGTCCGCAATTTCTCGGCTACCGGCGCAGCCCTCGACGTCACCAGTCCCGTCGGCATCCCCGAGCGGTTCACCCTGTTCATCCAGGCCGACGGAACGCATCTGTCCTGCACCGTGGTCTGGCGCAAGGAAAAGCGGATCGGGGTCAGATTCGGGTGAGAGACGGGCGATTGGATTTTCGCTCGTCGTTGCTATGATGGTGCACCCCCTCCCCTTGCGAAGCACCGGGCAAAGGCAAACGAGCATCAGCGGTCACCGTTGTCGCCATACCACTGCAATGGTAGAATTCACTCATGGCCGAAGGCGATCCTGTCCGCATCATCCCTCACCGTGGCGTAGACGACGACTGCGGGAGCCTTGAAGTGTGGTTCGCAGACGGACGGAAGTCGGTCAGGTTCTATTGGGACAACCTTGTCTCACGCCGGTTGAACCCGAGCACCTTCACGCGAGGGGAGGCCACAGAGAAGGCGACGGCGCTGGCGAGGGCTGAGATCGACAAGCTGGACAATCCCGAGGGAGAGCCCCCGGCTTAAGTCGGCCGTGCGGGCGCGAATCCTACGGCGCGACGAGCCACAGGCTGTCTAGCTAAAGGTACCGAGCAGATAGACGAGAGCGAAAATAAAAGCGGCAGCTCCCAAAAGGGCAAGAACGCCTTTCCATCGCTGGGTGGCTTTCGCTTGCGAGAGGTCTTTGTTCGGCTCGAATAAAGACATTCCCCGTTCCCAAAACACGGATCGTACGCAAGACCTATGCCTCGCAACCTCTGCCAATCTTGACCTAGATCAAGAGCGCGCCCCAGCCGTGCGTTGATCCGAATCCGCCGCAGTACGAAACTGGGCCATCTCCTCGCAGTCTCAGCGGAACTCCACTTTTTACACTGGCCATACACTCGGACAATTGCCGATTGATATTGCTAGGTTATTTCCGCGATTCACGTTCCCGCAAGGGGAGAAGGAAGAAACCGCGCTCACCCCGTCTCTACCTCGCTCCGGCGGCTCGCCAGGATCTTGTCGATCCTTCGTCCGTCGAGATCGACGACCTCGATGTGCCAGCCGCCGAAGTCGAAGGCGTCGCCGACGTTGGGCAGCACGCTGAACTGTTGCAGCACCAGCCCCGCCACCGTGTTGTAGCGGTGCGGCGGCAGCGCGATGCCGAGCAGCTCGCCGAACTCGTCGACCGGCATCCAGCCGGAGACCAGGAGTGAGCCGTCGGCGCGCCTGACATAGGCCGGCTCCGGCGGTCCTTCCTCGGAATGGAAGGCGCCGACGATCGACTCGAGGATGTCGGCGGCAGTCACTATGCCTTCGAAGGCACCGTATTCGTCATAGACGAGACCGACGTGAACCGGAGCAGCTTTCAGGATGGCCAGCACATCGCGGGCATCAGCCGACGCCGGAATGCCGGGCGCCTCGCGCACGAGCGCTCGCAGATCCGGCGCACGTTCGGTCATATAGGCGATCAGCAGGTCTTTGGCCTGGAGCACGCCGATCGGCTTGTCGCGGTCGCCGTCCGAGACGGGAAAGCGTGAATGCGGACTCTTGACGATGATCTCGTGAATCGCTTCCGGCGCATCGTTCAGGTCGATCTCGTTGACCTCGGTGCGCGGCGTCATCACAGCGCCGACCGGCCGGTCGCCGAGCCGCATCACGCCGGCGATCATCTCCTTCTCGCCGGGCTCGAGCACGCCCGCGTTTTCGGCTTCGCTGACGAGGTGATGGATCTCGTCCTCCGACACCGTCTCCTCGGCCTTGCCGCCGCGGCCGAGCAGCGTGAGGATCAGTTTGCCGGAGAGATCGAGCAGAAAGACGAGCGGCAGCGAGATCCGCGCCAGAAGGTGCATCGCGGGCGCGACCTTGACCGCGATGCTTTCGGGATCGCGCAACGCCAGCTGTTTCGGCACCAGCTCGCCGACGATCAGCGTCGCATAGGTGATGAGCGTGACAACGATGCCGACGCCGACGATGTCGGCAATCCCTGAGGACAGGCCGAGCTCGATGAGCCATTGCGTCAACCGCTGCCCGAGCGTCGCGCCGGAGAAAGCGCCCGAGAGCACGCCGACCAGCGTGATGCCGATCTGCACCGTCGACAGGAATTTGCCGGGATCGGCGGCGAGCGTCAGCGCCCGCTCGGCGCCGCGTACGCCCTTGGCGGCGAGCAGCGACAGCCGGGCCGGGCGGGACGAGACCACCGCCAGCTCGGACATGGACAACAGGCCGTTGATGACGATCAGGACGACGACGATGATGAGTTCGACGGACAACATTTTGCGCAAAGGAAGGGGACATTGAGCCCGGCGGACGCCGGACCAAGCCCTTCATATATGAACCCGATGCGCCATTTGCCCGGTTCCGGACCAAATTATCGCAGGTCAGTCTCAGCCGCCCTCGCCGGGGTTTTCAAGGCTGAACGTCTCGGATTGCTCGTCATAGGCGAACAACTCGGCATAACGGCCCCAGGACACCACAGTCTTCAGCGTGTCGTCCGCATAGTCCTCGGACATGTAGTCCTCGAGCTCGTTGCGGAACCGCGCAGCAGGCGCGGTATGCGAGGGACGTTCGTCGAGCACGCGGCGGATCAATCCCATCACCGGCACGTAAGTGACGAGATGTTCGGCGAACAGCTTCTTGCGCGCGTCGGTCTCGAGATTGGCAAAGCGTTTGCCGGCCTCTGTGAGCACCAGGTCACCTTCACTGAGCTGGGCAAAGCGCAGGAGTTGGAGGGACTCGCCAAGATGGAAGATCTCGTCGGCCTCGAGCTGGAGCTGGCTTGCGAGCACCGGCAGGTCGGCATGTCCGTTATAGGGCGGTCCCGCCAGCGTCTCGATCAGGCCGGACAGCTCGTTGGACGACGCGTGGTGCAGAGTCATGCCGACACCGGAGCCGGGAATGCCTTCGAGAGAGGGCGTCTTGGGCTCTGCGCGCTGAGTCATGCGCGCGTAGATGCTGTCGACGAGCTGGCGGAAATGCGGATCAAGCCGGTTGCGCGGATGGTGCAGTTCGACCTTGATCTCCGAAGCAACGCGTCCCGGGTTCGACGAGAACACCAGGATGCGATCGCACATCAGCACCGCCTCCTCGATATTGTGCGTCACCATGAGGATCGATTTGATCGGCAAGCGGCCTTCCGTCCAAAGGTCGATCAGATCGGTGCGCAGCGTCTCGGCGGTGAGGACGTCGAGCGCCGAAAACGGCTCGTCCATCAACAGCAAGTCCGGATGCACGACCAGCGCCCGCGCAAAGCCGACGCGCTGGCGCATGCCGCCCGACAGCTCCTTGGGGAAGGCCGACTCGAATCCGTCGAGGCCGATCAGGTCGATCGCCGCCAGCGCACGCTTGCGGCGCTCGGCGGCGTCGACGCCCAGTGCTTCAAGTCCAAGCTCGACGTTTTGCAGCACGGTGAGCCAGGGAAACAGTGCGAATGACTGGAACACCATGGCAACGCCGTTCGGCGGGCCGATGATGGTTTGGCCCCGGCACGTTGCCTGACCCGAAGACGGGCTGACCAGGCCGGCAATGATCCGCAGTAGCGTGGACTTGCCGGACCCCGAGCGGCCGAGCAGTCCGACGATCTCGCCGGAGCGGATCGTGAGGTCGACTTTCTCCAGGACCAGCAGCTCCTCGCCGCTGCCCTTCGGAAACGATCGGCACACACCGCGGATATCGATGAGGGCAGGGGATTGATCGAGCATGGTTGCCTCCTCGTCAGCCGAGCCGCAGGCGGCGCTCGCCGAAGGCATAGAGCGGCCGCCAGACCAGACGATTGAACAGCGTCACTAGGATACACATCGTGGCGATTCCGAGAATGACGCGCGGAAAGTCGCCGGCTTCTGTCGCCGACGCGATATAGGCGCCAAGGCCCGTCGCCCTCAGATGCGTGTCGCCCCAGCTTGCGACCTCGGCGACGATCGAGGCGTTCCAGGAGCCACCGGAAGCGGTAATCGCGCCGGTGACATAATAGGGGAAGATGCCGGGCAGGATCACCTTGAACCACCACCGCCATCCGCCGAGGTGGAAGCTGCTCGCAGCCTCGCGCAAATCGCTCGGAAAGGCGCTGGCGCCGGCGATGACGTTGAACAGGATGTACCATTGCGTGCCCAGGATCATCAGCGGGCTGAGCCAGACATTTGGATTGAGCTTGAAGCTGACGATGGCGACGACGAAGACCGGAAAGGCGAGATTGGCGGGGAACGCGGCGAGAAATTGAGCCAGCGGCTGGATGCGTTCCGACAGCTTCGGATGCAATCCGATCCACACGCCGATCGGCACCCAGATCAGGCTTGCGAGGCTGATCAGGACGATGACGCGCAGCAGCGTGATCAGCCCGTCGCGGATGACGATGACGATATCCGGCAGACCAAGACTGGCCGAGAGGTAGCGATAGGTCAGCCAGGCGGCGTAGGCCGTACCTGCGAGGATGACAGCACCCCAAAGTCCGTCGATCAATCGCGACGGGTGGCTGCTGCTCTTCGCCGACGGTCCCGGTTTGGGTAGCGAGATCTGCAAATTCGAGACGGCGCGATTGACCGCGGAAAAGGGCAGCGTAACGGATCGCAGAGCCCTGGTCCGGCGAAACAGGGCGAGCATCCAGGAGCTGGGCGCATCACCCGAAGCCGTCTGTTCGAAGCGGAACTTGTCGGCCCAGGCAATGATAGGCCGGAACAGCAATTGATCATAGGCGATGATAACCAGCAGCATCGTCAGCATGGCGTAGAAGATCGCTGGCAAATCCTGCTGCTGGATCGCCAGCGCGACATAGGAGCCGACGCCCGGCAGGGTCACCGTCGTGTTGCCGACGGTGATCGCTTCCGAGGCGACCACGAAGAACCAGCCGCCCGACATCGACATCATCGCGTTCCAGATCAGCCCGGGCATCGCGAAGGGCACGTCGAGGCGCCAGAAGCGCTGCCAGCCCGACAAATGAAAGCTCTGCGTGGCGTCTTCCAGATCCTTGGGCACGTTGCGCATGGACTGGTACATGCTGAAAGTCATGTTCCAGGCCTGGCTCGTGAAGATCGCGAACACCGAGGCGAGCTCGGCGCCGAGCACCTGGCCCGGAAACAGATTCATGAAGAACACGACGGTGAAGGTCAGGAAGCCCAGGATCGGCACCGACTGGAGGATGTCCAGCATCGGAATCATGAGCATCTCGGCGCGCCGGCTCTTGGCGGCGATCGCCGCGTAGATGAAGGTGAAGACCGTCGAACAGACGATCGCGAGCAGCATCCGCAGGACGGTGCGCAGCGCATAGAGCGGCAGGTTTGCCGGATCGAGCGAGACCGGCGTGCGTTCCAGCTCGGACAGGGGCGCGGTGGTCTGCTCGCCGCCATAGACGATCAGCACCATGGCGCCGATCACCAGGATCAGCGCCACGACGTCCCAGACATTGGGGCGCAGCGCCCGGCCGATCGCGGCCGTGCGGATATCTCTTGGCTTCATGCGGCCCGTCCCTGGGCTAGAATTCGGCGTGCAGGCGGCCCGAGAAGATCGAGACCGGGCCACGGTCGGCGTTATAGGCCGGGTTTACGACCAACTGGTAGTCCGCTGTGAAGGTGACGTTCTTGATCACCGAATAGGCGTAGTAGGCCTCGAGGATGCGTTCGGTGCGATAGTTGAGCTGGCCGTCCCCGACCAGGAGACCGAAGCCGCCGGCCGCCAGGAAATCGCGATGCGCGTCCGACAGGCCGTTGATGGCGCCGCCGATGCCGATCGTGTCGTCCGGCCGTCCCCAGCGGCTGCCCTTGATCGACAAGCCGCCGGCGAGGCTGCGATCGATGTCCGTGAAGGACAGGATCTGGTTCTGGCCGTCGTTCCAGCTCGCGCGGGCGAACAGTCCGACGTCGTTGACGATCTGCTGTTCGAGATTGGCATAGAAGCCATATTTGGGCCGTGCGCGCTGGGTCGCAGTGGCGATATCGTTGATGTCGAGTGCCGGGTTGGCGGCCGCAAGGTCCAGCACCTCGCGGTAGTTCGCCGTATTGCCGGTATTGAAGAAGGCGCCGACGCGCAATTTGCCGGGCTGCTCGAAGATCGAATGGCGTTCCTCGAATTCGATCACCGAGCCCGCTGTCTTGAAGGTCAGTACATCGCTGTTGGGCGCGGTCGGCACCTCGAACACACCGGCGCGGATCGCCCAATCCTTGCGATTGAACTCGACCACCCCGCCGCGGGTATAGCCGGGAAGATCGGCGGGGAAGTCGTAGGCGCCCGAGGCCCACAACGCCCAGTTCATGAAGTCGGCGCGCGGGTCCTTCGCGTAGGCATTGCCGTCGAAGAAGTCGCCGATGGCGAACCGGCCGACGATCAGCGTGACGCGGTCGATGTCACGCTTGCCGGCGAGCTGGTTCGGCCCGTCGGCGACGTCTTCCTGCTCGCCGCCAAGTCCAAAAGTCTGCTTGAGGTAATAGCGCTGTGCGCGAATCTTCGGGAATGCCGCGCCAGCCTTTTGCGCTTCGCCATTTGAGAAGCCGCCGAGGCCCAGCGTACCGTTGAGGCCAAACCCTTGGGCAAGTTCGGGGTTGAAATAGAACTCGCCTCCGTCCCAAAGTCGTGCGCCGAGGAATGCCGTCGTCGTCCATGTGGCTTGGAATTGACCGCTGCCGGGTAGGCTGAGCGGGCTCGCATAGGGCGAGTGGATCGGCCCATAGCCTTGCGGCAACAGCGTCGTCTGGGCGTGGACGTTCCAGACGTCGGACTCGGGAAGCTTGGTTTTTCCGTCGACCGGCGCGATCCAGGGCATATCGCCGAAATGATAGTTCAGGCCGAGCTTGAACAGATGAATGCGTGGATCGACATTGACGTCCGGCAGGCCGAAACCGCCGAGATCGTAGATGCGGCGAGACAGTGCGACGTAGTCGTATTCCGCCTTCGCACTCCAATTGCCGCTGATCGCATATTCGAGGCCCAGGCCTGCGGTCCACCCGGCGTGGTAGTGGCCGACCGGAAACAGGTCGGTGACGCCGTCGGTATCGTTGACGTTGATGTGCGTGTGACCCCAGGCCAGGCCGCCGGTGACATAGGGCATGAGCCGATCGAAGGCATAGCCGATGCGGCCGCGAACGGTGCCGACATAGTCGATTGTCGTGTTGAAGGGGGCAGGTGAACGCGCGTGCGCCGGGCCATCGAGCGGGCTCGTGAAGGTCGCGTCGGCTTCGACGCCGAGCACCACACGGTTGGGGAGTTGGCGATTGTAGCCGAGCTGGAAGCCCCCGGTGAGACCGGTCGCGCTGTGCGGCAGGACGATGCCTTGCTCGGGGAGGGGATGGGTGCCCGGGCCGAAGCTCGCATCGCCGTAGCCGAAATGGCCACCGACATAGAAGCCGGTCCAGTCGTAGAGAGTTTTGGCGGCGCGCGCCTTCAGCGGCAGGTCGGCGGCAGAACTCGCGCCTGGCAAGGCCAGCAGGCCCGAGGCGATCGCCGCGGCCGTCCGCAAATATCGCTGTCTGTGACCACTCAACGTCAAAACCACGTCCCCAGACGCAAATGTATCCCCAACCGCCCTGACATCCCTGCCAATTCGCAGCGGCCCTGTCATCAGGTCCCGGTCGATCACCCGAACCGGCGAGATGATCGCGGTTCGGCGCGTTTTCTTCCCAAGTCCCTGCGCTTGTTATGGACCTTATTCGGAATGGTTCTCAATAGCAGCTAGCGCGGATCGCTCACACGATGGTTCGCATCCTTGTGTGACGGTACTGCAACAAAATTCCCGGAGCTCAAAAAGGGACGACCCGGATGGGTCGGGTTGAGGCGGTCCGTTTTAGCTCACGTGCCCGGTTGGACGGAGACTCCTCGCGTCCGGTTCGGATGTAACCGAGGCGATCGTGGATCTCGGCTCTTTCCCGAATGATTCCAAGAGGATGCGAGCTAGCCGAGAGGGCCCTTGGCAAGCCCGTTCACGTCGAAACTATCGACCTCGGTGAGCAGTTCGCAGAAGGCGCGAGCGCCCTGGTCGATCAGCTGTTCGCCCTTCTCCGGGACGGCCAGAGTGGCATTGCCGGCCGCGCCGCTGGCGTTCAGATCCTGCGCCTGCCAGGCGAATGGCGCGGGCCGCTGCGTCGACAGCCAGCGATACTGCTTCTCCAGCGCGATGCTGCTCGCGGGAAAGTCCGCGATTGCATCCTCGCGTACCTGTTTGGGATAGCGCGCCAGCATGATCGAGGTCTCGACCGCGCCGCCGTGAATGCCGTGGCGCACTTCATCGGCGGGGAACAACTTGTCCGCGCCCGATAGCCGTGACCAGGACGTCGTCACCACGAACAGTTTTCGATGCGCACGCAGATCCTGGGCCACCAGCATCATTGCCGCGCTGTTGCCGCCATGGCTGGTGATGATGACGAGCTTCCTCACGCCGCGCCGCGCCACGCCCTCGCCGATCGTGGTCCATCGCTTCAGCGCGACGTCGGTCGGCAACGTCTGCGTGCCCGGATAGTCGATATGCTCGGTGGAAATCCCGATTGGTTCAACGGGCAGGAACGCCGCAGGAACGTGCGCGGGCAGAAGCTCGCGCACGCGTGCCAGATAGGCGTCCGCGATCAGCACGTCGGTTTCGAGCGGCAGATGCGGGCCATGCTGCTCGGTCGCTGCCAGCGGCAGCACCGCGATCCAGCGCGACACGTCCGCCGCGGCGGCATCGGCCCAGCGGATCTCGGTCCAGTCGCGGGAAGGCGTCATCGAGGTTTCTTTGCCCGAATTTGTCACGTAGTTTGGGGTTATCAGGGGACGCGGGCCAAGCCGGCTCGCGTCCCCGAACTTCTTGCGGTTTTATCGCGTTGCCTTCACATGGGCTAGAAGCGATTGGGCCAGAAGCGATTGACCCAGAAGCGATCGACGGAGTGCCATCATGATCCCCTCCCATCTGCGGCGAGCGTTAACGGCGGGCTTCATAGCCGCTTTTGTCTCGGTCGTCCCGGCGCGCGCCGAGACGCTGGATAAGGTCTCCTTCGGCACCAACTGGGTCGCCGAGGCCGAGCATGGCGGCTTCTTCCAGGCAGTCGCCGACGGCACCTACAAGCGCTACGGGCTCGACGTCACCATTGTCCCTGGCGGTCCGAACGAGAACAACCGGATGCTGCTGATCGCCGGCAAGATCGATTTCTTCATGGCCGCGAACACGCTGATGTCGTTCGACGCGGTGGCGAATGACGCCCCGGTCGTGACCATCGCCGCGGTCTTCCAGAAGGATCCGCAGGTGATGCTGACGCACCCCGATGCAAAGGTTACCAAGATCGAGGACCTCAAGCCGCTGACGCTGTTCGTCTCCAAGGACGGCATGACCAGCTATTTCCAGTGGTTGAAATCCGAATATGGTTTCAGCGAGAAGAACGTCCGCCCCTACAACTTCAATCCGCAGCCCTTTATCGCCAACCCCAAGAGCGCGATGCAGGGCTACGTCACCTCCGAGCCCTTCGCGGTGGAGAAGGCGGCCGGCTTCAAGCCGAACGTGCTGCTGCTCGCCGATTCCGGCTTCAACACTTATTCGACCCTGATCGAGACCCGCCGCGATGTGGTCGAGAAGAAGCCCGACCTGGTGCAGCGCTTCGTCGATGCCTCCATGATCGGCTGGTACAATTACATCTACGGCGACAATTCCGCCGGCAATGCCATGATCAAGAAGCTCAATCCGGAGATGACCGACGAGCTGCTTGCTTATTCCGTCGCCAAGATGAAGGAATACGGCATCGTCGATTCCGGCGAGTCGTTGAAAGACGGCATCGGCGCGATGAGCGACGAGCGCTATGCCTCCTTCTTCAGCAAGATGGTGAAGGCGGGTGTCGTGAAGCCCGATCTCGACTTCCGCAAGTCCTACACGCTGCGCTTCGTCAACAAGGGCGTCGGTGTCGAGCTGCGCCCGAGCAAGCCGTAGCGCATGCTGAGATTGAACCAAGGTACGTCGGCGTCGCTTACCTCTCCCCGTTGGGGAGAGGTGAGCACCGCCGTTCGCCACGACCCAACAACAATCGTCCGTCGATGATCGAGAGCGTGGCATCGTCCGGATTCGAGGCCGGCCTGACGTCTCTCGCCGTCAGCCTGCGCGGCGTGACGAAAATTTACGACAACGGCGTCATGGCGCTTGGCCCGCTTGATCTCGCGGTGTGCAAGGGCGAATTCATCTCGCTGCTCGGTCCGTCCGGCTGCGGCAAGTCGACGGCGCTGCGGCTGATTGCCGGTCTCAGTACGCCGTCATCAGGCACGGTGCGGGTGGCGCGCCACGAAGGCGAGGTGCAGCCGGGCCACGGCATCGGTTTCGTGTTCCAGGAGCCGACCCTGATGCCATGGACCAGTGTGCGCGAAAACGTGCGGCTGCCGCTGAAGCTCGCGCACACGCCGAAGGCCGAAGCCCGGGCGCGGGTCGATGAGGCGCTGGCGAGTGTCGGGCTCGCCGATTTTGCCGAAGCCTTTCCACGCGAATTATCCGGCGGCATGAAGATGCGGGTGTCGCTCGCGCGTGCGCTCGTCACCGATCCCGATATCCTCCTGATGGATGAGCCGTTCGCAGCGCTCGACGAGATCACGCGCTTTCGCCTCAACAATGATCTGCTCGCGCTGTGGCGGGGGCTTGGCAAGACCGTCATCTTCGTCACTCATTCGGTTTTCGAATCGGTCTATCTGTCGCAGCGCATCGTAGTGATGACGGCGCGGCCCGGACGCATCCAGGCCGATATCCGCATCGAGACGGTCGAACCTCGCAGCGAGGAGTTCCGTACTTCGGCCGCCTATTCCGGCTATTGCCGGAAAGTGTCGGCCGCGCTGGTACCGTCCTATTCGGGGCAGTCGACGCTATGATCGCGCAGCCTTCCGTCACCGCCACGCCGTCCGGTGCGCAACGCGTTATGCGTTTCGTGCTTCCCGTTATCGTGTTCGCCGCTGGACTCCTGGCCTGGGAACTCGTGGTCCGCATCAAGGACATCCCGCCTTACGTGCTGCCGGCCCCCTCCGTCATCTTTCTGACGCTGATCAAGGATTGGGCGGTGCTTTCGCAATCGCTCGCCACCACGCTGCTGACCACGCTTGAAGGTTTTGTGGCAGCCAGCATCGGCGGCATCGCGCTGGCGCTGATGTTCAACCAGTCGAAATGGGTGGAATATTCGCTGTTCCCCTATGCCGTCGTGCTCCAGGTGACGCCGGTGATCGCGATCGCGCCGCTGCTCCTGATCTATCTGGAGCAGCAGACGGCGGTCGTCGCGTGCGCTTTCATCGTCGCCTTCTTCCCGGTGCTGTCCAACACCACGCTTGGGCTGAATTCGGTCGACCGCAATCTCGCCGGGCTGTTCCAGCTCTACGGCGCTTCGCCGCCGCAGACGCTGCGCCTTCTGAAGCTGCCAGCCGCGCTGCCCTATATTCTCGGTGGCCTGCGCATTGCCGGCGGCCTGTCGCTGATCGGCGCGGTGGTGGCCGAGATCGCGGCGGGTACCGCCGGCGCCGGCTCCGGGCTCGCCTACAGGATCGCCGAGTCAGGCTATCGGTTGAACATACCCCGCATGTTCGCGGCGCTGCTTTTGCTGTCGCTGGCCGGGATTGTCATCTATGGGATGCTGGCGGTAATTTCGCATTTGTTGCTGCGGCGCTGGCATGAAAGCGCGCTTGGAAAGGATAGCTGATGACCACCGGTTCGATTTCGTCAGAAAAGATCGACCTCCTGATCTATGGGCCGGTGCGGCCGATCCTCGAGAACGGTTTTTCCGATCATTTCGTCGTGCACAAGGCCGAGACGCGCGGCGATCTCGAACGGCTGACGCCGGCGATCCGTGAAAAAATCCGCGGCGTGGCGGTGACCTATCACACGGTCCGCGCCGACAAGGATTCGCTGTCGCAACTGCCGAAGATCGAGATGGTGGCGGGCTTTGGTGTCGGCTACGACCACATCGATGCCAAATATGCGGCCGAGCACAACATCATCGTCACCAACACGCCCGACGTGTTGACCGAAGAGGTCGCCGATGTCGCGATGGGCCTGCTAATTTCCACCTTGCGCGAATTCATCAAGGCCGACCGCTACGTGCGCTCCGGGCTCTGGCAGACGCAGAACTATCCCCTGAGCGTCGGCTCGCTGCGCGACCGCAAGGTCGGCATCGTCGGCATGGGCCGAATCGGCCAGGCGATCGCGCGCCGGCTCGACGCTTCGCTGATGCCGGTGGTCTACCATTCCCGCAATCCGTCCAAGGACGTCACCTACAAGCACTATCCCGACCTGATCGAGATGGCGAAGGCGGTGGATACACTGATGGTGATCGTGCCCGGCGGCGCCAGCACCAACAAGATGATCAACGCCGAGGTGCTGAAGGCGCTCGGCCCGCGCGGTGTGCTCATCAACGTTGCGCGCGGCTCCGTGGTCGACGAGCCGGCGCTGGTCCAGGCGCTGCAGTCCGGCACCATCCTTGCCGCCGGCCTCGACGTGTTCGCGGCCGAGCCGAATGTGCCTGACGAACTCAAGACCATGCAGAACGTCGTGCTGCTGCCGCATATCGGCTCGGCCTCGGTGGTGACGCGCAACGCGATGGACCAGCTCGTGGTCGACAACCTCAAGTCCTGGTTCGCCGGCAAGGCGCCGCTGACGCCGGTCGCGGAAACGCCGTTCAAGGGACGCTGATGACCGTTCTTCGGGTCGTTGCACTCCTCATCGCGGCATGTGCTGCCGCGATTGGCACTGCGCGTGCGCAGGATGCGACGACCCTGAAGAAGGACATGCCCGGGCAGTGGGAGCTCTCCACCACCGAGCGCAGCAAGACCTGCGTCGTCACGCTCAAGAGCGATGCCGTGGGGCGGGGCTTCAAGCTGGAGCTGGAGCCGGCCTGCAAGACCGCGCTGCCTTTCACCAAGGACATCGTGGCCTGGAGCATCAGGGGTCTCGACATCGTCCGGCTGCAGGATGCGACCGGTGAGGCCGTGATCGACTTCACCGAGGTCGAGGCCGGCATCTTCGAGGGCCTGCGGCAGGGCGAGGGCGTCTACATCCTGCAGGACCTCGTCGCCGCCCGCTCGATGGCCAAATCGATGGACCAGATGATAGGTGACTGGGCGATGGTGCGCGGCAACGGCCAGCCGGTCTGCGGGCTGACGCTGACCAACACCGAGGCGAGCCCGGACAATTTCCAGGTCTTCCTCAAGCCGAAATGCGATTCCGCCATCGCGCAGTTCAACCCGACGCAATGGCGGCTCGAGCGCGGCCAGATCATCCTGATGTCGAAAGCCGGCGAGGTCTGGCAGTTCGAGGCCGACGACAACGCGCAGTGGCGGCGCGTTCCTGATACAGCCGATCCCCTGATCATGCTGCGTCAGTAGGCGCCGCCGCGATTTGCGCGGTGGCCCTCAGGTCGTCGGCTTGGGCGGCGGCGCGGTGCCTTGTGCCCACTTCTCCATTTTGCCGAGCACGCCCCAGGCGGTCAGCGCCAGGGAGATCGGCATCGCGAACTGGCCGAGGCCTGGCACGGCGGACACGATCATCCCGAGCAGTCCGGTGAGCCCCCCCGCATCGGGGCTCGCCGTCACCGAAGAGAGCAGCGCGGTGATCAGCGAGCCGCCGATGCCGAGCGCGGTCTTCTTGCCGTCGAGGAGCTTGCCGATGGTCTCGCCGAGTGCGCCGTTGACCTGGCCGAGGACGGGCTTGTCGTTCTTGTTGAGCAGCGCGCTGAACAGGTCGATCACCTGCTTCAACTGATCGACGGGCGCTGTGCCGGGCGTGCTCGGCGTGGTCGTTCCGGGTGCGCCGCCATTCTTGTTGACGAGCGTAATCAGCCGTTCGAGCATGCTGATCGGGTCGCTTGCCGCCGGCGCCGGGGTGTTTGGCGGTGTCGCTGCTACCGGACCCGTCCGGAACGTCGTCACCAGATCCTCCAGCCGCTTCAGGATCGGAGAAAGATCCGCCGCCGGCGCGACCGACTGTTGCGCGGCACGCGTGATGGCTGCGGTTGTCACGCTGTCCAGGGTCCCGGATGCATTGATGCCGCGCTGCTGCTGAAATTGCACGATCGCCGCTTTGGTCATCGGTCCGACGATGCCGTCTTCCTCCAGGGGCGGATTGGCGCCGAGCTTGTTGAGGGATTGCTGCATCAACAGCGCCAGCGGCGCCATCTGGTCCTCGGGCTCGAGCTGGTTCAGCATCGTCGGAGCACCGTCGAAAGTGATCGACGGGTCCAGCTCCATCATCGCCTTGAGGATCACTGCCGTGCCCAGTTGTTTGTCGACCTCGCCCGAACTGAACGATCCGTCGCTGGTGAATTTGCCGCCCCTTTGTTCGGGCGGACCGTAGATATTGGACCCGGACCAGAGATAGGGCGAGTTGACCCCGCGGCCGCGATAGCCGAAGCCGTTGTACTTCTCCAGCCGAAACAGCGTTTTCGCGATGCTCCAGTCGCGTGCGCCGACAAATCCTTCGAGTCCGAGCGCGTCCACGGCGCCGTCGACGAACGACGCAAACGGGCCGCGTCCGGTCGGAACGATGGTCGTGACCTGATTGAGCGGCTGGCCGTTGCCGAGGTAGGTCTTGAAGTTGAAACTGGATTCACGTGAATGAAGGAGGGCGACGAACCACCAGGGCACGTTGGTCCTGGCTTCGATCTGCTTGTAAATATCCTTGCTCTTGATGGCCTTCTGCGCCGCAACGTTTGCGCCGTCGGCCTGCGGGGACCTGATCCTCATATTGGACCAGTCGGTGTCGTATTCGTCCTTGATGTTGTCGAATAACATCTTCATTTCCAGCTCCCATGAAATGATGAAAGTGTCAGGCGTTCATGCAATTCACATGTGAACCAGGCGCCGAGATCAGGTCACCGTGACCCCAGCGTGATCTCGGCCATTGTGGCAGACCGCGGTCCTCGCCCGTGTGAAATGGGTTACAGCTTCGGCAGGAAAGTGGACGGCAGGACTGCGGTCAAAAGCCGCAATACCCGGATGCGTTCGCGAGCGCGCGTCAGTCGTCGCATTGCCGTCCGAAGCCTTCGCCGGCGCCCCACCGCGGGCCCCGGAACCGACAGGGAGCCTGTCCGTTAGAAGACGCAGACGGTCCGGCAAGGAGTTCTGCATGGCCAAGCGCGTCCTCGCGATCGGCATCGAACCCGCCAGTGCGGACTACAGTGCATTCCCGCAGCTCACGCCGGAGCTCGTGCGCGACTATATCCAGGCGCATCTGCTGCGGCTGCGTGATCTCGGCTACGAGGTCACGAGCTGCCTGATCGACCTCGGCGCGACCGCGGAAGCCGGTGTCACGGCGGCGGTGCGCGAGGCGAGCTTCGACTGCATCGTGATCGGCGCGGGCCTGCGCGAGCCGAAAGAACGCCTGCTGCTGTTCGAGAAGGTGCTCAACCTCGTCCATCAGCTGGCGCCGAATGCCGTGATCTGCTTCAACACGACCCCGGCCGACACCGCCGATGCCGTGCAGCGCTGGATCGATCCCTGAGATGCAGCCGGCCGGCCGGTGCTCTGCACGCGGCATGGTCTGAGCTGCCGTCGAGCCGGGCTTCCGACGCCATTGCATGACGCGCCAGGCGACTGCTCGAAGTCACGGCGCCGGCAATTCTTCTGGCCCGAATCCGCTTCCGGCGCTATGACTTGGCTCACCACAGGGGAGGGCGAGCATGCTTCGAGGTCTTCGCATTGGAAGTCTCCGCATTGGTAGTTTTGGAATCGCGGCCTGTCTGACGGTTGCGATGGCAATGCCGGTTCATGAGGCGGCAGCCCAGGATGCCATCGGCGGCGCGATCATCGGAGGTGTCGGCGGGGCGATCCTCGGTGGCGCGATGGGCGGAGGCCGCGGAGCCGCAATCGGCGCCGTCGTCGGAGCCGGCACGGGCGCCGCGATCGCCGCCGAGGGCGAGCGCCGCCGCTCCGGTTACTACGCCTATCAGCGCGGTTGCTACATGCAGCGCCCCGACGGCTACTACGTCCAGGTCGATCCACGCTATTGCTACTGAGGCCTGGAGCATGATCCGGAAAAGTGTGAAGCGGTTTTCCGAAAAGATCATGCTCAAATAATAATCTAAAGCGCGATGACGATTCGTCCCAATCTCATCGCGCTTTAGATCAGCCGCATGCCGCGCAGGCTGGCGTGCCCGTTCTTGCCGACGATGATGTGGTCATGCACGGCGATGCCGAGCGGCTTTGCGATGTCGATGATCGCCTTGGTCATCTGGATGTCGGCCTGCGAGGGCGAGGGATCGCCGCTCGGATGATTATGCACCAGGATCAGCGCGGTCGCGGACAGCTCGAGCGCGCGCTTGATCACCTCGCGCGGATAGACCGGGGTGTGGTCGACGGTGCCGGTCTGCTGTATCTCGTCGGCGATGAGCTGGTTGCGCTTGTCGAGGAAGAGGAGGCGAAACTGCTCCTTGTCGGCGAACGCCATGCTGGACCGGCAATAGTCGATCACCTCGTTCCAGGACGACAGCGCGTTGCGGCTGTTGACCTCGCCCTTGGCGACGCGATTCGCCGCCGCCGCGATCAGCTTGAGCTGGTTGATCGCGGATTCGCCGATACCGTCAACCTCGCGCAGCCGCGCCACCGGTGCATGGACGACTTCGGCGAATGAACCAAACGTCTTGATCAGCGTCTTCGCAAGCGGTTTGGTGTCGCGCCGCGGCAGCGCCGGAAACAGCGCCATCTCCAGCAGCTCGTAGTCGCTCAGCGCATCCGCGCCCGCGCTGTAGAAGCGCTCGCGCAGCCGCTCGCGATGGCCGTGATAGTGCGGCGCTTCCTCAGGCTTGCTCTTGTCGTGGTCGGCTTTGGCGGGCATCGGCCGCCAGCATTGCCACGGACCGGCGCTTTTGCAACCGTCAATTGCGGATCGGCGCGCAGGCCTCGGCACCAGGCTTTGAAGATGGTGACAATCAGCCCGCCGACTTCCTGGCGTTTCGCGCGCGCGGGGGCAGTGTGACCGCCACCACGCCGACGAGAATGAGCACCATCCCGGCAAGACCGGTCCAGGTAAAGCGCTCGCCGAGCCACGCGATGCCCATCGTCACAGCGACGCCCGCAAGGCCGCGCGCGCGTCGCTGGTGCAGCATGGGAGTCTGCGGGAGCCGCGCAAAGCAAGCAGCCCATCGGGAGAGGGTGCGCAGGCAACACTGATCTGCTGATGCTCGGTCTTGCGCGGTGGAAGATCTCGGCCCTTCGCAAAACTCTAAAATCAACCTCTGCAGCGCTATCAACGAACTTTCGACCGATGATCCGCCGGAGCGGAAAGGCATTGCGAACGAGGATGACGAATTCACGCGCTGGAGCCTGCGCCCTACTCTGTTGCTTGCATGGTACGTCGATATTGCGCGGGCGTAACTCCCATCCGCTGTTTGAAGGCGCGCTGGAATGCGGCTTCGGACTGATAGCCTGCTGCCTCGGCCACGGCGCCAGTGGACTTGTCGCTATGACGAAGTTCGTTCCCCGCCATGGTCATTCTGATATCGCCGAGAAGATCGGCTGCGGATCGCCCCACTTTCCGCTCGAACTGCCTGACGAATGTCGCTCGGGACATGTGACAGAGCGCTGCAAGCTCAGGAAGGGTCCACGGGTGCGACGGGCGGTTGAAGAGAGCGGCCGTGGCAGGTGCGAGCCTCGGATGTGCCGCCAGGGCCAACAGCCCCTCAGGGGCATCACTGATCTCCGTCGCAAAACGCAGTGCCAGGGCGAACAGGGCCGTCGAGAGGCCCGTCAACATAGCGCGAGCGCCAAGGTGCTCTTTAAACGTCTCATCCCGCATCAGACCGATCAGCCGGGTTAACTGCGTGCCTGCGCTTGATGGCTGGTGGTGGCGTTTCGCATCGCCAACGGTACTGACCACCAGGACCTCGGGCAGGTATGAACCGATCAGGCGTGCGTGCGTCGGCGACAACAAAAACCGGCCGCATAGCATGTCTAGGCGCTCTCCGGGTCCGGCATTCTCGTCGATCGTGAACGTCGCGCCGACGCGCTGGAAGGCGGCGGCCGGTTCCGCGCCGCTTCCATCATGCAGCCGGTGCCCTGCCCCGCGGGGGAATAGCAAAATGTCGCCAGCATGCAGCCGGTAAGTAGTTGGCCGTCCTGCGGAAACTTCCAGCGTTGCCGATCCTGCCAGCACAACGTGATAGGGGATTTGGCCAAAGGACGTCGGCTCCCAATCGAGCCGCCAGGGCGCGCCAAAAAAGCAGCGATGTTCAACGCGCCCGCTGACCGGTACGAGTTCAAGCAGCCGGCTGAGCCAATCAATTTGATCCGTCATACTGCCCACCAAATGAGACTTTACGGCATAATAAGGAGCACATCTAGCATTACAAGTTGCATTTCCTCCCGGTACGAAGGCCTAACACCGCAACGCCAAAAAGGAGGGCATCATGAACTTCATCATCGATAAATTGGCTCGCTCGGGTTTGCTCCGGCGCGACCTCGACTACCATCTGCTCCGCGCCGCTATGGTCGTCATTTTCGCCTGGTTCGGCTACGATAAATGGTTTGAGTCTGAAATCAGGGCGCTCGCTCCTCTAATCGAGCACGGGCCTTTCATCTTCTGGACTATCCCGGTTCTCGGCATTCGAGGCACTGCCATCTTCCTCGGCGCCGCCGAATGGACCTTCGGTTCGCTGATCCTCCTCGGCTTCTGGAATAAGAAGCTGGGCGTGTTGGGCGCGTTGGGGTCCACGGCGACCTTCATCTCCACGCTGACGATCCTACCCTTCGTTCCGGATGGCTGGGACGCTGGCGCCGGCGGCTTCCCGGCGATGACGATCAACTCGGCGTTCCTTCTGAAGGATCTCGTCCTGCTGGTCGTTTCCGTCTACCTGCTCAGGCAAGACGTGGCCCGGGTAGTTGCCGTTCGCGACGGCGGTGAGGCTGAGGTCTTTCCCTTGGGTAGGGCCGCCTAGCGATCTACATGGCGACGCCTCCGACCGTAATGAGACGGGCTTGGGGGCGTCGTCAATCTTGCGCGGCGCGAGAATTCATTCCGAATGGAGGTCCGCGCAGCAGTTCTCGGCCCCGCTAGCTAGAGGTTATTGCGAAGGCCTGTTCAAGGGCCTCGGAGAGCACGCCCTTTGGGCTGGCAAGCTCTTCCAGAACTGTGAAGTGATCGTGGTGATCGAGACTCATGCGAGTGACGGGCACGCCTTTGTTCACAGCGGCTGCGCCGTAATCGATCGTGTGCCGTACCAGTTCGGGCAATTCGGCGGCACCGACCGCGATCGTCATCGGCGTGCCGGCGCCGATGTGAAGGATCGGACTGTAGCGATCGATTTCGCCAGGCGTGAGCGTTGCTTTTGCGGCAGGTTTCGGCAGCGTTCGCCGTTTCAACGATGCCTTTGCCGCGACTTATAAGCGGCCACCGTCGTCATTCCGCCGTCGGCGATAGACGTCGCGAAGATGCGAGGGACGTTGTGACGGCAATCAGCCGATCTGCTTTTCGCCGTGCCGCTCCGACAGCGTGAAGATCTCGACACCCGTGGCGGTCACGCCGACTGAGTGCTCGAACTGCGCCGACAGCGAGCGGTCGCGGGTGACGGCGGTCCAGCCGTCGGAGAGGATCTTCACGTGCGGCTTGCCGAGATTGATCATCGGCTCGATGGTGAAGAACATGCCGGGCTTGAGCTGAACGCCCTCGCCGGGCCGGCCGATATGGATGATGTTCGGCTCGTCGTGGAACATGCGCCCCAGGCCATGGCCGCAGAAATCGCGGACCACGCTCATGCCCTGCGGTTCGACGAAGCTCTGGATGGCGTGGCCGATGTCGCCGGTGGTGGCGCCTGGCTTCACCGCCGCGATGCCGCGCATCATGGCTTCATATGTCACCTCGATCAGCCGCTCGGCCTTGCGGGCGATCGCGCCGACCGCGTACATCCGGCTGGAATCGCCGTACCAGCCGTCGACAATAAAGGTGACGTCGATGTTGACGATGTCGCCTTCCTTCAGCGGACGGTCGCCGGGCATGCCGTGGCAGACCACGTGGTTGAGAGAGGTGCAGGTCGAGTAGCGATAGCCGCGATACATCAGCGTCGCCGGATAGGCGCCGTGGCTGAAGGCGAATTCGCGGACGAATTGGTCGATGCGCTCGGTCGGCACGTTGGGCCCGACGATGTCGGTGAGCTCGTCGAGGCACTTTGCCACCAGCGCGCCGGCCTTGCGCATGCCCGCAAAGGCGCCGGGCCCATGCAGCTTGATTTGTCCGGTCTTGCGCAGGGAGGTATCGGAGGCTTCGACGTAGCTCATACGGGTTTCGGTCTTTGCGGGCTCGATGGGGGGCGGAAACGCTTGATTTCGTGCCCTAATCTAATGATCGCGGGCCTTCATGCAAGGCAAGCGTGTCTGCTCTGCGCCCGAAAGCGGGCCTAATTCGGGACTTCCACGACGGTTTCCACCGGCAGGGCGCCGCCGCGGATGCGGATTTCGCGGACCGGGTAGGGAACCCGGATGCCCTCGCTCTTGAAGGCGTCCCACAGTGCCAGCATGACGTCGCTCTTGACGCGGTCCATGCCGTCGGGGTCCGCGATCCAGAAGGTCAGCGAGAACTTCATCCCGACCTCCGCGAACTCGGTCAGGATGCTGTTCGGCGGCCTGCCCTTCTGCGCGCGGGGATGGGCGGCGGCAGTCTCGGCGGCGAGCTTGCAGACCAGCCGCGGGTCGGCGTCGTAATTCGTGCCGAAGGCGATCTTCACCAGCGTGTTCTTGTCGGTATAGGTCCAGTTGACGACCTTCTGCGTCACCAGATCCTCGTTCGGGACCAGGAACTCGCGGCCATCGCCGGCGGCGACGGAAATATAGCGCGTCTTCATCGCACTGATGCGCCCGGTATTGTCGCCGATGGTGACGAGGTCGCCGGGCTTCACCGACTTGTCGGCGAGCAGGATGATCCCTGAGATGAAATTCGCCACGATCTTCTGGAGGCCGATACCGATACCGACGCCGACTGCGCCGGAGAACACCGCGAGCGCCGAGAGGTCGATGCCGACCGCTCCGAGCGCAATGACGATAGCGACGGCTAGAAGTCCGATGCGGATGATCTTGACCAGCAGGACCTGCACCGACGGCGTCAGGTCGGTGGTCGAGTTGATCCGGCTCTCGGCGAAATTGGCGGCGATGTTGGTGAGCCACAGCGCGATGATCAGCAGCGCGCCGGCCTTGATCACCAGCAGCGGCGTGAGCCGCAAGCCGCCGAGCACGATCGCGAAGGAATCGAGCGTGTCGATCGCTGCGTCGAGCTGGCCGGTGATGGAAAGGGCCGCGACGAGCCACGCCGAGATCGACACCACCCTGACGATGAAGGCGTTGTTCAGCACCGAGGTCACGAGCCGGATCGCGAGCCAGGCCAGCCCCAGCTTGGCGGCGACCATTAGCAGATAGCTGCGGCTCGGCCAGGTCAGGTGATACATCACCACGCGGTCGATGATGACGAGCAGGGTGAACACCGCCGTCGAGGCGCTGGAGACCATGACCCGCGCGAAGTGCCGGAGCGGGAGCGGCCAGCGCATCGTCAGCGACGTCATGTCGACGCGGCTGCGGATGGCGGCCTCCGCGGCATAGGCGATGCCGACCGCGGCCAGGATCAGGCCGAATTGCAGGTAGAACCAGGGAGAGGAGATCTCCGCCCCGACGCTGCGCGCGGTGGTCTGCACGAACTCCATGAAGTCCTTGAGGTCCATGTCCATCGGGGAGGTCTCGTCGGAAAGCGGGCAGATTTGATTCGAGGGAGCCGTAGAATCCCGCACGGGGACCGGCCCAGCCATCGATACACCGGCATGTGATGTGCGTTAAGTCCGTAAAACACGGGCAGATTGACGCGAGCGGGAGAAAATGGGTTGGCGCGCCGGGGCAGCGACGATAAGGATGCAGTTCCAGCGAAATCGTACCCGGAAGGTGGATGGCTTCCCTCGACTCTTTCAGCCTTGCCATATTACTCGGCGCCGTCCTTGTGATGGCCGGTATCCTGTCGAGCCTGCTTGCGCTGCGCTTCGGCGCACCACTGCTGCTCGCCTTCCTTCTCATTGGCATGCTCGCCGGCGATTCCGGCCCCGGGCAACTCCAGTTCAGCGACGTCGGCACCACCTATCTAGTCGGTTCGGTGGCGTTGGCCCTGATTCTGTTTGACGGCGGCTTGAAGA
>JAEWFG010000006.1 GCA_023388935.1 Pseudomonadota bacterium | reverse complement strand
GACCAAGGCCGTGCTCCGCAAACAGGCGGCGGGGCCGGAACATGCGGTGATGGAGTAACAGGTCAGTTTCGTGCCCCGGACGCAGCGCAGCACGCAAGTGATGCGCTGCTGAGCCGGGGCCCAGTCTCAGCGGCGCGACAAAATGGGTCCCGGTTCTGCGGAGCAGCGTTACACGCTGCACCGCGCCCGGGACAAGGGAGCTCTACCCCAACAGCTCCTCGCAGCCCAGATCCTCGACAGCCATCATCACCCGCTCGAGATTATTCCACCAGACCAATGGCGGGATGTTGATGCTCCACTGCCAGACCGGCCTCGTGATCTGCCAGAGCACCGACCAGCGGTAGTCGCGATCGAGCGCGCCGCGCGTGTAGCCCGTGATGCCGCTTTCGATCAATGTGTCGTGGTAGAGATTCAGCAGCGGGCGTTCGAGCGCTTGGCGACGTTCGGGATACCATTGCATCGCCATCATGTAGGCGAGGTCGTTGGTCGGCACATTGATGCCCCACAGGTCGAAATCGAAAATGCGCACGGTATCTGCGACGCCGGCGCGCGGCAGCAGGAAGTTCCAGGTATGGGCGTCGCCGTGGGTGATGCTGAGATGGCGGCGTGAATGGTAGCGCCCGGACAGTCGAGCCGACCGATCGATGAGGCGACGATAGAGACTGCGCCGCTCCTCGCTGAGGCGATCACCGAGGAGATCGGCAAAGCGGTCGTAATGACCGGCGAAGGTCTCCATATGCAACGCGCTGTCCTCGGCGGTCGCCCAGGTGCCGACGGTGTCGCCGAGACCGCGATGGTCCCACCATGCCGCATGCCAGCGTGCGAGGGTCGTGACGACCGCGATCGCCTGATCGCGCGACGGCGGCAGCGGCCATTGGGTCGCGATCTCGTGGCTGTCGGTGAGATCCTCGAGCAGGAGATACCAGGCGGGGCTCTCCTCGTCGAAATGCCCGTCGAAGCAGCGCGGCACGAGTCCCGGCGGCATCCTTGGCGCAAGCTGTGCGTAGAAGGTCACTTCGCGGCGGCCACCGACCGCCAGCGTCTCGGCAAAATCGGCGTGCGGCTTCTTGAGGATCAGCGATTGCGGAGCGCCGGCGGATTCCCCGACATAGCGCAGGCCGAGCCGGGTGATGTGCGACACGACGGTGTCGCGCTCATGAAGCACCTTCACCTCTCGCACCGCGCCGGCGTCCAAGGCGCCGGCCTTGCGCAACGCAGCCGTCAGGTAACCGGGCTCAGCGACCGCCGGCAGTTGAGAAGATGTCATGAAGCGCGCCCCAGATGCCGCGCTCATACTGCACGAACACCTCGGGAAGCGCCAGCCGCGCGCCCGGCCGCCTGGAAAACGGCTCAGGCCTCAGACGTCGAAGAACACCGTCTCGTCGCCGCCCTGGAGTCGCAGGTCGAGCCGGTAGACGGCCTTGCCGGCCTCGCGCACAGCGGTGATCGTGGCACGGCGGTCGGCCGGGACCAGCGTCAGAACGGGATCGGCCGCGTTGCCGGCCTCGTCGCTGAAATAGACGCGGGTATAGAGATGCCGCAACATGCCGCGCGCGAACACCGCAACGACGATATGCGGGGCCTGCGGCTTGCCGTCGGGGTCGGGCACGACACCCGGCTTGATGGTATCGAAGGAATAATTGCCGTCCTTGTCGGTGCCGCAGCGGGCAAATCCGCGGAAGCTCGCGTTCGGCAGCGCACGCTTGTCCTGCGGATCGGCGTAGCGCCCCTGCGCATCCGCCTGCCAGATCTCCAGCATGGCGTCCGGCACGGTGGCACCATCGCCGTCGAACACCCGGCCTTCAATGCGGACGCGGTCACCGGAGACGTCGGGCGTCAGCGTCGAGTTGGTGAACGCGTCGTTCCAGGCATATTCACCGGCCGGCGTCAGGCCGTACTTGAAAAACGGGCCGACCGTTTGCGACGGCGTGATCCCATCTGGCTTCACAGAATCCTGCACGTTACTTGGTCTCCATGGGGGTGGCGTTCTTGCCGCGCAGCACGATGTCAAAGCGGTAGCACAGCGCCCATTCGGGTTTGGTGTTCTCGAGATCGAATGACGACACCATCCGCATCCGCGCCTTCTCATCCGGCACCGAGTTGAAGATCGGATCGAACGGGAACAGCGGATCGCCCGGAAAATACATCTGCGTCACGAGGCGCGTGACGAAGGAATGGCCGAACACCGAGAGATGGATGTGGGCGGGGCGCCAGGCATTGTGGTGATTGCCCCAGGGATAGGCGCCCGGCTTGATGGTGACGAAGCGATAGTAGCCGGAGGCGTCGCTCTGGGTGCGGCCGGCGCCAGTGAAGTTCGGATCGAGCGGCGCCGGATGCTGGTCGCGGACATGGACGTAGCGGCCGCAGGAATTGGCCTGCCAGATCTCGACCAGCGAATTCGGCACGCCGCGGCCGTCCTCGTCGCGCACATGGCCGTGCACGATGATGCGCTCGCCGAGCGGCTCGCCCTTGTGCTGGGTGGTGAGGTCGTTGTCGCCTTCGCGCACGGTCTCGTGGCCGTAGACCGGACCGGTCAATTCCGACAGCGTGTGGCGCATCGAAATCAAGGGCTTGTTCGGTGCGCGCTTGATCGAGCTCTTGTACTCGGGCGACAGCGGCAGCGGATGCGCCTTGTTGCTGTCGACGGGATAGATGAATGTCATTGGCGAACTCCTCCCCGGCCATTTTCGTCTGGCCGGTCAACGCATGTTCCGATCATTATAGTATATAACTAATCGGGGGAAGCGGGTTTAGCTGCCTCCTGCAGCCGACGCCTCCCGCAAGCGCCCTATTTGATCGGCGGACGCGGCAGCACGGCCTCTCCGGCCTCGAGCCGGTAGGTGTGGTCGAGCGAATACCAGGGCGACGACACGTCGGGCGCAGTCGGATGCGGCGTCTCGTGGCGCAGGAACTTGCCGATCAGCGCTTGTGTCACGCCGAACTGCACGTCGCTGTCGATATGGGGATCGTTGGGATCGTAGACCTGCGAGATCAGGACCTTGAATCCCGGCTTGAAGATCAGGGCATGCAGATGCGCGGGACGATAAGGGTGCCGGCTCTGCGCTTGCAGCAGGCGGCCGACCACGCCGTCGGTCGGAATGGGATAACCGACCATCATCACCGAGCGGAAGGAAAAGCACCCGTCCTGATCGGTCGTGAACTTGCCGCGCAGGTTCATGTCGGCCTGCTCGGGATCCTGGTTCTCGTAGAGGCCAACCGGCGAGGCGTGCCAGACATCGACCTCTGCGCCGGCGACGGGCCGGCCGTCCCTGTCGACGACGCGGCCGTTGACGAACAGCGGCGCACCCGGGGTCTCGGACCGGACGATCGATCCGCCGTTCTCCACCCGCGGCGAGTTCAACCGCCAGAACGGTCCGAGCAGCGATTGATCCGTTTCGGTGTTGCCCTGATCGCCATTGTTCAGCAGGCACACCAGCGGCGAGACGCCGAGCGAGCCCGCCATCAGCACAACTTCGTTGTGCGTGTCGGTGGTCAGCTGACCGAGCTCGGCGATAACAGCCGTGGCGTCGCGGAATTCCTTCTCGGTCAGGCGAACGTCGCGCACGAAGCCATGCAGGTGCTTGACCAGCGACACCATGATCTGACGCATCCGCGGATCGGACGTCCTCTCCATTACGGCCAAGGCCGCAGCGGTGACGTCCTGCTCGCGCTCGATGATCATGGAACGATCCCTAAAACCCCTCTCCCCGAGCGAGGAGAGGGAGATGAGCTTAGTTCAGCTTTTCGATCGCCACCGCAACGCCCTGGCCGACGCCGACGCACATGGTGGCGAGCGCGAGCTTGCCGCCGCGCTTTTCCATGCCGTGAACGGCGGTGAGTGCGAGGCGCGCGCCGCTCATGCCGAGGGGATGGCCGAGCGCGATGGCACCGCCATGCGGATTGACGAAATCAGCATCGTCCTTGACGCCGAGCTGGCGCAGGCAGGCAATGCCCTGCGAGGCGAAGGCCTCGTTCAGCTCGATCAGGTCGAAATCGCTGATCTTCTTGCCGAGCCGCTCCATCAGCTTGCGGGTGGCCGGCACCGGGCCGATGCCCATGATGCGCGGAGGCACACCAGCCGAGGCGAGCCCGAGGATGCGGGCGCGCGGCGTGAGGCCGTGCTTCTTCACCGCAGCTTCAGACGCCAGGATCATCGCGGCGGCGCCGTCATTCACGCCCGAGGCATTGCCGGCGGTCACGGTGCCGGGATTGCGCACGATCGGCTTCAGCTTGGTCAGACCTTCCAGCGTGGTCTCCGGACGCGGATGCTCGTCCTTGTCGACGGTGATCGGACCCGCCTTGCCGCCTGGAATGGTGATCGGCGTGATCTCTTCGGCGAAATAGCCCGCCGCGATCGCTGCACCCGCACGCTGCTGCGAGCGGATGGCGAAGGCGTCCTGGTCGGCGCGCGAGACCTGGAACTCCTCGGCGACGTTCTCGCCGGTCTCGGGCATCGCGTCGACGCCGTACTGCGCCTTGAGCAACGGATTGATGAAGCGCCAGCCGATGGTGGTGTCAAAGATCTCGGCGGAGCGCGAGAAGGCATCCTGCGCCTTGCCCATCACGAAGGGCGCGCGCGTCATCGACTCGACGCCGCCGGCAATCGCTAGCTCGATCTCGCCGGAACGGATGGCGCGGCCGGCCGCACCGACTGCATCGAGACCGGAGGCGCACAGCCGGTTGAGGGTCTGGCCGGGAACCGAATCCGGGAGCCCCGCGAGCAGCAGCGCCATGCGCGCGACGTTGCGGTTGTCCTCGCCAGCCTGGTTGGCGCAGCCGAAGAAGACTTCGTCCACCTGCGACCAGTCGAGGTTGGGGTGCTTCGCCATCAGCGCCTTGATCGGAGCAGCGGCGAGGTCGTCGGCGCGCACCTTGGCGAGCGAGCCACCGAAGCGGCCAATCGGGGTCCGCACGGCATCGCAGATAAAGACGTCACGCATCGTTGTTCTCCCTGAATGCCGCGGTTCGGCCAGAATTCTTCAATGACGGCGGAGTTTTAGGAGGGCGCTCGCGGCAGGTCAATTGACGGTTTCGCGGGTGGCATATTCGACTGATCTGCTCGTCATTCCGGGGCGCCCGAAGGGCGAGCCCGGAATCCATAACCACAGGTCGGGGTTATGGATTCCGGGCCTGCGCCTGTCGGCGCATCCCGGAATGACGATGAGAATGTGGCAGCCGCTCGCCCGATGCGGACAGCGTGGAAAACCTCCTCCTGCCGGCCAAAGCGATAGGAGCACAGGACGAAATTTTGTAGGTTGCGCCGCCCATGACAGTCCAACAGCCCATCCCCGCGCCAGAACCTGAATCCACGCCAGCGCCGCCGCCGGAAGCCGCCGTGCGCGTCACGCCGATGATGGAACAATACCTTGAAATCAAGGCGGCGCATCAGGGCCTCCTGCTGTTTTACCGGATGGGCGATTTCTACGAATTGTTCTTCGAGGACGCCGAGATCGCCTCAAGGGCGCTCGGCATCGTGCTGACCAAGCGCGGCAAGCACCAGGGCGCGGATATCCCGATGTGCGGCGTGCCGGTCGAGCGCTCCGAGGATTATCTGCATCGTCTGATCACTGCCGGCCACCGGGTCGCGGTGTGCGAGCAGACCGAGGATCCCGCCGCTGCGAAAGCGCGCGGCAACAAGAGCGTCGTGCGCCGCGGCGTGGTGCGGCTGGTGACGCCGGGCACGCTGACCGAGGACACCCTGCTCGATGCGCGCGCCAACAACTACCTGCTGGCGATCGCACGCGCCCGCTCGTCCGCCGGCGGCGACCGCTTCGGCCTTGCCTGGATCGACATCTCGACCGCTGAATTCACCGTAACGGAATGTTCGGGCGGGGAGCTTGCCGCAACGCTGGCGCGCATCAATCCGAACGAGGCGATCGTCACCGACGCTCTCTATAGTGACAGCGAGCTCGGACAGACCTTGCGCGAGTTGCCGGCGCTGACGCCGCTGACCCGCGACGTCTTCGACGGCGCCACCGCCGAAAAGCGGCTGTGCGACTACTTTGCGGTCGCGACCATGGATGGTCTCGCACAGCTCACGCGGCTGGAAGCCACCGCCGCAGCCGCAGCCGTCACCTATGTCGACCGCACCCAGGTCGGCAAGCATCCGCCGCTGTCGCCGCCCGCGCGCGAGGCCTCGGGCGCGACAATGGCGATCGACCCGGCCACCCGCGCCAATCTCGAACTGACTCGAACGCTGGCGGGCGAGCGCCGCGGCTCGCTGCTCGACGCGATCGACTGCACCGTGACCTCCGCCGGCTCGCGCTTGCTGGCCCAGCGGCTGGCGGCGCCGTTGACCGATGCGCCGGCGATCGCGCGGCGGCTCGATGCGGTCAGCAGCTTCGTTGCCGATTCTGCCGCGCGCGAGGACATCCGCAGCATCCTGCGCGGTGCGCCCGACATGTCGCGGGCACTGGCCCGTCTCTCGGTCGGTCGCGGCGGCCCGCGCGACCTCGCCGGCCTCCGTGATGGCATCATCGCCGCCGACCAGGCGCTGGCGCGGCTCGGCGAGATCGACCAGCCGCCGCAGGAGATCGCGGCGGTGATGGCCGCGCTACAAAAGCCGTCGCGAGAGCTGGCCGCAGAATTTGCCAGCGCCCTCGACGAGCAATTGCCGCTGATCAAGCGCGATGGCGGCTTCGTGCGCCAGGGCTATGAGCCCGCGCTCGACGAAGCCCGGAACCTGCGCGACGCCTCGCGCCTGGTGGTCGCCTCGATGCAGGCCCGCTACGCCGACCAAACCGGCGTGAAGGGCCTGAAAATCCGCCACAACAACGTGCTCGGCTATTTCGTCGAGGTCACGGCGCAGCACGGCGACAAGCTGATGACGGCGCCGTTGAACGCAACCTTCATCCATCGCCAGACGCTGGCGGGACAGGTGCGCTTCACCACGTCCGAACTGGGCGAGATCGAAGCCAAGATCGCCAATGCCGGCGATCGCGCGCTCGGTCTCGAGCTCGAGATCTTCGAGCGGCTTTCAGCGAAGGCACTGGCGATCAGCGAGGATCTGCGCGCCGCGGCGCACGGCTTCGCGCTGCTCGACGTCGCGACCTCGCTGGCAAAACTCGCGGTCGATGACAATTATGTGCGGCCCGAGGTCGACTCCTCCCTCGGCTTTGCCATCGAAGCCGGCCGCCATCCCGTGGTCGAGCAGGCGCTGAAGCGCAATGGCGAGCCGTTCATCGCCAATGCCTGCGACCTGTCACCGGCGCCCGCGCAAAAGTCCGGCCAGCTCTGGCTGCTGACCGGCCCCAATATGGCCGGTAAATCGACCTTCCTGCGGCAGAACGCGCTGATTGCACTGCTCGCCCAGATCGGCAGCTTCGTGCCGGCCACGCGCGCGCGGATCGGCATCATCGACCGCTTGTTCTCGCGCGTCGGTGCCGCCGACGATCTCGCCCGCGGCCGCTCCACCTTCATGGTGGAGATGGTCGAGACCGCGGCGATCCTCAATCAGGCCGGCGAACGCTCGCTTGTGATCCTCGACGAAATCGGTCGCGGCACCGCGACCTTCGACGGGCTTTCGATCGCCTGGGCCGCGATCGAGCATCTGCACGAAAGCAACCGCTGCCGCACGCTGTTCGCGACGCATTACCACGAACTGACCGCACTCTCGGCCAAGCTGCCGCGCATGTTCAACGCGACGGTGCGGGTGAAGGAGTGGCAGGGCAATGTCGTGTTCCTGCACGAGGTGCTGCCCGGTTCGGCCGACCGCTCCTACGGCATCCAGGTCGCCAAGCTCGCCGGCCTGCCGCCGGCCGTGATCACGCGCGCCAAATCGGTGCTGGCAAAACTCGAGGCCCAGGACCGCGGCCAGACCGCGCGCGCCCTCGCCGACGATCTGCCACTGTTCGCCGTGCCCTCGCGTGCCGCCGCGGAAGCCGCACCGCCGAGCGAGGCCGAGCTTCTGATGGAAGCGGTGAAGGCGCTGCACCCCGACGAGATGTCGCCGCGCGAAGCGCTGGATGCGCTGTATGCGTTGAGGGCGAAGCTGCCGAAGCAGTGAACGGTCCTCATCCTGAGGAGCCGCGCAAGCGGCGTCTCGAAGGATGGCCGCGGGCGAGATCCGGGCCTTCATGGTTCGAGACGGCGCTTGCGCGCCTCCTCACCATGAGGATCGAGATTATGTCTGCGCCGCCGCCAGCCGCTTCCTCCGCCCGTTCCACCACAACGTCAGATTCCAGACGATACAGGTCGCGAGCCCGAGGCTCAATCCCGCCGCGGAGCCGAAATTGGCGGCCCCCAGATGCAGCACAGCGATCGCCATACCGAAGCCGAGCAGGCCCCAGGCCGAGTTGGCGAGCACCGCGGCGGTTGGCGGGCCGCCGATGCGCGGATGCAGGATCACCATCATGCTGGTGAAGACGATCGGATAGAGCGCAATCACGCCGGAGACACGCGGGCCGACCCAGCCCGAGGTCGAGACTACGATCGCGACCAGTGTTGCGACCAATGAGGCGCGGAACGGAATGTCGTACCAGCGACGCGTCACCAGCGGCATCTTCACATGTCGGTACTTTGCGAGCAGCGGAATGCAGATGCCGAAGGCAACCAGGTTCACGACGAGTCCAGCCGTCAAGGTCCAGTCGAACAGACGGATGATGGACGCCAGCACGATCCACACCGCGATCGCGCTTCCGACACTCACGGCAAAGCTATGCCGCTGCGCCAGCACGACATAGGTCAGCCCCAGGACGATCGTCGCGGCGTTGACCGGTAGGCTCGACAGTGCGCCCTGCGCGATGAAGGCGGCGTCATGGTCGAGCGCGAGGAAGACGTAGGACGGCCCTGCCGAGATCGGCAGCGTCGCCACCAGCGCACCGATCACCGGACCGGAGCGCTCGGTGATGATCGACGCCGACACCACGAATGCTGCCGCGACTGCCATGCGCAGGAGAAGGAAGAGGATGTAGGAGAGTTCGGGGGGCATTTTTTCTTTGTCGTACCAGACAAGCGAAGCGCAGATCCGGATGGAGCGTAAAGTAACTCTCACCGTCATTCCGGGGCGCGCGAAGCGCGAGCCCGGAATCCATAGCCACAGGCCGCAGTTATTCACAAAGCTGGGGCGCCGACCGTGCGAAAGCACCACGGCCTGGGGTTATGGGTTCCCGCCCCCCGTGCGCAATTGCGCACTAGGCGGGAACGACACCGATTGTTGGAATACGACTTTCGCCCCTCACATCCGCTGCATCGACACCGAAACCTTCGGGCCGTTCTTGATGGTCTGATAGACCACGCAGTACCGCTCGGTGAGCTTGAGCAGCAGATCGAGCTTGTCCTGCGGTGCGTCGGTGTCGACCTCGAAGCGCAGACGGATCTCGGCGAAGCCGACCGGGGTCTCCTTGTCGACGCCGAGCGTGCCGCGGAAGTCGAGATCACCCTCGGCGTAGACGTTGCCGGTCTTCAGCGGCACCTCGATCGCGGTCGCGACCGACTTCAGCGTGACGCCGGCACAGGCGACCAGCGCTTCCAGCAGCATGTCGCCGGAGCAGAGTTCGAGGCCGGAGCCGCCGGTGGCGGGATGAAGGCCGGCCATTGCAATGGCGCGACCGGTTTCGACCTTGCAGGCGATGCCTTCGCTGTCGGTCGATCCCTTGGCCTTCAGCGTGATCATCGCGGTCTTGGGATCGGTCTTGTAGCGTTCCTTGATCGGGGCCTGCATCTGGCGCAGTGCTGCGGCGTCCATTTGGTTCTCTCCCGGAAAAATCGCCCCTCGATGTACCGGCTCAGGGAGAGATTGTCACCACCACATGGCCTGACCGGGACCCTGGGTTGCGTCGCGGTCGGGCACGCTGCGATCGAGCGAACGGTCGAGCGACGTCAGCACACTTCGCTTGAAATTTTCGAACAGCGGCGAATTGCGGTCGCGCGGCCGACCCAGATTGATCTCGATATGGTCGAACAGCCGGCCCGGCCGCGGCCGCATCACCAGCACGCGATCGGCCAGCACCACGGCTTCGTCGACGTCATGTGTGACGAGGATCAACGTCGGACGCGTATCGGCCCAGAGGTCGAGCAAATGATCCTGCAGGTCGCGGCGGGTGAAGGCATCGAGCGCCGAGAATGGCTCGTCGAGCAAGAGCACTTCGGGCTGCGGCACCAGCGCGCGTGCGATCGCGACGCGCTGCGCCTGCCCGCCGGAGAGCTCGCGCGGCCAGGCCTGCGCCTTCTCGGCAAGCCCGACGCGATCGAGCGCGCGCGCCACCTTTTCGCGCCGTTCGGCTGCAGGCAGATCGGCAAGACCGAAGCCGATATTGTCGGCGACGCTGAGCCAGGGCAGAAGCCGCGGCTCCTGGAAGATGATGCCGATCTTGGCATGCGGCGAGGCGATCGCCTCGTTGTCGAGCGTCACCGTGCCCGAACTCGCGCGGTCGAGACCGGCGATGGCGCGCAGCAGCGTGGACTTGCCGCAGCCGGAGCCGCCGATGATCGCGATGATCTCGCCCTGCTTGATCTCCGCGGAGAAGCGCGCCAGCGCCTGCACGCCGTTGGGATAGGTCTTGCTGACCCGGTCGAGTGCCAGCATCGCTTCAGGCTCCCTTCGCGCGCCCGAAGGCGTCCTGCCAGCGCAGGAACGGCGCGGCCGCGACCTCGATCAGCCAGTCCGTGAGCTTGCCGAGGATGGCGAAGATCACGATCGCAGCCAGGATCTGCGCAGGCTTGCCGAGCTGCTGGCCATCGAGCAGGAGGTAGCCGAGGCCTTCGGAGGCACCGATCAGCTCGGCCGCGACCACGAACATCCACCCCAATCCCAAGCCGACGCGCAAGGACACGACGTAGGCCGGCAGCACCGCGGGCAGCAGGATGCGGCGGATCATCGCCGGGCCGGAGAGGCGGAAGGTGCGGCCGACCTCGACGATCTTGCGATCGACCGAGAGAATCGCGCCCATCACGCCCAGATAGACCGGGAAGAACACGCCGACCGCGATCAGCGCGATCTTCGAGGTCTCGAAGATGCCGAGCCAGAGGATGAACAGCGGCACCCAGGCCAGCGAGGGGATCGCGCGGAGCGCCTGTACGGTCGGATCGAGCAGCCGGCGCGCCAGCGACCAATAGCCGGAAATGGCACCTAACAGCGTGCCCGCGACCACCCCGACGGCAAAGCCGAGCCCGACGCGCCACAGCGTCGCGGCGATGTGGCGGACCAGTTCGCCGGAGCGGGCGAGCTCGGTGATGGTGGCAAGGACGCGCGAGGGTGGCGGCACCAATCGGCCACTGGACCAGCCGAGCCAGACCACGAGTTCCCAGCCCAGCGCGAGGGCGAGCGGCAGCAACAGCCCCAGCGCCGGCCCCACATAACGGGACAGCCGCGAGGGCGCGGCGACGCTTTCGGCCGGTTCCGAGGATTGTTGCAAGGCTGGCGCGTCGGAGATCATGGCCCTAGCAAGCGCGTCTGGCGAGGGAATGCAAGGGCGCGGCAATCTCCGCTGTCGTCCCGGACAAGCGCCGCTCTTGGCAACGCGTTGCGTTGTCCAGGGCGAAGCGCCGATCCGGGACTCATAACCACAGGGAGATGTGGTTACGGGGACTCGGAGTTATCGCTTTCGCGCCAAACCACTCCTTGTGGTTATGGGTCCCGGGTTCGCTTCGCGCCCCCGGGACGACAGGGGAGTTTGTTGCGGTGGCGCGCGACCACCACGTCAATTCGTCGGCAGCGGGACCTGGTCGTCGATCAGGGCATCGAGCGCGGCCCTCACGTCGACCTTGGCGTCGACGACGCCGGCCTGTTGCAGCGCGAGGCCGGCGGCCAGGATCGACTCGCGTTGGGGCGCGCCGATACGGCTGTGGGTGAGCTCGGTGCGCTCCTTGAGCTGCTTGTCGACGACGGCCTCGGGCAGCTTGGTCACGGCGATGAAGGTCTTCTTCAGCTCGTCGTAATTGGCCAGCGAATATTTGCGCGCGTCCTCGTACACCGCAAGCACGCGGCGGGTGACCTCCGGGTACTCCTTCAAGAACTGCTCGCGCGCATTGAGGATGCCCCAGGTGTTGGCATCGGCCTTGCGGTAGAAGAGCTTCGCGCCCTCCTCGACCTCGGCCTGCGCCATCATCGGATCGAGGCCGGCCCAGGCATCGACATCGCCGCGGATCAGCGCGGTCTTGCCGTCGGCATGCTGGAGCAGCACCGGCGTGATGTCCTTTTCGGTCAGGCCGGCGCCGAGCAGCGCGCGCACCAGGAAGATGTGCGGATCGGTGCCGCGCGTCACCGCGACGCGCTTGCCCTTGAGATCAGCAACGCTCGCGATCCTGGAATCCTTTGATGTCACCAGCGCGGTCCATTCGGGACGCGAATAGACATAGATCGACTTGATCGGATTGCCGTTGATGCGTGCGACCAGAGCCGCCGAACCGGCGGTCGAACCGAAATCGATCGAGCCGGCGTTGAGGAATTCGAGCGCCTTGTTGGAGCCGGCTGACTGCACCCAGGTGATGGTGATGCCGTCCTTGGCGAACTCCTTCTCCAGCAGCCCCTTCTGTTTCAGGACCATCGACACCGGATTGTAGGTCGCCCAGTCGATCCGGATCTCCTTGAGTGGATCCGCCGCCCGTGCCGCGGGGGTCGCAGCGAGAGCCACGGCTCCCGCCAGCAGAATGCGCCGTGTAATCCTAGTCATGCCCAGCCTCCTCCAAAACTTCATTGTTCTTCAATGAGTTATATCAAGAGGTCAACGAGAAAATCCGCCCCTTGAAAGCGGGCCGGCCGAGAACAACTTTGCTCAAAACCGGACCTTCCCAGCATGGAACAACTATTGCCCGAGAATGGCGGGTGACAGCGCCTGTCACCTCTTATATCCGGTGAGGCATGGACAGCGTCGCGACTGAGCACAAGGCCGAGGTAGACAATCGCTTCGACACCGCGCGGATCACCGCCGCGATCGACGCGCTTGCCGAAAAGCACGAGGGACGCGAGGACGCGTTCCGCACGGCCCTGGCGCAATTGCTCAAGGCCGAGCTGATCGCGGCCCGCGCCGCGGCACAGGAGATCCTGCTGAAGGACCGCCACGGCCGCCGCTGCGCCGAACGGCTGTGCCATGTCCAGGACGAGATCATCCGCATCCTGTATTCGGCGGCAACACGTCATCTCTACCGCTCGCCGATCCCGACCGGTGCCGAGCGCATGGCGGTGGTGGCGACCGGCGGCTATGGCCGCGGCCTGATGGCCCCGGAGTCCGACATCGATCTGCTCTTCATCCTGCCCTACAAGCAGACCGCCTGGGGCGAGCAGGTCGCCGAAGCGATCCTCTACTGCCTCTGGGACATGGGACTGAAGGTCGGTCACGCCACGCGCTCGGTCGATGAATCGATCCGGCAGGCGCGCGGCGACATGACGATCCGCACCGCGATCCTGGAAACGCGGTTTCTCACCGGCGACCAGCCGCTCTATGACGAGCTGGTCGCGCGCTTCGACAAGGAAGTGGTGCAGGGCACGGCGTCCGAATTCGTCACCGCAAAGCTCGCCGAGCGCGAGGAGCGGCACCGCCGCGGCGGCCAGTCGCGCTACCTGGTCGAGCCCAACGTCAAGGACGGCAAAGGCGGCCTGCGCGACCTGCACACGCTGTTCTGGATCGCCAAATACGTCTACCGCGTCCGCGACACGAACGAGCTGGTCGAGCGCGGCGTGTTCGACGCGCAGGAATACCGCACCTTCCGCCGCTGCGCCGATTTCCTCTGGTCGGTGCGCTGCAATCTGCATTTCTACTCCGGCCGCGCCGAAGAGCGCCTGTCCTTCGATCTCCAGCGCGAGATCGCGGTCCGGCTCGGTTACACGTCGCATCCCGGCATGCAGGACGTCGAGCGCTTCATGAAGCACTACTTCCTGGTCGCCAAGGAAGTCGGCAATCTCACCGCCATCCTCTGCGCCAAGCTCGAGGACCAGCAGGCCAAGCCTGCGCCGGTGCTGAGCCGGATGATGGCGCGGCTGCGCCCCACCCCCGTGAAGCGGCGCGTGCCTGACAGCGACGACTTCATCGTCGACAACAACCGCATCAACGTCGTCGCGCCCGACGTGTTCAAGCGCGATCCGGTCAATTTGATCCGCATCTTCCGCCTGGCACAGAAGAACAACCTCGCCTTCCATCCGGATGCGATGCGCGTCGTGACGCGTTCACTCGGCCTGATCAACGCGCAGCTTCGCGAGAACCCCGAGGCCAACCGGCTGTTCATGGAGATCCTGACCTCCGACAACGCCGAGATCGTGCTGCGGCGGATGAACGAGACCGGCGTGCTCGGCCACTTCATCCGCGCCTTCGGCAAGATCGTTTCGATGATGCAGTTCAACATGTATCATCACTATACGGTCGACGAGCACCTGATCCGCTGCATCGGCTTCCTCCAGGACATCGAGCGCGGCGGCATCGAGGAGTTCACGCTCGCCAGCAACCTGATGCGCAAGACCCGGCCCGAGCATCGCGCGGTGATCTATATCGCAACGCTCTTGCACGACGTCGCCAAGGGCCGGCCCGAGGATCACTCGATCGCAGGCGCCAAGGTGGCGCGGCGGCTCTGCCCACGGCTCGGCTTCAGTCCGGCCGACACCGAGCTCGTGGCCTGGCTGATCGAGGAACATCTGACGATGTCGACGGTCGCGCAGTCGCGCGACCTCTCCGACCGCAAGACCATCGAGAATTTCGCCGCCGTGGTGCAGTCGGTCGAGCAGATGAAGCTGCTGACGATCCTGACCACCGCTGACATCCGCGGCGTCGGTCCGGGCGTGTGGAACGGCTGGAAGGCACAGCTGCTGCGTTCTCTCTATTATGAGACAGAGCCGGTGCTGACCGGCGGCTTTTCGGAAGTCGACCGCGGCAAACGGCTTGCAGCCGCTTATGCCGAATTCCGCATGGCCTTCGCCGAATGGCCGAAGGACGAGCTGGATGCCTATATCGGCCGGCACTATCCGGCCTATTGGCTCAAGGTCGAGCTGCCGCGAAAGATCCGCCACGCCCGCTTCGTCCGCTCCAGCGAGCAGGCCGGCCACAAGCTCGCGATCAATGTCGGCTTCGACGAGGTGCGCGGCGTCACCGAGCTGACGATCTTCGCCGCCGACCATCCCTGGCTGCTCTCGATCATCGCAGGCGCCTGCGCCTCGGCCGGCGCCAACATCGTCGACGCCCAGATCTACACCACGACCGACGGACGCGCGCTGGACACGATCTCGATCTCACGGGAATACGACCGCGACGAGGACGAAGGCCGGCGCGCCACGCGCATCGGCGAGATGATCGAGGACGTGCTGGAAGGCAAGCTGCGCCTGCCGGAAGTGGTGGCGCAGCGCGCCGTACGCGGCAAGGCGAGGCCCTTCGTGGTCGAGCCGGAAGTGACCATCAACAACCAATGGTCCGACCGCTACACCGTAATCGAGGTCTCCGGCCTCGACCGCCCCGGCCTGCTCTACGAGCTGACCACGGCGATCTCGAAGCTCAATCTCAACATCGCCTCGGCCCATGTCGCGACCTTCGGCGAGCGCGCGCGCGACGTGTTCTACGTCACCGACCTCCTCGGTGCACAGATCACCGCCCCAACCCGTCAATCCGCGATCAAGCGCGCACTGACCCATGTGATGGCCGGCGACAAGTCGGTCCAGCCGGCGGCGTGAGAGCTCTCGTCATTCCGGGGCGCGCGTAGCGCGAGCCCGGAATCCATTCATCCGCATCGTCGGTGACGCCCGATGGATTACGGGCTCGCCGCTTGCGCAGCGCCCCGGAATGACGAGTGGAGAGATTGGCGCGCTACGCCCTTCAAACCTCCACCCCTTCATGCCGCAGCAGCCAGCGTTTGCGCTCCAGCCCGCCGCCGTATTTCACCAGCGAACCATCCGCGCCGATCAAACGGTGACAGGGTAGCACCACGCTGATCGGATTGGAGCCGTTGGCGTGGCCGACGGCGCGCACGGCTTTGGGCATGTCCAGCCTTGCCGCCAGCGCGCCATAGCTGAGTGTGGTTCCCGCGGGGATTTGCGCAAGCGCGGTCCAGACCTTGCGCTGGAACGGGGTGCCGGCAATACGCCATGCGATCGCCAGGAGCCGACCGAGATCGCCTTCGAAATAGTCCGACAGCGCGGTCCGCATTTCCGCGGGCGCAGGCTGATCACGGAGATCCACCGCGCCGTAATGCAGGCGCAAGAGCTCGCGCATGCGGTGTTCGTAGTCCTCCCAGTCGAGCGCGCGCAACGCGCCCCCGGCATCGGTGACGAGCAGGGCGGTCCCGATCGGCGTTGCCATGCGATCGAGATAGAAGCGTTCAGGCGTGTCGGTTGATCGAGCGGCCATTGCGACACCGTTGCATTGGAACACGCATCGTGCGTGCCATACCGCATGTGCTACCGTCCACCCGAAAGCTGACGCTTTGGGGGAGCTCAACTTGGTCCGGATCGTGCCGGCCCCTGCCGGCGGCGGTCGCGCTGGTTGCATTGTTCCTGACCTAAGACGCTACAGCGCAGCGCCGCGATACTTGCGCGCCGCCGGACCTTCCTCCACAATCTTCGGCAGCGATGGCGACCGTTGCAATCAACGGGAAAAAGACCGTCGACCCAAAATCCCACCAGGAGGAACAATCCAACATGAGCAATCGCAGAGCCTTCATAGCTGCCACGGCGGCGCTCGCCTTCGCGTTCTCCGCCAACCAAGCTCTCGCCCAGAAAAAGTACGACGTCGGCGCAAGCGACACCGAGATCAAGATCGGCCAGACCGTGCCGTTCTCCGGCGCCTATTCGGTCTACGCCAATATCGGAAAGACCCAGGCCGCCTACTTCAAGATGATCAACGACCAGGGCGGCATCAACGGCCGCAAGATCAACCTGATCCAGTATGACGACGCTTATTCGCCGCCGAAGACTGTCGAGCAGGTGCGTAAGCTCGTCGAAGGCGACGAAGTGCTGTTCACCTTCCAGCTTATCGGCACCGCAGCCAACGCCGCCGTGCAAAAATATCTCAACGGCAAGAAGGTGCCTCAGCTGCTGGCCTCGACCGGCGCGGCGCGTTTCAACGATCCGCAGAACTATCCCTGGACCATCGCCTACAATCCAAACTACGTCTCCGAGGGGCGTATCTACGCCAAATACATTCTCGCCAATCACCCCAATGCCAAGATCGGCGTGCTCTACCAGAACGACGACATGGGCCGCGACTATCTCGCGGGTCTGAAGAACGGACTTGGCGGCAAGGCCGCCAGCATGATCGTCGGCGAGGAGTCCTACGAGGTCACCGATCCGACGGTGGACTCGCAGGTGGTCAAGCTGAAGTCGCTGGGCGCCGACCTGTTCTATGATGCCTCGACGCCGAAATTCGCGGCACAGGCGATCAAGAAGCTCGCCGATCTCGGCTGGACGCCGGTGCACATCCTCGACATCAACGCGAGCCCGATCTCGGCAACGCTGAAGCCGGCTGGTCTCGACATCTCCAAAGGGATCATCTCGACCAACTACGGCAAGGAACCGAGCGACCCGCAATGGAAGGACGATCCGGGCCTAAAGGCCTTCTTCGCCTTCATGGACAAGTATTTTCCTGAGGGCGACAAGCTCAACACGGTCAACACCTACGGCTATTCGGTGGCCGAGCTTCTGGTGCAGGTTCTGAAGCAATGCGGCGATGACCTGACGCGCGAGAACGTCATGAAGCAGGTCGCCAACGTCAAGGGCTACATCCCAAGCCTCGCGCTGCCCGGCATCAAGATCAACACCGGACCGAACGATTATCGGGTCAACAAGCAGATGCAGATGATGAGGTTCAACGGCGAACGCTGGGAGCTGTTCGGACCGATCATCGAGGACACGGGATCGTCGGGCTAGTTCTAAGGCTGATCTCGTAGGGTCGGTTAACAAAGCTTAACCTACCCTACGAACGATGGGCACTTCGTCGCCTTGCGTCGCAGCAATGATTCCTCCACACTCCCGCACAGCGATGGCGTCGGGCGCATAGCAGTGCGCCCGATCGATCATCGACAATAACACACTGAGGAAATTGCGAATGAGGAATGGAAGTCTGCATCTGGCCGCGGCGACGGCGCTGACCCTCGCGCTGTCAGTCTCTGCGGCCAATGCCCAGAAAAAATATGATCCGGGCGCCAGCGACACCGAGATCAAGATCGGCCAGACCGTGCCGTTCTCGGGACCTGCATCGGCCTATGCTTCGATCGGCAAGGCCCAGGCCGCCTATTTCAAGATGCTCAACGACCAGGGCGGCATCAACGGCCGCAAGATCAACCTGATCCAGTACGACGACGCCTATTCGCCGCCGAAGGCCGTGGAGCAGGTGCGCAAGCTCGTCGAGAGCGACGAGGTGCTGCTGACCTTCCAGATCATCGGCACACCCTCGAACGCAGCCGTACAGAAATATCTCAATTCCAAGAAGGTGCCGCAGCTGTTCGCGGCGACCGGCGCCTCGAGGTTCACGGACCCGAAGAACTTCCCGTGGACCATGGGTTACAACCCGAACTACTTCGTCGAGGGCCGCATCTACGGTCAGTACATCCTGAAGGAGCACCCTAACGCGAAGATCGGCGTGCTCTATCAGAACGACGACCTCGGCAAGGACTATCTGAGCGGCATGAAGGCCGGCCTCGGCGACAAGGCAGCCAAGATGATCGTGACGGAAGCGTCCTACGAAGTCTCCGATCCGACCGTCGATTCGCAGATCCTCAAGATCAAGGACGCCGGCGCCGACCTGTTCTTCAGCGCCACCACGCCGAAGCAGGCAGCACAGGCGATCAAGAAGATCGCCGAGATGGGCTGGCATCCCGTGCAGATCGTCGACATCAACGCCACGTCGGTCGGCGCGGTGATGAAGCCCGCCGGTCTCGACGCGGCCAAGGGCGTCATCAGCGTCAACTACGGCAAGGATCCGCTCGATCCGACCTGGAAGGATGACGCCGGCATGAAGAAGTATTTCGACTTCATGGCGAAGTACTATCCGGACGGCGACAAGGACTCGAACTTCAACACCTACGGCTACGGCACCGCCCAGCTCCTGGCCCACGTGCTGCAGCAGTGCGGCGACAACCTGACGCGCGAGAACGTCATGAAGCAGGCCGCTTCGCTGAAGGACGTTACCGGCGACGTCGGGCTGCCCGGCATCAAGGCCAATACCTCGGCGACCGACTACCGCGTCAACAAGCAGCTTCAGATGATGAAGTTCAACGGCGAGCGCTGGGAGCTGTTCGGTCCGATCCTGGAGGATGCCAGCCCGGCGGGTTAGTGGTTGGACTCTGCAATGCCATCGGCGGCCTGCGGGCCGCCGATTTTTTTGGGCTTCGCCACGCAAATCGGCTGCGAGGCCGCTCCATCACCGTCACCCTTCGAGGCTCACATATCAAGGCTTGCACCTCCAGCGACAACGGCTTCGCCGTTGCGCGGGGATGACGGAGAGAGATTCCCAATGCTGGCCTCTACGCCGGTATCTCCCCAAAATTCTTCCCGACCGGCAGCACGGCGTGCCGGATCAGCCGCGAATCTTCCACCGCCGCCTGCCGGTGTTTCACCGCTTCGCGATAGACGGGATCGCGGATCATCTCGACGAAGGCTGCAACGCTTGGATATTCGGCGATGAAGCAATGGTCCCACCGCTCGTCCTGCGGACCGATCAGCATCAGCTCGAACCTGCCTTGCCAGACGATGCGGCCGCCGAGGCGCTCGAACACCGGGCCGCTCTCGCGGCCATAGGCGGCATAGGGCTTCCGCGCCGCTCGCCTTGCGGCCGTCCGGGTAGGCAGCCTCTTTGCGCAAGCGCACCAGATTGAGCATGTGGATCGGACCCTGGCGGTCGTTATCCCGGAATTGCGCGAAGATCTCCTTGGTCGGATCGATATGGCCCATACGAGTTCCCTCTTCTTGATTGCTGCAATCCTAGCTCCGGAGCCTGATGAGCGGAACTGCGGCAGGCGAATGCCCCACCTCCTAATCAGACGTTAAGCACGGGGTAACCGGGCCTTAAACAGCGACCGCTAGCGTGCGGCGGAGCGGGTTGACCGGGCGTTTTGCGTATGGCGTGGGGAAAGAAAAAGGGTGGGCGGAAAGAGCCGCTGTTCGGCTTGCCCGCGGCGCTCGCCGATCTGCGCCTGACGGCGGCGGACCGCATCCCCAATGCCGAGGACAAGCCGAAGAAGTCTGCGAAATCATCCAAGCGTCGAAGCGATGATTCCGACGATGAGCCGCCGCGCGAGCGGAAGGCGCAGGCAAGCCGCAGCGGCGCCAAACGCCGGTTGAAGTCGCGCGGAGGCTTCAGCCTCGGTCGCCTCGTCTATTGGGGCGCGGTGCTTGGCCTGTGGGGCGCGATCGCCGTGACCGGCGTCGTGGTCTGGGTCGGCGCCCATCTGCCGCCGATCCAGTCGCTGGAGATTCCAAAGCGTCCGCCGACGATCCAGATCGTCGGCATCGACGGCAGCATGCTGGCGCAGCGCGGCGAGATGGCCGGCGCCAATGTCTCGCTGAAGGACCTGCCGCCTTATCTGCCCAAGGCGTTCATCGCCATCGAGGACCGCCGCTTCTATTCGCATTTCGGCATCGATCCCGTAGGCATCCTGCGCGCGCTCGTCACCAACGTGCTTCATCGCGGCGTGTCGCAGGGCGGCTCGACGCTGACGCAACAGCTCGCGAAAAACCTGTTCCTGACCCAGGAGCGCACCGTGCAGCGCAAGCTGCAGGAGGCGGAGCTTGCGATCTGGCTGGAGCGCAAGCATTCCAAGAACGAGATCCTGGAGCTCTATCTCAACCGCGTCTATTTCGGCTCGGGCGCCTATGGCGTCGAGGCAGCCGCGCAGCGCTATTTCGGCAAGTCGGCGAAGAACGTGACGATCGCCGAAGCCGCGATGCTGGCCGGTCTCGTCAAATCGCCATCGCGGCTCGCGCCCAACCGTAATCCGGAAGGCGCCGAGCAGCGCGCGCAGATCGTGCTCGCGGCGATGGCCGACGCGAAATTCATCACGCAAGCGCAGGCACAGGCCTCGATCGGTCATCCCTCCTACAATGTGAAGCCGGTCGGCGCCGGCACGGTCAACTACGTCGCCGACTGGATCGGCGAGGTGCTCGACGATCTCGTCGGCCAGATCGACGAGAGCATCACCGTCGAGACCACGATCGATCCAAAGCTGCAGAGCGTGGCGGAAGCCGCCATCATCGACGAACTCGCGGCCAAGAGCGTGAAGTTCAATGTCAGTCAGGGCGCACTGGTGGCTATGACGCCTGACGGCGCCGTGCGTGCCATGGTGGGCGGCCGGAACTATTCCGACAGCCAGTACAACCGCGCGGTCACCGCCAAGCGCCAGCCGGGCTCCTCGTTCAAGCCGTTCGTCTATCTGACCGCGCTCGAGCAGGGTCTGACGCCGGACACCGTCCGCCAGGACGCGCCGATCGAGGTCAAGGGCTGGAAGCCCGAGAACTACACCCACGAATATTTCGGCCCGGTGACGCTGACGCAGGCGCTCGCGATGTCGCTCAACACGGTCGCGATTCGCCTCGGCCTCGAAGTTGGGCCGAAGAACGTGGTGCGCACCGCGCACCGGCTCGGCATCTCCTCGAAGCTCGAGCCCAACGCCTCGATCGCGCTCGGCACCTCCGAAGTGTCGGTCGTCGAACTGGTTGGCGCCTATGCGCCGTTCGCCAATGGCGGCTTCGCGGTGTCGCCGCATGTGGTGAGGCGGATCAAGACACTCGACGGCAAGCTGCTCTACATGCGCCAGCCCGAGGAGCGCAATCAGGTGATCGACCCGCGCTATGTCGGGATGATGAACACGATGATGCGGGAGACCCTGATCAACGGCACTGCCAAGAAAGCGGAGATTCCGGGCTGGATGGCAGCCGGCAAGACCGGAACCAGCCAGGATTACCGCGACGCCTGGTTCGTCGGCTACACCGCAAACCTCGTCACCGGCGTCTGGCTCGGCAATGACGACAACTCGCCGACGAAGAAGGCGACTGGTGGCGGCCTGCCGGTTGAGGTCTGGTCGCACTTCATGCGCACGGCGCACGAGGGTGTGCCGGTCGCAGCCTTGCCGAACGCACAAGCCAACTGGGGTCTGTCGAATCTCGCGCAGGCAGGATCGCAGGTATCGCCGCCGACAGCGCCACCATCTGCTCCTGCCAATAATGGCACCTATCGCCCGGCGCCGACGCGCGCCGCCGTACGGCCGGAAGCAGCGCCGGGGCTGGACGGCTGGCTGATGGACCGCCTGTTTGGCGGAAATCGGTAGGTTCGGCCTGGGGTCCTCGTGACCTCAAAACAAGAATCGCGAAAACAACCCCATGCACAGTAGCCGGTGATTGCCGGCGTGGCGCGCGGTGGATTGCGCGAAAGCTTTGATGTGGCGGGGCAAATGAGGGATGCCGCGCGATCTTCGTTGCGTGAGGCAAAAGTCGCGCAAAACGCGTTGCTGTCGCCTCGTTCTCCACTGTCATTCCCCGCGAAGGCGGGGAATCCAGTATTCTGAGACATCGAGATTCAAAACCGCTGCCGCGGCGTACTGGGTCGCCCGGTCAAGCCGGGCGACGACAGCGAGTGTTGGGTTTGCAGCGAGGCCTAATCCTCGACCCCGTAGCGGTGCAGATCGTTGCCGTGGGTATCGAGCCAATTCTTGGCGCGCTCCATCGACGGACAGACCTTCCCGCAGACGCGCCAGAACCGCGCCGAATGGTTCATTTCGACCAGATGGGCGACTTCGTGCGCGGCGAGATAGTCGAGCACGTAGGGGGGCGCGAGGATCAGGCGCCAGGAGAACGAGAGCGAGCCCGCCGAGGTGCAGGAGCCCCAGCGGCTGGACTGATCGCGGATCGAGAGCCGCTTGACCTTGACGCCGAGCTCGGCGGCATAGGCTTCCGCCGAACGCTGGAGATCGCGGCGTGCCTCGCGCTTGAGGAAGTCGCTGACGCGGCGGTCGACATGTTCGACCCCGCCGGCGACGCAGAGGATGCGTTCACCGGAGTCGCGCACCTCGGTCCACACCGTGCCACGCGTGCCGGCGCGATGAACGATGCGGTGAGAGGCGCCGCGAAGCGGTATCACTGTGCCAGGTTGAAACGGCGCGGCCTTCGGCAAGCGACCGAGGCGTGCCGCGATCCACGCACCATGACGCTGCGCGAAATCCTTTGCTTCGACCAGCGTGCCACGCGGCGGCATGGTGAGGATGGCTTCGCGATCGCTCGGATGAATTCTGAGCGTATAGCGGCGCGCTCGACGGTGTCGGCGCAGCCGAATCGCAAAGAATTGCGATCCATGGGTGATCAGGAGGGTCTTCGGTTCGTGGGGGCGCCGATAAAGGAGAGCGCGAGTGGCCATGTCTGTCAGTCCGGGGAGCAGGAGTTCGCCCGGATTCTGCCATAACCGCCGCCAGGGAAAGCGCTCGGCGCAAAAACAAATCATTTGCCCAATATACAGGGGTCTGGCGCCCGGGAGACCCTACAGACTGGGGTTGGAACCCGGTTTTTTCGCCCCCACTGGATGCATGCAAGGGGTGAGCGGAGACTCACTCCTATAAAGCTACCTAAATACCTCGAATCTGAAGGGAACCAGGCCCCGTCGGAGCCTCCGGCAGGGCCTGAATTTTCGACGGGAAAGCCGAAAAACGCGTCTATTCGGCCGCGAGAGCCTGCGATGCGTTGGGATTCGCAGCCGTGACCATGAAGTCGTGAATTCGCGGCACGATCTCCGACTTGAATCGCGATCCGTTGAACACGCCGTAATGTCCGACGCCCTTCTGGACGTAATGAACGCGGCGATGATCGGGGATCGAACTGCACAATGTGTGCGTTGCTTCGGTCTGACCGAGCCCGGAGATGTCGTCGTTCTCACCTTCGACCGTCATCAGCGCGACGCGCGTGATCTTGGAGGGATCAACGCGAGTTCCACGATGGGTCATCTCGCCCTTCGGCAGCGCGTGCTTCACGAACACGGTGTCGACCGTCTGCAGATAATACTCGGCGGGGAGATCCATCACCGCGAGATATTCGTCGTAGAAGTCGCGATGCTTGTCGACGAGGTCGCCGTCACCCTTCACCAGATTGGCGAAGAGACGCTTGTGGGCGTCCATGTGCCGGTCGAGATTCATGCTGATGAAGCCGTTGAGCTGCAGGAAGCCCGGGTAGACGTCGCGCATCATGCCGGGATGCGGGAACGGCACCTTGGTGATGACGGTGTTGCGGAACCAGTCGATGCCGCGTTCCTGGGCAAGCTTGTTCACCGCGGTCGGATTGCGGCGCGTGTCGATCGGGCCGCCCATCAGCGTCATCGAGGTCGGCACGAAGGGATCGCGCCGCGCTTCCATGATTGACACGGCAGCGACGACGGGCACGGAGGGCTGGCACACCGCCATCACATGGGTGTTGCCGCCGAGGACGTGCAGCATCTCGATGACGTAGTCGATGTAGTCGTCGAGATCGAAGCGGCCGTCGCTGAGCGGCACCATGCGGGCATCGGCCCAGTCGGTGATGTAGACCTCATGCGCCGGCAGGAATGCTTCGACCGTGCCGCGCAGCAGCGTCGCATAGTGGCCGGACATCGGCGCGACGATCAGCACGCGCGGCTGCGGGCTGCGTAGCGGACGGGCGAACTTGCGATCGAAGTAGAGCAGGCGGCAGAACGGTTTTTCCCAGACCGAGCGGATCTCGACGGGAACGCGGATGCCGTTGACCTCGGTGTCGTCGAGGCCCCATTCCGGCTTGCCGTAGCGGCGCGTGGTGCGCTCGAACAACTCGCAGGCCGCAGCAACCGACTTGCCGACCTCGGTGCGCGCCCAGGGATTGAGGGGATTCTGAAACAGCAGCTTGGTCGCGTCGGTGACCGCGCGCGCCGGATTGAGAGAGGCGTGCGCCATCTCGTACATCCAGTACATCGGCGTCGTCAGGACCGGACTGCCTTCCGCCGCCAGGGGCGGCGCGCCGCCAAACTCACCAATAGGCATCGCTATATTCCTCTTCGCATCGCAGCATACTGCCGAATGCGTAATATTGCGTCAACGCATTGTTCCGTACATCTACGTGGCCGGGACGGCAAAATCAGCAGGAATCCACGGGAAAGTGACGCTATTCGCCGGCGGACAGCAGCGAGCCATGCTTTCTGGCGCTGCGCAAAAGGGCAAGAAATGCCCCAAATGATGCCACCAGGAGGCCCGCGTTGATCGCAAGCGCATCCAGCATCAGGTCGGTACGGAAGGTGTTCTCGATCAGCAGTGCCCGCATCCCTTCAAAGACGTAGGTCGGCGGCAGCGCCCAGGCGACATATTGCAGCCAGACCGGCAGCACGCTGACGGGATAGTAGATGCAGGCGAGCGGCATGATCGCAAACATCAGCGTCCAGACAATGCTTTCGGCGCCAAGACCGTTCCGCAACACCAGCCCCGAGACGAAGATGCCGACCGACCAGCTTGTGAAGATCAGATTGCAGAAGAAGGCGATCAGCGGCAGGCCGAGGGCATAGACGTTGAAGTGAAACAGGAACAGCGCAAGCAGCGTCATCGGGATGACGCCGATCGCGAGCCGGATCAGGCTCATGATCATCAGCGACAGCAGAAACTCGATCGGCTTGAGCGGGCTCATCATGAGATTGCCGAGGTTGCGCGCCCACATCTCTTCCAGAAACGAGATGGAGAAGCCGAGCTGTCCGCGGAACAGGATGTCCCAGAGGATCACGGCGCCGATCAGCGTGCCGCCGGCGCGCGCAAAGAAATTGGCGTTTTGCGCAATGTAGAGCTGGAGGAAGCCCCAGGTGATGACCTGGAGCGCCGGCCAGTACAAAAGCTCCAGCAGCCGTGGCCAGGACGACATCAGGAGATACCAGTAGCGCAGGATCATCGCGCCGATGCGCTGCATGGACAGACCGCGATGGAGGGAGAGCTCGGTCATCGTTGCGATCCGTAGCCCGGATGAGCGAAGCGACATCCGGGACTTTGCTTGCGGCGTTCCCGGGTATCGCTGCGCTCACCCGGGCTACGGCCAAAACATACGCGCCCACTCATCGTGCCGCCTCCCGCGCGCCGTTCACCCGGCCGCGCGCGACGTCCAGAAACACCTCCTCCAGCGTGGCGCGGTTGTAGCGGGCCATGATGGCCTCGGGCGTGTCGTCGTCCTCGATGCGGCCGCGCTTCATGATGATGACCCGGTCGCAGAGGCGCTCGACCTCGAGCATGTTGTGCGATGCCAGCAGGATGGTGGCATTGTTCTCCTTGCGATACTGCTCCATATGCGCCCGCACCCAGTCGGCCGTATCAGGGTCGAGCGAGGCGGTCGGCTCGTCCAGCAGCAGCAGCTCGGGCTGGTTGATCAGCGCCTTGGCGAGCGCGACGCGGGTCTTCTGCCCGGCGGAGAGCTTGCCGTTGGCGCGGTCGATGAATTCGGTGAGATCGAGATCGTCGGCGAGCCTGGCGATGCGATCGGAGAGGTTCTTCACCGCATAGAGCTTGCCGAAGACAGTGAGGTTCTGGCGCACCGTGAGCCGCATCGGCATGTCGACATAGGGGCTCTCGAAATTCATCCGCCCCAGCACGGCCGCGCTCTCCTCGGGCATCCGATGCCCGAGCACCCTGACGCGGCCGGAGGTCGGCAGCACGAGGCCCATGATCATCGCGATGGTCGTGGTCTTGCCGGCGCCATTGCCGCCCAGAAGCCCGGTGATACTGCCGCGCGGAAGCGAAAAGGAGATATCGTCGACGGCGCGGGTCTGCTTGTAGACCTTGACGAGGTGATCGACCTCGATCGCCGCGGACGAGCTGCGGCCCGCGACAGTCGGCGGACTTGAAGCCTTGTCATTCTCGGTCATGCTGGGCCGTTCTTCTGCTATTGCAGGGGGAAGCGCAAGGCTTGTAATCCCGGCTGGTTCCGCGAGCCCTGTGTTTGTGATCGAGAAGGCACCGCCACATTGACAGATATGACCGAAATTGCCGCTTCCGACTTTCGCCCTGCGCAGCGGCATATCCGGCTGGACACGATCCTGCGGTTGCGCTGGCTCGCGGTGCTGGGCCAGCTCACCGCGATCTTCATCGTGGTACAGGGGCTGGAGTTCAACGTCGAGATCGTCCCCTGCGTCACCATCATCGCCCTGTCGGCGGCGCTCAATCTGGCGCTCCAGACCGTGTCCAATCCGCTGCAGCGGCTGAAGCCGATGCAGGCCGCCGGACTGCTTGCGCTGAACATCGTGGAGCTGGCCGGGCTGCTGTTCTTCACCGGCGGACTGCAGAACCCGTTCTCGTTCCTGTTCCTCGCGCCCGTGTTGATCTCGGCCACCGCGCTACCGGCCCGCTTCACCTTCGGCCTCGGCCTGCTGGCTGTTGCCTGCGCCTCGGTCCTGTTCTTTTTCCATCTGCCGCTGCCTTGGGATTCCGACGATCCCATGGTGCTGCCGCCAATCTATCTCGTCGGCGTCTGGCTCTCGATCGTGCTCGCGATCGGCGTCACCAGCCTCTACTCGTTCCAGGTGACCGAGGAGGCGCGCAAGCTTGCGGACGCGCTGGCTGCGACCGAACTGGTGCTGACGCGCGAGCAGCATCTGACCCAGATCGACGGGCTTGCCGCGGCGGCCGCGCACGAACTCGGCACGCCGCTCGCCACCATCTTCCTGATCTCGCGCGAGCTCGAAAAGACGGTGAAGGATCCGAGCTTTGCCGCCGACCTGAAGACCCTGCGCGAACAAACGCAGCGCTGCCGCGACATCCTGAGCAAGATCACCCAGCTCTCCTCCAGCGGTGCGCCGTTCGACCGCATGAAGCTGTCGGAGCTGATCGAGGAGGTGGTGGCGCCGCACCGCGATTTCGGCGTCGACATCAAGGTGCGGATCGCGGTGGCCGCCGTCGCCGAGCCGGTCGGCTCGCGCAACCCGGCGATCCTCTACGGGTTCGGCAACATCGTCGAGAATGCAGTCGACTTCGCCCGCGGCACCGTCGAGGTGAATGCCTGGTGGAACAATGACACGATCGAGATCGTGATCTCCGACGACGGTCCCGGCATCCCGCCCGACATCCTCAACCGGATCGGCGAGCCCTATCTGTCGCGGCGGCGTACCCTGGATGACGGTGGTGGCGTGCGGCGCGGCCTCGGGCTTGGCGTGTTCATCGCGCGGACGCTGCTCCAGCGCACCGGCGCCAAGGTCTCGTTCACCAATCGGACCTTTCCGGATCACGGTGCAGTGGTACAGATTACGTGGCCGAGGGAGCGGTTTGAGACTATCGAGACCTTCGAAGAAACAATAGGATAGACCGCGACCTTGCGTCGCACAGAAGGGCCGATCGACTATTTGCGGCCTTGGCACCGCCCGATTGCGACGCCATATGTGGAAGCGCTGGAGAGAGGACAACACCTTGAACGCCATCGCGGAACTGAACGAACAGACCGACCGCTCGCTTCTCATCGTGGAGGACGACAAGCCGTTCCTGGAGCGGCTGTCGCGCGCGATGGAAACCCGTGGTTTTGCGGTGACCTCGTGCGACACGGTTTCGGATGGCCTGGCGCAGATCGGCAAGGCGGCACCGGCTTTCGCCGTGGTCGATTTGCGGCTTGGCGACGGCAACGGGCTCGACGTCGTCTCGGCGCTGAAGAAGAAGCGCCCCGAAGCACGCGCGATCGTGCTGACCGGCTACGGCAACATCGCCACCGCCGTGACCGCAGTGAAGATGGGCGCGATCGATTATCTCTCGAAGCCCGCGGATGCCGACGACGTCGTCGCGGCGCTGCTCTCGACCAGCTCGGAGAAATCCGAGTTGCCGACGAACCCGATGTCGGCCGACCGCGTGCGCTGGGAGCACATCCAGCGCATCTACGAGATGTGCAATCGCAACGTCTCGGAGACGGCGCGGAGGCTCAACATGCACCGGCGTACGTTGCAGCGTATCCTCGCGAAGCGCGCGCCGCGGTAATTTTCATCGCTCTCGTGCCCCGGACGCTGCGCAGCACGACAAGCGCGTTTACGCGCGTCTTCGACGCGCTATGGTGATGCGCTGCTGAGCCGGGGCTATTCTTTTTGGAGAGCGAGAAACCCGGTTGGCCTTCTGGGTCCCGGCTCTGCGCAGGAACGCTAACGCGTTGCAGCGCGTCCGGGACGCGAGACCGTTTCACTCCCAGAAATCCGCGTGCCCCTGCGGATCGACCAGCCGGTTGATGCGCAAGGCTGCCGCCATCGCGAAACGTACCGTCATCTGCTTGCGCGTCGGCGCCGGCAGCTTGTGCTCGGGCGCCTCGCAATGCAGGTGCGCGCCGTAGGCATCCGCGATGATCAGGCCGGTGTCTTGCGGAAAAATCTCGCAAGGCAGCTCCTGCGTGAAGGCGAAGAACAGCCGGTCGCAATGAGCGCGGTATTCGTGCCATTTCTGATCAGCGCGCAAATCCTCGACCGACGACTTGATCTCGACGATCCAGATCTCGCCACGCTCGTTCAGTGCCACGAGATCGGCGCGCCGGCCCGACGGAAGCGGCAACTCGCTGATGCAGGAAAAGCCGAGCGAGCGGAGCAGCCGCGCCGTGCCGCGCGCGATCGCCAGCGCCGTTTCCGACTGGCGGCCGTCCGGCGGCGGCACGAGGGCGATATTGCGGGCGGCGTTGTCCATGGCGTGAGTTTAGCCGATTCCGTTGTCGTGCACACTGTCCGTCATTCCGGGGCGCGCGAAGCGCGAGCTATGATGCGCAATTGCGCATCTGAGAATCCATAGCCACAGGAAGCGGTTGTGGGCGAAGTGGGTCACCCCGAATCTTCGCTAAACTACTCCCTGGGGTTATGGGTCCCGGGCTCGCGCTTCGCGCGCCCCGGGACGACATCGAACCGCGGAACCTCCCCTTCCCCTAGCACTTATCACGCAGCCGCCGCCTGGGCGGACCTCGAGGCTGCGGCGCATGATCGACGATCTCTGGTACAAGAACGGCGTGATCTATTGCCTTTCCGTCGGCACCTATATGGACGCCAACGGCGACGGCGTCGGCGATTTCAAGGGGCTGCTGCGCCGGCTCGACTATCTGCACGGCCTCGGCATCACCACGATCTGGCTGATGCCGTTCCAGACTTCGCCGGGCCGCGACGATGGCTACGACATCGCCGACTATTACAGCGTCGACTCCCGCTACGGCACGCTCGGCGATTTCGTCGAATTCACCCATGGCTGCAAGCAGCGTGGCATCCGCGTCATCATCGATCTCGTCGTCAACCACACCTCGGACCAGCATCACTGGTTCAAGGAGGCGCGGCGCGACAGGACCTCACCCTATCGCGACTGGTATGTGTGGTCCGACAAGAAGCCCGCAAACGCCAACAAGGGCATGGTGTTTCCCGGCGTGCAGAAGTCGACCTGGACGCGCGACAAGGAGGCGGGCGCCTGGTTCTTCCACCGCTTCTACGATTTCCAGCCCGATCTCAACACGTCCAACCCGCACGTGCAGGCCGAGATCCTGAAGATCATGGGCTTCTGGATCCAGCTCGGCGTCTCCGGCTTCCGCATGGACGCGGTGCCCTTTGTGATCGCGACCAAGGGCGCGAAGGTGACGAAGCCGACCGAGCAGTATGACATGCTGCGTGCCTTCCGCGAGTTCCTGCAATGGCGCCAGGGCGACGCCATCATCCTCGCAGAAGCCAATGTGCTGCCGGAAACGGACATGGAATATTACGGCCGCGACGCTGATCGCATGCACATGATGTTCAACTTCCACGTCAATCAGCATTTGTTCTACGCGCTCGCTTCCGCCGATTCGCGCCCACTGGCGAAGGCGCTGAAGGCGACCAAGCCGCGGCCGGCCTCGGCGCAATGGGGCCTGTTCCTGCGCAATCACGACGAGCTCGATCTCGGCCGGCTGACCAAGGCGCAGCGCGAGACCGTGTTCAAATGCTTCGGCCCCGACAAGGACATGCAGCTCTATGACCGCGGCATCCGCCGCCGCCTTGCGCCGATGCTGGGCGGCGACCGCCGGCGGCTCGAGCTTGCCTATAGCCTGATGTGCACGCTGCCGGGAACGCCTGTCATCCGCTATGGCGACGAGATCGCGATGGGCGACGATCTCTCACTGCCGGAGCGCAATTGCGCGCGGACGCCGATGCAATGGTCGACCGAGCCGCATGGCGGCTTCACCAAGAGCAGCAAGCCGGCGTGCCCGGTCATCGACAAGGGGCCCTACGGCTTCGAGCACGTCAACGTCGCAAAACAGCGGCGCGATCCCAACTCCATGTTGAACTGGACCGAGCGCATCGTCCGCATGCGCAAGGAGGTGCCCGAGATCGGCTGGGGCGACTTCGTGATCATCCCGACGCGTGACCCCGCGGTCTTCATCATCCGCTACGACTGGCGCAACAATTCCGTGCTGTTCGTGCACAATCTCGACGAAAAGCCGCGCGAGATCGCGTTTTCAACCCAACTGTCCGGTGAGGCCGGCGAGCACCTGATCAACCTGCTCGCGGAAGACCACAGTCACGCCGACAAGCGCGGCCAGCACCGCGTCGTGCTGGAGCCCTACGGCTATCGCTGGTATCGCGTCGGCGGGCTGGACTATCTGTTGAAGCGGAGCGACATCGACGAGAATACGGTGCGCGGGAAGAAGCATCCGGGGTAGGTGCACCCACTACTGTCGTCCCCGCCTAGCGCAGCGGACCCATAACCCCGGGAGAGGTTATGGCGCGGGCTGGCAACTCCGAGTCTTCGCAAAACTACTCCTTGGAGTTATGCGCGACTACGTCGCGCCCCGGGACGACAGCTAGGGCGGCGCGACAATCACGCCCTCATTGCCACGCAAATCCAGCACGCCTTCCAGCCTCTCGCCCTCGCGATCGAGGAATGTCGACAGCAGGATCTCGCTGCCGAAGCGGATGGCGCTGGTGGTGACGGCGATCGGGTCGGGACCGAGATTGAGCACGACGATCACCGCCCTGTCCTCGGTCGCGCGGCGATAGACCAACAGATCGCCCTGCGCTGCGATCGGATGATAATCGCCCGACACCAGCGGCGGGCAGGTCTTCCGCAAGGCAATCAGGCGCTTGTTCAAAGTGAGGATCGAGCGCGAATCGGCTTCGAGATTGACGACGTTCTCGTGGATATGATCCTCGGGCAGCGGCAGCCACGGCTTGACGTCCGAGAAGCCGGCGAAGCTCGATGAATCCCATTGCATCGGCGTGCGGCAGCCGTCGCGCCCGACGCCGATGCCGGGGACGTTCTTCTCGAAGGGGTCGCGGACATCCTCGGGCGCGATCGCGAGCTGATGCATGCCGATCTCGTCCCCATAATAGAGCGTCGGCGTGCCGCGCAGCGTGAGCAGCAGCATGGCGGCGACGCGGGCCTGCTCAGGCCCGACGCGGCTCGCAACGCGCGGACGATCGTGATTGCCGAGCACCCAGTTCGGCCAGGCGCCCTTCGGCAGCGCCTTCTCGTAGTCCTCGATGATCTTCTCGATCGAACGCGCGCTCCAGAAGGTCGAGAGCAGCGCGAAGTTGAACGGCATCTGCGCGCCGGTGAGATCGTTGCCGTAATAGGCCATCAGGCGATGCAGCGGCAGATAGATCTCGCCGATCAGCACGCGGTCGCGATAGGCATCGGTGACGTGCCGCATCTCGGCGACGACGTCATGCACCTCCGGCTGGTCGGTGGAGTACTGCGTCAGGATCTTCTCGTGCGGTGGCCGGCCCTCGACGTAATGCGGGTTCGGCGGGTTGTCGCGAAACTCGGCATCCTTGATCAGGTGCCAGATCACATCGACGCGAAAGCCGTCGACGCCCTTCTCGAGCCAAAACCGCATCACGTCGTAGATCGCCGCGCGAACGTCCGGATTGCGCCAGTTCAGGTCTGGCTGCTGGACGAGGAAGGCGTGGTAGTAATATTGACCTGTCGTCTCGTCGAATTGCCACGCGCTGCCGCCGAACTCGGACAGCCAGTTGTTCGGCACGCCGCCATCCGGTCCCGGATCGCGCCAGATGTACCAGTCGCGCTTGGGATTGTCGCGCGAGGACCGGCTCTCGACGAACCAGGGATGCTGGTCGGAGGTGTGGTTCGGCACGAGATCGAGGATCAGCTTCAGGTCGTTGTCATGGGCGGCGGCGAGCAGCGCATCGAAATCCGCCATCGTGCCGAACAGCGGCTCGATGCCGGTATAGTCGGAAGTGTCGTAGCCGAAATCCGCCATCGGCGACGGGAAGATCGGCGACAGCCAGATCGCATCGACGCCAAGCGATTTCACATAGGGCAGACGGCGAAGGATGCCCGGGAGATCGCCGACGCCGTCGCCATCCGAGTCCTGAAACGAGCGCGGGTAGATCTGATAGAAGATGCCGTCGCGCCACCAATTCTCGCCGCCCTGAGCCATGTTGGAAAACCCACCCAAAAATCTCCTTCTCGCGCGAGAGAACGCGGAAGGAACGCCACGGTTCAAAACAGCAAGCGAATTGGGACGGCCGTGTGACGGTTGGCGTGGCTGTTCCCGGGTTCGTTCCCGGCTCGGGCCACAAATCTTTTGCTTGGCGGCATGGCAAAAATCGGCATTGTGAGGCCATGACCGAGCAAAATGATACCCAAGACTCCCGACAAGCCAAGGCGGGCGCGATCATCGTTCCCGTGACGCTGTTCGAGCAGAACTGCACCATCATCTGGGACGAGCCCGGCAAGAAGGCCGTGGTGATCGACCCCGGCGGCGACGTGCCGAAGATCCTGGAGGCGATCAAGCAGACCGGCGTCACCGTGGAGAAGATCTGGTTGACGCACGGCCATATCGACCATGTCGGCGGCGCGGCCGAGCTGCGCGATGCGCTGAAGGTGCCGATCGAGGGCCCGCATGTCGCGGACAAATTCCTGCTCGACAATGTGGTCGAGAGCGGCGCGCGCTTCGGCATGACCGGTGGGCGCAATTTTACGCCGGACCGCTGGCTCGACGAAGGCGATACCGTGTCGATCGGCGGCTTGCGGTTCGACATCTTTCACTGCCCCGGCCACTCGCCCGGCAGCGTGGTGTTCTTCAACAGGGAGCTGCGCTTCGCCCATGTCGGCGACGTGCTGTTCGCGGGCTCGGTCGGACGCACCGACCTGCCCGGCGGCGATCACGCCACGCTGATCAACTCGATCATGACCAAGCTGCTGCCGCTCGGCGACGACGTCGGCTTCATCTGCGGCCACGGTGCCGGCTCGAGCATCGGCCAGGAACGGATGACCAATCCGTTCATCACCGGCGAGATGTAGACCGCTTTTTGCTTGAGCATGATCTCCGCGCAAACGCGTTCCGCGTTTGTCGCGAGGGAAAACCGCTTCACACTTTGCGCTGACGCGGCCCTTCGGGTCCGGATCATGCTCTACTCGGCGGCGTCCGCCAGCGCCGCTGCCTCACCGAGATTGCGCTCGCCCCATTCACGGATCGCGGCGACGACCGGCACAAAACTCTTGCCCTTGCGGGTCAGGCGATACTCGACCTTCGGCGGCACCTCGCCAAAATCCTTGCGGTCGATCAGGCCGCTCGCTGTCAGCGCCTTCAATTCACGGCTGAGCACGCGCGGGGTGATCGCCGCGCTGCCGCTAGCGCCGCGCAACAGGCCGCTCCGGATCTCGCCATAGCGGCGCGGGCCGTCCTTGAGATCCCAGACGATGCGGAGCTTGTACTTGCCGCTGATCATCTTCTGAAACGCCGCGACCGGGCAGGCGCGCGCGGGGGAAGCCTTTGTCATGACGTCTCCTCCATGTGCGAGCTTCTTGTTTGACGCGTTTTCTTGACGCGAACCGGTATCCACTTCGCTCGAAAACGCTTTGGCGGAGGATAAGAGCGACGCCGAAAAAGTCCATACTATCAATTTTGTCCATACTTGCAGGACGGCGCGCAAGCCGCAGATGATGACGCGCATGATGAACAGGGAGCGTCACATGAAGCACTTCATGATCAGGTACCAGTTCAAGAACGGCACGACGGACGCCTGGCACCAGGAGATCCGCCGCTTCATCAAGGCGATCGACGATGACCCGGAGCTGAAAGGGCGGATCGGCTATCGCTGCATCAAGAACCGCGACGATGGCAGCTATTTCCATCTCGCCAGCGTCACCGACGATGCCGCGCAAAAAGCGCTGCAAGCGCGCGACTTCTTCAAGCACTATTCGGAGATGACGCGGAAGGTCGCGGGCGGCGAGGTGACGGTGACGCCGATCGAGATGATCGATCAGACGGCCGGCTAGAGACTCGCTTCAGCTGCCGCGGGCTCCTCTTACCTCTCCCGCTTGCGGGAGAGGTCGGTGCGAAGCGCCGGGTGACGGCTCTCGCCTCTGGGGAATCCCGCCGTGGAGGCACTCTCTCCCCAACCCTCTCCCGCAAGCGGGAGAGGGAGCGCACCTTCGTTGCGGCGCGCAACTCACGCGAATGCCTTGTGCGCTTGCTACTTCATCAAACCCGCGGCGGTCAGTGCGCGCGTGATGATCTGGCCGAGATCGAAGCCGCGAGCCTCCTCGCGCTTCGGTTCGGCCGGCTCGTCGGCGACCGCGGCGCGGATCGAGCGGGCGAGATGCGGCGCGGGCGTCAGCGCCGGTTTCGACGTTGCAGACTTCGCATCCACCTTCTTCCTGGCCGCATCCGGAATCCAGCCGGTCAGGCCGAAGAACTTTGCGATATGGTAGGACGAGGAGATGCCTGCCTCAATCAGGAACGCGCCTTCCTCGCCATAGCGCTGATCGTTGTCGGCGAGTCCGAGCGGCGTGCCGTGCGCCATGCCGGTGATGGCATAGGACTCGACCAGCGTCTCGCCGTCCCCGTTCCACCACGCCTGGCGCGGATAGCCGTCGACATTGGTCTCCGCCATCGGCGTCGCCGGCAGATCGTGCAGGTCGAGCCACTGCTTGACGATCTCGTTGGCGTTGCCGGGATTGACGGTGCGGTCGGCGCTGCCGTGCCACACCGACATCTTCGGCCACGGCCCGCGATGGTGCGAGGCGCCGCGCACGAAATCGCCGAGCTCGCGCGCGGACCGGGCCGGCGAATGGAACATGCCGTCCAGCGCTTCGCGCAGGTTCGATGCAACGCCGTAAGGCAATCCCGCGATCACCGCGCCGGCCGCAAACACTTCCGGATAGGTCGCGAGCATCACCGACGTCATGCCGCCGCCGGCGGACAGCCCCGTGACGAAGATGCGCCCGGGATCGATGCGATGCGTTTCCACCATGTGCGCGATCATCTCGCGGATCGAACGCGGCTCGCCGCTGCCCCGGGCAGTGTCTTCCGGATTGAACCAGTTGAAGCAGGTGTTGCCGTTGTTGATGCGCTGCTGCTCGGGCATCAACAACGCGAAGCCGTAGTGCCTCGCGAGCGTCGACCATCCCGCACCGCGATCGTAGGTCGCCGCGGTCTGGCCGCAACCATGCAGCACGACGACGAGCGCGCGCGGCTTTTGCAGTTGCTCCGGCACGAAGGCGAACATGCGCAAATTGCCGGGATTGTCGCCGAAGCCCGTGACTTCTTCCAACGCACTGGACGCATCCGCGCTGCGGCCGAATTCGGCAAGGCGCAGGCCATCCACCCTTGGCAGATGTCTCAAGAGATCGACATTTCTGGCGAGTGACACGGCAACTCCTGGTAGGCGACGTTCAACGTCCACCCAAACCAAATAGTTGCTGCAGCGCAAAATAAAAAGTGTGCAAAAGCCCGCAATAATCCGGGCGTATTAACCCCAATGCCTCAACTTCGTGCAGATGCACGGCGCATCCACGTCAGGAATGCGGCGCAGATCATGATGAAGGCCGCAAACAGCGCGAGCGAAACGAAGAAACCTGCGCGCGCTGATTGCAACGCTTCGACCGCGAAGAACATCGCACCAATTGCGGCCACTCCGGCCGCATTTCCGATCTGCGCCGTGGTGCCGTACATGCCGGAGGCCGAGCCTGCCGCGGCGGGCTTCACCGTCGAGAGCACCGCACCGGAGAGCGGCGCCATCACCAGGCCCTGACCGTAGCCGAAGATGATCATGGTGAACGCGAGCAGGACCGGCGTCGGCGCAGCTGTATAGCCGGCAACAAGTGCCAGCGCCGCAAGGCCGGCGATCTGCAACATGCAGCCTTCGATCAACACCCTGGTGCCGCGATGCCGCGCCCGCGCGCCCCTATGGCGCGACGCCACGACAAAGGCGAGCGCGAGTGGAATGAAGGCAAGGCCGGCTGCGAGCGGCGGAATCCCGAGGCCACGCTGCATGAACAGCGTCATGACCAGGTAGAACGAGAGATTGGCGGCGAAGAAAAAGAACGCTGCGCCAAGGCCGCGCAGGAAGGCCGTGTCCGCCAGCAGCGTCAGATCGATCAACGGCATGCCGCCGGCCCGCGCGACCGCATGTTCGAGCCGTGGCAATGCCGCGAGAATCACACCGCCGATCGCCATCATCGCCCACAGCCACGGCGCCCAACCGAAATCATGGCCGAACAACAGCGGCCCGATCAGGCACAACAATCCCGCGAACAGGACCACGCTGCCCCTGATATCGAGTTGCGTGCCGCGCCGGCGCGGGACCGACGGCATGAGGCGCCATGCGGCAGCGGCGATGACGAGGCCGCAGGGAACGTTGACGAAGAACACTGAACGCCAGCCGGCGCCGACGAGATCGATCGTGACCAGGAGGCCACCAAGCAGGAAGCCTGCGGCACCCGCAAGCCCTAGCACGATGCCATAGATGCCGAAGGCGCGACTGCGCGAGTCATCCGCGAACAGCAGATGCAGCGTCGCCAGAACCTGCGGCACCATCAACGCGGCAGTGGCGCCCTGCGCCAACCGCGCGACGATCAGCTCCGCGCCGGATTGCGCCAATCCGCACCAGAGCGACGTCAGGGTGAAGCCGAGCACGCCGGCGAGGAAGACGTTCCTCGTGCCGTGGATGTCGCCGAGGCGGCCGCCGGTGACGACCAGCGTAGCATAGCCGATCAGGTAGATGGCGATGACGGATTCGATCTGCGCCGGCGTTGCGTGCAGATCGACCGCGATGGTGGGAATGGCGACGTTCACGATGAAGGCATCGACGCCGAACATGAACTGGGCGGCCACGACGATCGCCAGCACCCACCAGCGGCGGGACGAGTCGATTTGCTTTGTGACGGTTTGATGCATCGGCGCGCTGACCTTGTTTGCTTGGGCCCGATGCTCTCAGATCGGCGTTATCGGCGCGATTACCTCGGAGGTAGGACCCGCCGCCCTGACCCGATTGCTGCGTGTCGCGGGGCAGGGAGAAGTCACGCGCATGCCTGCATTCCGCCGCGCGGGACATCGCGCGATTGCGTTCGCTCTTCCCAACACGTAGCCTCACCGTCTCAACAAACAGAAAATCAAGCAGGAGAGAATGCCATGGCGCGCCTGAAGTTCGGAGCCTTCCTTGCCCCCCATCACCCGATCGGGGAGCATCCGATGCTCCAGTTCCGGCGCGATCTCGACCTGGTCGAGCAGCTCGATGCGCTCGGCTATGACGAGTTCTGGTGCGGCGAACATCATTCCTCCGGCTGGGAGATGATCGCCTCGCCCGAGATGTTCCTGGCCGCGGCCGGCGAGCGCACCAAACGGATCAAGCTCGGCACCGGCGTGGTGTCGCTGCCCTATCACCATCCTTTCAATGTCGCCCAGCGCATGGTGCAGCTCGACCACATGACCGGCGGCCGCGCTATCTTCGGCTCGGGGCCCGGCGCGCTCGCCTCCGACGCACACACGCTCGGCATCGACCCGATGACGCAGCGCGACCGCCAGGACGAGGCGATCGGCGTGATCCGCCGCCTCTTCAACGGCGAGCGCGTGACCGCCAAGAGCGACTGGTTCACCATGAACGACGCCGCGCTCCAGATCCTGCCGTTGCAGGAGGAGATGCCGTTCGTCGTGGCCTCGCAGATCTCGCCTTCCGGCATGACGCTGGCCGGCAAGTACGGCATCGGCATCATCTCGCTGGGGTCGATGACGACGCAGGGCCTGATGTCGCTGCAACAGCAATGGCAGTTCGCCGAGGATGCCGCCAGGAAGCACGGCACCAAGGTCAACCGCGCCGACTGGCGCGTGCTCTTGACATTCCACATCGCCGAGACCCGCGAGCAGGCGCGCCGCGAGGCCGGCGCCGGGCTGATGCGCTGGCACAACGAATATAATGTCGGCACGCTGCAACGGCCTGGCCTGACCGCGTTCTCCTCGCCCGACGAGGCCGTGGACAAGACCGCCTTCGTCGAGGGCGCCGCCTCTACCATCGGCACGCCCGACGATCTCGTTAAAACCATCAAGAACGTGATGCAGGTGTCCGGCGGCGTCGGCGCCGTCATCGGCTTCGTGCACGACTGGGCCAATCCGGAAAACACGCGCCGGAGCTGGGACATGGTGGCGCGTTACGTGGTGCCCGAGATCAACGGCTATATCGACGGCCTGCGCAGATCGCAGAAATTCGTGATCGAGAACCGCGCGATCTTCGAGCGCGCCGGGCAAGCCGTGATGGCCAAGATCATGGAGAACGAGAAAGCCGCCGAGGCGCTGAAGGTGACCGGCCCGGGCCGCGTCGCCATCCCCGCCGTCAACGCGCCGGATCTGAACGCGGCAGCGAAACGACTGGGATAGGCGATAGACCCAGCTGCGAACGCGCAGGGGCACAACGGCACATTGTTCGATCCGGACTGTGCTATGCTGCCCCTGCGAGTCAATCGGAGCCAGCAGCATGTCGATGCAAAGCGTGGCCTCTCACGAGGTCCCCTTCGCGCCGCCGAGGCGTAACCAGCTGACGCACATTCCCGGCGACGAAGGCTGGCCGATCATCGGCAACACCTTCCAGTTGCTGGCCGACCCCAAGGGCTTCGTCGAGGCGCGCGCCACGAAATACGGGCCCGTCTATCGCACCCACTCCTTCGGGCAGACCAACGTCGTGTTGCTCGGACCCGAGGCCAACGAGCTCGTATTGTTCGACCAGCAAAAGCTGTTCTCGTCGACCCATGGCTGGAACCATGTGCTCGAACTGTTGTTCCCGCGCGGCCTGATGCTGCTCGATTTCGACGAGCACCGCCTGCATCGCAAGGCGCTGTCGGTCGCCTTCAAGTCCGGGCCGATGAAGTCCTATCTCGGCGAGCTCGACAAGGGCATCGCGGCGCGGATCGCGCAATGGAAGGCGAGACCCGGCGTGATGCAGCTTTATCCGGCGATGAAGCAGTTGACCCTCGACCTCGCCGCGACGTCGTTCCTCGGCGCCGATATCGGCCCGGAGGTCGACGAGATCAACCGCGCCTTTGCCGACATGGTGGCGGCGTCCATCGCTCCGATCCGACGTCCGTTGCCGGGCACGCAGATGGCGCGCGGCGTGGCCGGACGAAAGCGCGTCGTCGCCTATTTCCGCGAACAGATTCCGCTCCGCCGCGCCAGGGACGGCGGCGAGGATCTGTTCTCGCAGCTCTGCCACGCGACCCATGAGGACGGCGCGCTGCTCTCCGAGCAGGACATCATCGACCACATGAGCTTCCTGATGATGGCCGCGCACGACACGCTGACGTCGTCCCTCACATCCTTCATCGGCGAGCTGGCGTCGCATCCCGATTGGCAGCAGAGGCTACGCGAAGAGGTTCTGGCGCTCGGACTTTCCGCCGATGTCCCAACGAGCTTTGATGATCTCGAAAAGATGCCGCTGTCGGAAATGGCGTTCAAGGAGGCACTCCGGATCAGGCCGCCGGTGCCGTCGTTACCGCGCTATGCCATGCGCGATTTCACCTTCATGGGATACACCATTCCTGCCGGGACCCCGGTCGGCGTCAATCCGCTCTATACGCATCGCATGAAGGAGATCTGGCCGGAACCTGATCGCTTCGATCCCCTGCGCTTCACCGAAGAGGCGCAGCGCAACCGCCACCGCTTTGCCTGGGTGCCGTTCGGCGGCGGCGCGCATATGTGCCTCGGCCTGCACTTCGCCTATATGCAGGCAAAGTGCTTTGCGCGGCATTTCCTGCAGAACATCGAGGTGTCGCTGGAGCCGGGTTACAAGCCGGACTGGCAGATGTGGCCGATCCCGAAGCCGCGGGATGGCTTGCGGGTGGTGGTGAAGGCGGCGTGAACGTCTCGTGTCCCGGACGCGCGAAGCGCGAGCCGGAACCCAGAATCTTGAGACACGTTCGGTTCGGAGACATAGGCCCCGGCTCTGCAGCGCGGCACCATAGCGCGTCAAAGACGCGCGTGAACGCGCTTTAGGCGCCGCACTGCGTCCGGGGCACGGGACCTCCCTACCCCGCCCCCTGATCAAACGCCTTGCGCAAGGCCACGTAACCTTGCTGCTGCTGGCTCCAGTTGCGGCCGCCGGTGATGGCCCCGTCGATGACGAGGTCGTGGCCGTTGATGAAGCGCGATTCGTCACTCGCCAGGAACACTGCGGCGTGCGCAATGTCGTCGGGAATGCCGGCGCGCGGGATCGGTTGCGCGGTCTTGTAGACCTCGCGCATCACCGCCGGCGTCTTCTCCGCGGCATCGGTCGATAGCCCGAGCGCCTTGCCGAAAATGCCGGTCGCGATCGCGCCGGGCGAGATCGAGTTGACGCGCACATTGGACTCGCCGAGTTCCATCGCCACGCATTTGGTGAGGTGGATCACCGCCGCCTTGGCCGCGCCATAGACCACGGACGAGGAGAAGCCGGCGAGGCGGCCAGCAATGCTGCCATTGTTGATGATGCTGCCCGACCCCTGTTTCTTCATGTAGGGCGCGGCGTGCTTCATGCCGAGCATGACGCTGCGCACCAGCGTCGCCATGGCCGCGTCGAAGCGCTCGACCTCGAGGCCTTCGATGCCCCCTGTCTGCGCCGGACCGCCGGCATTGTTGAACAGGCAGTCGACCCGGCCGAACTTATCGACCGCGAGCGCGATCAGCGCGCTCATCTGGTCTTCGGCTGTCACATCCGTCTGGCGGAAAACGCAATTGGCTCCGAGCTGCTTCGCCAGCGCCTCGCCCTCCGGTATACGCCGGCCTGCGATCACAATTTTGGCACCTTCGGCAACGAAGACTTCCGCGGTACGCAATCCGATGCCGCTCGTCGCCCCTGTGATCACCGCAACCTTGCCGTCCAGCCTGCCCATTGAAGGTTCCTGTTGTCGAGCGATTTGATGCCAAATGGCGAACATCGGCCAGTGCCACTGCCGCAAAGATCACTATCACTGCCCGCTCCCGCCAAGGCAAGCTATGCTTGTGTGAGCGGCATGCGTAACATTCTCACCTGCCGCTCGATTTTCGAACGTGCATCGCGACTGGGCAGGGCATGGCGAAGCTGATCGACGAATTCCGCAAGGGCTGGCAGGGCGCGGCGCCGCCATCGCTTGGCCTGAGCATCGCGTTCGCGGTGGTCTGCCTGCTGATCGCGACCCTTGCGCGCTGGGGGCTCGCGCATGTGCGGCCCGACGTGTACTTCTCACCTTATTTCCCCGCCGTGTTCTTTGCCGCCGCATTCGGCGGTCTTCGGGTCGGCGTCCTGACCGCGCTGGTCGGCGGCGTGCTCGGCGTCGTGCTGAATTTCGGCGATGCCTATGCGGACCGCGCGCGGTTTGCCCTGCTGGCGCTCTACTGGGGCGCCAGCGCCCTGACCATCTGGGGCGTCGAGCATTATCGCGCGCTGCTGACTGAGCAGCGCCGGATTTCCAAGCGCCTGATCGAGGAAGAAGACTATCGCAAGCTCCTGGTCGACGAGCTCCAGCACCGGCTGAAGAACAAGCTGTCGACGGCGCATGCCGTGCTGCATCAGGTGCTGCACGACCAGCCGGAGGTCTGGGCCCGGATCGACCCGCGACTGCGGTCGCTGGCCGCGACCGACGATTTGATCTCGCGAGTCGACCAGCGAGGCTGCGACATCCGCGATCTCCTGATCTCGGAGCTCGGGCCTTACGGCCATGTCCGCTTCACGCTCAACGGCGAGCGGCTGTTCCTGCCGCCGAAGCTCGCGGTGACGCTGTCGCTGATGTTTCACGAGCTCGCCACCAATGCGAGCAAATACGGCGCGTTCTCCGCACCGCGTGGATTGCTGCAGGTGTCATGGACCGTCAACGACGACCGGCTCACCATCACCTGGGATGAAACCGAGGGTCCGAGCGTCGACAAGGTGTCCGCGCCCGGCTTCGGCACCAAGCTGCTGAAATCGGCGCTGTCGGCCTTCGACGGCAGGACCGAGGTCTCGTATCTCAAGACCGGGCTGCATTGCATCATGCAATGTCGCATCCCCATGGGCGGCTAGCGAACGACGAAACCGTTCCGGTCTCGGATCACCTCTCCCCAGCGGGAAGAGGTGTGTCGACTACGGCTTGCACCGATTTCAATCCAAGCCATCACGCGGCTGGATGCGACACGATCGAAAGCCGACCGCGCGTTCCGCACGCGCTTTCGCAAGCGCCGTTGACTCTCTGTTAGTGACGATCGCCAGCGCGCGTCGCAACACCACAAGTTTTGTACAAAACACCACCGCATTTCTGCGGACCCCTTAACCAAACCTAAGAGGGAGCTGGGCATGATGGCGTGCATTGCAAAGCCGCGCTGAAAACAAGATTCATGACTTCTATGAACGACAGTAAATTTACCGGCGCGACTGAGGCCGAACTCGGATTCCTCAAGGAAATCGTTAAATTGCTGCCTGCCGGCCTGACCGTTCAGGACGCCAATGGCGAGCTTCTTCTGGTTAACGATGTCGCGGCCACCCAACTTGGCATGGACGGCAACCGACCGTCGCCCGATCTCGCGCCGCGCAGGGAGGCTTGCCAGCGGGCCCTGAGGTCCGGTCAGGCTGTCGTCGCCGAGGAAGCGCTCCACGAGGGCCCTGCCCGCCAGATCCTGCTGACCACTCACCGCCCGGTCCGCCTCGCCGGACGCGAGCTCCTGATCTCGGCCTCCTCCGACATCACCGAGCAGAAGAATTTCGAGGACCAGCTGTTCCGTTCGGCCTATTTCGACGAACTGACCGGGCTGCCCTCGCGGCGCGTGATCGAGCACCGCGCCAACAGCCTGTTGGCGCGCGACCACGCCGGCGAACGTTTCGCGCTCGCCTTTCTCGACGTCGACAATTTCAAGCACATCAACGACTATTACGGCCACACCGCCGGCGACGCGCTGCTGATCGAGCTCTCGAAGCGGCTCGGACGCGACTTGCGCGACTCCGACATGCTGTCGCGCATCTCCGGCGACGAGTTCCTGCTGTTGCTGTCGCCGATCCAGAGTCAGGAGGAAGTCGCCGAATTCATGAATGCGACGCTGGAGCGGCTGACCGCCCCCTTCTTCATCGACAATTCGGAGGTCTTTGCTTCCACCTCTGTCGGCGTCAGCCTCTATCCCGATCACGGCCGCAGCTTCGAGATGCTGCGCCAGAATGCGGACATCGCGATGTACCGCATCAAGAACACCGGCAAGCGATCCGCGGCCTTCTTCGATTCCAGCATGGAGCGCGAAGCGCTCGCGCGGATGAAGATCGAGCAGTCGCTACGGCAGGCCATCCTCGAGAAGCGCTTCTGCTGCGCCTTCCAGTCCAAGGTCGATATCCGGACGCAAGCCGTGAAGGGCATCGAGGCGCTGGTGCGGCTGCGCGACGACGAAGGCGTGATCCAGGCGCCAAGCTCGTTCATCAACCTCGCCGGCGAGCTCGGGCTGATCGACGAGCTCACTCATCTCGTACTGGCCGAAATCGTCAAGTCGATCGACCTGATCAACGACACGTTTGGCGCGGAAGCGACCATCAGCATCAATGTCGCCGCCAAGCAGGCCGGCAATCCAGAGTTCATGCGCTCCTTCGCGCAGGCGCTGGACGACACCGGCTTTCCGCAGCGCTTCATGATCGAGGTGACGGAAGACGCCTTCGTCGCCAAGAACCACTTCCAGTCCGAAATCCTGCCAATGTTCCGCAAGCTCGGCGTCGGCATCTCCATCGACGATTTCGGCACCGGCTATTCGTCGCTCTCGGCGCTCGCCGACATCACCGCCGACGAGATCAAGATCGACCGCTCGTTCATCACCGACATCCACAAGCGCCCGCGCAGCCAGGGCATCCTGCGCGCGATCGAGTCGCTCAGCGAGGCACTGGGCATGACGGTCATCGCCGAAGGCCTCGAATCCCACGAGGAGCTGACCTACCTCCAGGCCGTAACCAAGATCCGCTACGCGCAGGGCTATTATTTCTCCCGCCCGATCTTCCTGGAGGAACTGAAGCTCGCGACGCCCGCCTCCAGCGAGGCACGGGCCAGCGTGGCCAGCCGTCCGATGCAGCAGAACCGGCAGGGCTATTCACGGGCCGGCGGGTATCGGCGGTAGAGGCGCAACAGATGCAGCTGTCGTCCCGGGGCGCGCAAAAGCGCGAACCCGGGACCCATAACCCCAGGGAGCAGTTGCGGCGCAAGCCGGCAACCACGAGTCTTCGCCAAACCACTTCCTGTGGTTATGGGTCCCGGATCTGCGCTCCGCTTCGCTGCGCTTGTCCGGGACGACAACCGAGAATGGGCCGTACCCAAACGACCATTTCCCCCTTTGAAATTACTGCCCTTTTGGTAATAAACAGGTGGACTTCCCCCGAGGTATGTCATGTCCGCCTCTTCCTCCGACGTCAGCGATCCCGCCTATGTCCGCGCACGGGCGATGGTGACGCTGTTCGAGCGGCTGGAACATCTCTGCGAGGGCGCGATCGCGATCGATCGCAGCGGGCGGGTCATTTACGTCAACGAGAAATACCTGGCGTCGCTCGGCCTCAAGCGCACGGCCGAAGCAATCGGCCGGCCGATCGAGGAGATCATCCCGAACAGCCTGATGCGGAATGTGGCCGAGACCGGCGAGCCGATCCTGCTCGACATCATGGAGCTCGGCGGCGAGCAGCTCGTGGTGACGCGCATGCCGATCGAGGACGAGGAGCGCAATGTCATCGGCGCGATCGGCTTCGTTCTCTATGACCATCTCGAAAGCCTGAAACCCCTGCTCGCCCGCGTCACCCAGCTCGAGAGCGATCTGCGGCTGGCACGGCGGCAATTGTCCAACGCTCGCGCGGCGCGCTTCACTCTCGCCGATTTCGTCGGCACGACACCGGCGATCGCGCAGGCCAAGGAGTTTGCAAAACGCGCCGCGCGGCAGAGCGTGACCGTGCTGCTCACAGGCGAGACCGGCACCGGCAAGGAGCTGCTGGCCCAGGCGATCCACAACGCGTCCTCACGCGCGGAAAAGCCGTTCGTCAGCGTCAATGTCGCGGCCATTCCGGAAACGCTGATCGAGTCCGAATTCTTCGGCACCGCGCCGGGCGCCTATACCGGCGCCGACCGCAGGGGGCGCGAGGGAAAATTCCGGATCGCCGACGGCGGCACGCTGTTTCTCGACGAAATCGGCGAGATGCCGCTGCAACTGCAGGCCAAGCTCTTGCGCGTGTTGCAGGAGCGCGAGATCGAGCCGCTCGGCTCGGACAAGATCACCAGGGTCGACGTGCGCGTCATCGCCGCGACCAATGTCGATCTGCGCAAGCGCGTCAGCGAGGGCGCCTTCCGCGCCGATCTCTACTACCGCCTCAACGTGCTCTCGATCGACCTGCCGCCGTTGCGCAAATGCCAGGGCGATCTGCCTGACATCTGCGCGCGGCTGATCGAGGACATCGGCGTCTCCGGCGACTTCGTCAACGCGAAGATCACGCCGAGCGGGCTCGCGGCACTCGCGCGCTACGACTGGCCCGGCAACGTCCGCGAGCTCCGCAACATCCTGGAGCGCGCGTTGATCCTCAGCGATTCCGGACGGCTGACCGGCGACGATTTCGTTCATATCCTGCGGGTCAGCGCGGATGCCGGCTCGGCGCCGGCGCCGCGGATGACCGGCTCGGTCGTCCCCTATGCCGAAGCCGAGGCGGAATTCGAGAAGCAGACGCTCGAACACGCGCTCGCCGCCAGCAACGGCCAGATCTCGGAAGCCGCGCGCATGCTCCGCATCTCGCGCGCGACCTTCTACAAGAAGCTCGCCAAGTTCGGCCTGGCGTCGGGATCGCCGCCTGTCTGAATTTCGAGACGCCGCCTGTCTGAAGTCTCGGACTCCTGACACCACGATTTCGGCCCTTGCCTGTGGCATCAGCGGATAATCTGCCGCATTTTCCGCCATTCCGACTCGAAGCTCCGCATCTGGCGCGAGGCTTGCTCTGAGCCGGGCCGAGGAAACGCATGGGCTGATGCAAGACGTGGCATCGCGCGGGTTCGCCAATTCCAACCCGGCGCATGAACTCGGGACATCGTTAACGCGAATTGTTCGCACTGCGACGATCCGGCACGCGCACGTCAAGAGACTGTCACATGCGCCTCGTGCAAGCTCCGCCGGAAGGTGGAATTGCAATGTTTGCACCGTTGTGCAAATCGCTGTGGTCAAGGCATTTCATTTAGGGAGGAACCATCGTGCGTCGATCGCTCATTCTCACCGCAGCCATTCTCGGTTTGGCAGCGAGTCCCTCTGCGCAAGCCGACGACCTCAAGGTCGCGCTGATCTACGGCAAGACCGGTCCGCTCGAGGCCTATGCCAAGCAGACCGAAACCGGCCTGCAGATGGGCTTCGAATACGCCACCAAGGGCACGATGACGCTGGACGGCCGCAAGATCGTCGTCATCACCAAGGACGACCAGGGCAAGCCCGACCTTGCCAAGGCCGCGCTCGCGGAAGCCTATCAGGACGACAAGGCGGACATCGCGATCGGTACGACCTCGTCGGCCGCGGCGCTCGCCATTCTCCCCGTCGCGGAGGAGAACAAGAAGATCCTGATCGTCGAGCCCGCGGTTGCGGACCAGATTACCGGCGAGAAGTGGAATCGCTACATCTTCCGCACGGCGCGCAATTCGTCGCAGGACGCGATCTCGAACGCGGTCGCGATCGGCAAGCAGGGCGTCACCGTTGCGACGCTGGCGCAGGACTATGCCTTCGGCCGCGACGGCGTCGCCGCCTTCAAGGAGGCGCTCGCCAAGACCGGCGCGACGCTCGCCGCTGAAGAGTATGCCCCGACCAACACCACGGACTTCACCGCAGTGGGCCAGCGCCTGTTTGACGCGCTGAAGGACAAGCCCGGCCGCAAGGTGATCTGGGTGATCTGGGCCGGCGCCGGCAATCCGCTGGCCAAGCTCCAGGACATGGACCCGAAGCGCTACGGCATCGAACTGTCCACCGGTGGCAACATCCTGCCGGCGCTCGCCGCCTATAAGAGCCTGCCGGGCATGGAAGGCGCGACCTATTACTACTACGACATCCCGAAGAACCCGGTGAACGACTGGTTCGTCGCCGAGCACCAGAAGCGCTTCAACGCGCCGCCGGACTTCTTCACCGCGGGTGGCTTTGCCGCCGCGATGTCCGTCGTCGCCGCCGTCACCAAGGCGAAGTCGACCGACACCGAGAAGCTGATCACGGCAATGGAAGGCCTGGAGTTCGACACGCCGAAGGGCAAGATGGTGTTCCGCAAGGAGGACCACCAGGCGCTGCAGAGCATGTATCACTTCAAGGTCAAGGTCGATCCGAACGTCGCCTGGGCCATCCTCGAGCCGGTGCGCGAGCTGAAGATCGAGGACATGAACGTTCCGGTCCGCAACAAGCGCTGAGTGCTTCACCTCTCCCGCTTGCGGGAGAGGTCGGATCGCATCGTGTGATGCGATCCGGGTGAGGGCTTTCACGGCTTGGGGGTTCTCGATTGTAGATCTACCCTCTCCCCAGCCCTCCCCCGCAAGCGACCCGCAAGCGGGGGAGGGAGTGCAGCGTGATCCTGGATACGTCCCAACCCTATCATTCGCCAGACCGCCTATGACGCTGACTCTAGAGACCCGCGAACTCACCATCCGCTTCGGCGGCCATATCGCGGTCAACAACGTCACCTGCAGCTTCCGCCCGGGCGAGCTCACCGCCATCGTCGGCCCTAACGGCGCCGGCAAGACCACTTATTTCAACCTGATCTCGGGCCAGCTCCGCGCATCGAGCGGCAGCATCCTGTTCGACGGCACCGACATCACCCTGCACTCCGCGCCGATGCGCACCCGCGCAGGCCTCGGGCGCGCGTTCCAGCTTACCAATCTGTTCCCGAACCTGACGGTTGAAGAAAACGTCCGCCTCGCGGTGCAGGCGGCGAACGGCACCCACTACGACATGCTGCGGCCCTGGATGGTTCGCCGCGACCTGATCGCCCGCGCCGACGCCATCCTCGACCAGGTCGCGCTCGGTGGCCGCCGCGGCGTCGCCGCGACCGCGCTGTCGCATGGCGACCAGCGCAAGCTCGAGGTGGCGCTGATGATCGCGCTCGAGCCAAAAGTATTCATGTTCGACGAGCCGACCGCCGGCATGAGCATCGACGAGGTGCCGGTCGTCCTCAACCTGATCGCGCAGCTCAAGCAGGACAAGAGCAAGATCATTCTCCTCGTCGAGCACAAGATGGACGTCGTGCGCTCGCTCGCCGACCGCATCATCGTGCTGCATAACGGCCAGCTCGTCGCCGACGGTCCGCCGGCGGAGGTGATCGCCTCGCCGATCGTGCAGGAAGCCTATCTCGGCATTGCTCCAAAGAGTGCAGCATGACCGACCTGCTCAAACTTTCCGGCGTGCACACCCATATCGGCCGCTACCACATCCTCCAGGGCATCGACCTCGCGGTCCCGCAGGGACAGACCACGATGCTGCTCGGCCGCAACGGCGCCGGCAAGACCACGACGCTGCGCACCATCATGGGCCTGTGGCAGGCATCGAGCGGCGAGATCAGCCTCGCCGGCGAGCGTATCGAGAGCCGCGCCACGCCCGACATCGCGCGGCTCGGCGTCGGCTACGTGCCGGAAAGCATGGCGGTGTTCTCCGACCTCACGGTGAAGGAGAATCTCGTGCTGGCAGCGCGCGACGGGCCGCTCGACGACACCCAGCTCGACTGGATCTTCGGCTTCTTCCCGGCGCTGCGCCGGTTCTGGCTCTCGCGCGCCGGCAGTCTCTCCGGCGGGCAGAAGCAGATGCTGTCGATCGCTCGCGCCATCATCGAGCCGCGCAAGCTGCTGCTGATCGACGAACCGACCAAGGGGCTGGCGCCTGCGATCGTGATGGCGCTGATCGAGTGCCTGAAGGAGATCAAGCGCAAGGGTGCGACGATCCTCCTGGTCGAACAGAATTTCTTTGCCGCCCGCGAGCTCGGCGACAGCGTGCTGGTCATGGACAACGGCACCATCGTCCATCGCGGCGAGATGGCGGCGCTAGCCGCCGACGTGCCGCTGCAGGAGCGGCTGCTGGGCCTGAGCCTGGAGACGCATCAGTGACTGAGCTTGCCGCAACCGATCCGCTACCGAAGCCGAAGCGCGACATCGCGCCAATCCTGCTGCCGATCGCGCTCGCCCTCGTGGTGATTCCCCTGATCAGCTCCCCCAGCACCTGGCTGACATTGACCGCGGCGAGCCTCGCCATGGGCATGATGATCTTCATCATGGCCTCCGGGCTGACGCTGGTGTTCGGCCTGATGGACGTGCTCAATTTCGGCCATGGCGCCTTCATCGCGGTCGGCGCCTATGTCGCAACGCTGGTGCTGGCGCCGTTCGCGGTCTCCTTGCAGGCCGATTCGCTGTGGGTGAACCTCGCGGTGCTGGCGCCGGCTGCGCTGCTGTCGATGGCGGTGTCGGGCGCGCTGGGCCTGATCGTCGAGCGCGTGCTGATCCTGCCCGTCTACGGCCAGCACCTGAAGCAGATCCTGATGACGACCGGCGGCCTGATCGTCGCCGAGCAGACGCTCTATGCGCTGTGGGGGCCGCAGATCATCCCGATGCCGCTACCGGCGTCGCTGCGCGGCTCCTTCATCATCGGCGACGTCGCGATCGCGAAATACCGGGTGCTGGCGATGCTGATCGGCCTCGCCGTCTTCATCGCGATCCAGCTCGTGCTCAACCGCACCAAGCTCGGGCTGCTGATCCGCGCCGGCGTCGAGAACCGCGAGATGGTCGAGGCGCTCGGCTACCGCATCCGCCGCCTGTTCCTCGGCGTGTTCATGACGGGATCGGCGCTGGCCGGCCTCGGCGGCGTGATGTGGGCGCTCTATCGCGAGCAGGTCCACGCCTCCATGAGCGACGACCTCACCGTGCTGATCTTCATCGTGGTCATCATCGGCGGCTTGGGGTCGATCGGCGGCTGCTTCATCGGCGCGATCCTGGTGGCGATGGTCGCCAATTACGGCGGCTTCCTGGTGCCGAAACTCGCTCTCGTCTCCAACATCCTGCTGATGGTCGCCATTCTGATGTGGCGGCCGCGCGGCCTCTATGCGGTGACCAGCCGATGATGATCCTGTCAGGCGATCCGCCGAAGAGCCGCGTCCTCACCCTCGTTCTCGTCGTCATCATCCTGGCGCTGGCGGCGACGCCGTTCCTGTTCCCGGGCGCCAAGGCGCTGAACGTCGCGGCCAAGATCTGCGTCTTCGCCGCGCTGGTCGCCTCCTACGACCTGCTGCTCGGCTATACCGGCTCGGTGTCGTTCGCCCACACCATGTTCTACGGCATCGGAAGCTACGCGATCGCGATCGCGCTGTACGGGATGGGTCCGAATTGGACCGCGGTCGCAACCGGCATCGTCGTCGGCCTGCCGCTTGCGGCGCTGCTCGCGCTCGCGATCGGCCTGTTTTCGCTGCGGGTGGCGGCGATCTTCTTTGCCATGATCACGCTCGCGGTCGCCTCCGCCTTCCAGGTGCTGGCCTCGCAGCTCTCCTGGCTGACCGGCGGCGAGGACGGGCGCAGCTTTCAGCTTCCGGAGCTGCTCCGGCCCGGCACGGTGCTGATCTCCAAAAACCTGTTCGGCTTCGAGATCAACGGCCGGATCCTGACCTTCTATCTGGTGTTCGCCATCTCGGCCCTGATGATCCTCGCTCTGCTGCGCGTGGTGAACTCGCCGTTCGGACGCGTGCTCCAGGCGATCCGCGAGAACCGTTTTCGCGCCGAAGCACTCGGCTTCCGCACCGTCTTCCATTTGACCTACGCCAACTGCCTTGCCGCACTGGTGGCCGCCAGCGCCGGTATCCTGAATGCGCTGTGGCTGCGTTATGCCGGACCCGACACCTCGCTCAGCTTCTCGATCATGCTGGACATTCTCCTGATGGTCGTGATCGGCGGCATGGGCACGATCTACGGCGCGATCATCGGCGCGGCCATCTTCATCCTCGCCCAGAACTATCTGCAATCGCTGATGGGCGTCGCCTCCAAGGCGGCATCGGAAGCCGGCCTGCCGCTGCTGCCGGGGCTGTTGCATCCCGATCGCTGGCTGCTGTGGCTCGGGCTGCTGTTCATTGCCAGCGTCTACTTCTTCCCGACCGGCGTGGTCGGACGGCTGCGCAATGGCGGTGGCGAGAAGAGCGCGGGCCGCTCGCATTAAGCCGCAATTAACGTTGGAGCGCAGCGCTCAATGAGAGCGTCGCGCGCCCGCCCCGCGCGAGACGTGGCGATTCCCGTATTGCGAGATATCCGTATTAGTCCGCAACCGGATTAAGCCGTGAGTAACCGGCTTTCCTAAGCTTTGGGCCATCTGTCCCTAGTATTTCTGTTCCTCAGGGAGTGGGAATGCGCGAGGTCTTTTCAGCGTTGGCGGGCACCGCGAAGAGCGGCTGGGAGACAGCGGCTCGGCGCGGCCCGGTGCTGTGGCTGACCCTGTGCGGCGTGTTGCTCGTCGCCGGCATCTTCGCCGTGACGGCCATGGCCATCGGCGAATTCCGCGAGCGTACGTTGGCCAACCGTGAGCGCGAGCTCGAAAACACCGTGCAGCTGATCGCGCGGCATTTCGAACAGCAGTTCGAGGATTCCGACCTCGTCGCCGCAGATCTGATCGCACAGATGAATCTGCGGGAGATCACCTCGCCCGCGATGTTCCGCGAGCGGATGTCCGGATCGGCCGCTAACGAGATGCTGCGCCACGAGATCAGCACCGCCTCCCATCTCGGCGACATCGCGATCTACGATGCGGACGGCGAACTGATCAGCTGGTCCAGCGCCCTGCCGCTGCCCAAGATCAACGTCTCGTCGCGAGTCTATTTCCAGACCTTCAAGTCGAATCCGCGGTCGGAGCCGGTGCTGCTGGAATCCGTGGGCAGCTTCATCATCGGCAAACGGACCACGATCGTGGCGCGGCGGTTGAGCCTGCCGGACGGCACCTTCGTCGGCGCGATGGCCCGGCGCATCGATCCCGACAGCTATCAGCGCTATTTCGCATCCGTAGCGCTCACCGACGGTGCGGCGATTTCGCTGCTCGATCGCGAAGGCAAGATGCTGATGCGCCATCCATATGTCCAGGAACTGATCGGGAAGAGCTACAAGAATGCTCCTCTGATGCAGAACGTGCTGGCCGGTGGCGGCCAGCGCACGCTTCGCATCACGAGCCCTGTCGATGGCAAGGAGCGGTTGGGCACGGCCACGTCGCTGACGCATTTCCCGCTGGTCATCGTTGCGACCAACACCATGTCCGAAGCACTCGCCGACTGGCGGCAGCAGACCGGCTTCATGGTGACCACGGCGACACTCTCCGCCGGAGTGATCGCACTGATCCTGTTCTTGATCGTCCGCCAGATCAACCGGCAGAACCGCGACGCCCAGGATCGGCTGGAAGCGGAGCGGCTGCGGCTGGACACTGCTCTGAACAACATGACCCAGGGGCTGGTGCTGTACGACGCCGCCGGTCGTCTCGTCATCTGCAACCGGCGCTACCTCGACATGTACAATGTGCCGGCGGAAGTGATGAAGCCCGGCCGCCCATTCCGCGAAGTGCTCCAGCACCGCAAGGACAACGGCTCGTTCAACGGCGACATCGACGAGACGTGCGCGCGCGTCGTGAGCGATGTCGCGCAAGGAAAATCGGGCCAGGCCACCCTCGAGTCCGACGACGGTCGCGTGTTCCAGGCGCACTACAGTCCGCTCGCACAGGGCGGCTGGATCACCACTGTCGAGGACATCACCGAACGCCGCAATCTCGAGCAGGAGCGCGACCGCACCCAGACCTTCCTGCGCGAGATCATCGACCATATCCCCTCGCAGATCACGGTGAAGGACGCGCGCACCCGGCAATATCTGCTGATCAACGGCGTTGCCGAACAGCAGTTCGGCCAGTCGCGCCAGCACGTCGTCGGCAAGACGGCGTTCGACATCTTGCCGTTGCCGTCGGCCACGCTGGTGACCGAGGACGACAGCAAGGCGCTGCAAACGCCCAAAGGTCTCTTCAGGGACGAGCACCCCTGGCAGACCCCGGCGACGGGACTGCGCTACGTCACCTCGACCCGGATCGGCATTCGCGACAGCGCCGGCGAGCCGCGCTATCTCATCCATGTCGTCGATGACGTCACCGAGCGGCGGCGTGCCGACGAGAAGATCGAACACATGGCGCATTACGACGCGCTGACCGACCTGCCGAACCGGACGCTGTTCCGCGAGCAGATCGAACGCGAGCTGGCGAAGGTCGCCGGCGGCGAACAGTTCGCGCTGCTTTATATCGACGTCGACGAGTTCAAGGGCATCAACGATTCGCTCGGCCATCACGTCGGCGACGAACTCCTGAAGGCGATCGCCGGCCGCCTCCGGAGCTGCCTCAAGGCGGGCGACCTGATCGCGCGGCTCGGCGGCGACGAATTCGCGGTGATCCAGAGCAGGATCGGCTCCGCCGCCGACGTGCTGTCATTCGTGACGCGGATCTACGAGGCGATCCGGCAGCCCTATCATTGCCTCGGCCATCGGCTCTCCACTGACGCCAGCATCGGGATCGCACTGGCGCCGCAGGACGGCGCCGATCTCGACCAGCTCGTCAAGAATGCCGACCTTGCGATGTACGGCGCCAAGGCCGAAGGACGCCGCACCCATCGCTTCTTCGAGCCGGCGATGGACGCGAGCGCCAGGGCGCGCCTGACCATGGAGCAGGATCTGCGCCAGGCGCTCGTGAATGGCGGCTTCGAGATTCACTATCAGCCCCTGGTCGATCTGCACACCAACGAGGTCTCCGGCTGCGAGGCGCTGCTGCGTTGGCGGCATCCCGAGCGCGGCATGGTGTCGCCGGCCGAGTTCATTCCGATCGCCGAGGATACCGGCCTCATCAACGAGCTCGGCGACTGGGTGCTGCGCATGGCCTGCAACGAGGCCGCGACCTGGCCGGCGCATGTGCGAGTCGCGGTCAACGTGTCGCCTGTGCAGCTCAAGAGCGACACGCTCGCGCTCAGGATCGCCGGCGCCCTCGCCACCTCCGGGCTCGATCCGCGCCGGCTCGAGATCGAGATCACCGAGGCCGTACTGATCCGCGACGACGAGGCCGCGCTCTCGATCCTGCACCTGCTCCGCGCGATCGGCGTGCGCATCGCGCTCGACGATTTCGGCACCGGCTACTCCTCGCTGAGCTATCTGAAGCGCTTCCCGTTCGACAAGATCAAGATCGACCGCTGCTTCGTCGCCGACATCGCCGAGGCGAGCGGCGCGCCCGTCATCGTGCAGGCGGTCGTGAACATCGCCGCCGCCAGCAACATGACCACAGTCGCCGAGGGCGTCGAGACCACGGCCCAGCGCGAGATGCTGCGCACGCTCGGCTGCACGGAAATGCAGGGCTACCTGTTCAGCGCGCCGAAGCCGGCCGCCGAGGTGCGAAAGCTGTTCGGCGCGGGCGACGCCGTCCCCGCGGTGGCGGTGGCCTGAGCTGGCGAAGCCCGCCAAAACCGTCGACGTTGCGGACTCCTATGCGATGCGAGCGGCGCTCGGCGACCACGCCACACTCAGCGTCGGCGTCGCAAGCCGGATTCCCAGCGAAGCCGACGGCAGCCCCCGGCCGGTTGCTTGGATCGGCCGACCAGGCACCCTATGCGGCCAAACGGCTCGGCCGCAACCGCGTCATCTGTCCCGAACGGATGCTTGCCGAATTCGCCGGCCTCGGCCGGGACGATGCGCAGGTGAGCGTTCCGGTTCCTGGCGGCCCCACCGCCCGCAAATCGACCTGGCCGACGCGGCGAGAAGCGGTTGCCCGCCCCTCGCCAATCAGCTAAATGAGACCTCGCTGCACCCGTAGCTCAGCTGGATAGAGCGTTGCCCTCCGAAGGCAAAGGTCACACGTTCGAATCGTGTCGGGTGCGCCAGCAAAATCAGGCATCTCAGATTTTTGCCCGTTTCGGCCTGTGGTCCGGGTAAGCACGAGATTATTAATCAGGGCGTCTCAGAAGCGTAGAGCTCCGCAAAGCCGACATCGCCCCGGACCTTTGGGAAATAGTCCGTGTCGTCCTTCGATGCGATGACGTAGCCCGACGCTTGAGGCTCCGTACTCTGCCTCGCATGCCCCCCGTGTTTCGCTCGAGGACGGCGATTCGAAACGTCGCCGCGTGCAAATCGGCTGCAGTGCGCAGTTCTATTGGCGTGCTGATGCTGCGGAGGATAATCCTTCGGCTATCCTCGCCTGCAAGTCCGCTCCCACTCGTTTGAAACCCAATAACCGAGCTACCGTCCTGACAAGATCCGCGTCTTCACCCCCGGCGTTGTCCTCGCGAGCGACCGTGAATGCGGCCTGTATCTCCAGCATGGAGATGCACGCAGCCTTAAGAGTTGCACCGGTCTCAGCCGAGCGGTCGCGAACTGGCGGCGCGTCCGACTGACCTCGCGTGTACCAGAATTTGCCATCAGTAAGCAGATCGCTATTTCCCGATCGGGCGATCGACAAGGCCGACTGTGTCGCAATCAATATCCGCGATCCAGCCTTTTCCTTGCCAAAGCAGGAGGCCACGCGCCGAGCGATCTCCTCCACATGAATCGGCCCTTCGGCGTCCACGATCCTTCGAGCCAGGTTCGCAAGCATGGAAACAGGTGCCTCGTGCGGCTCTTGTGAGCCGCGGACCGGAAATATCGCCCGCTGATAAGGAGGCATCTGCCGAGCAACGACCTCGGGGATCACGATCGTGCCACCTTCCTCTTCGACTGGCTCTGCCGGTCGGGTATGATTTGCTCCCTCGACTCGCTGTCCCTGCTCAGACTTGTCCCGCGCTTCGAAAAGCGCGGTGCGCAACCGTTCAATCTCGAAGTGACGATTATAAAACCAGTCGGAGCTCCATATCCGATGAAAGCGCCAACCAAGGTGTTCGAGCACGTCCTGACGCAGGCGGTCCCGTTCTCTGGCCCACAGGGCGCTATGATAGGTCGCGCCATCACACTCGACCGCGAGGATATAGCTGCCCGGGCTTTCCGGATGGCGAATACCGAGATCGATCCGGAAACCCGCCGATCCGACCTGTGGGTCGGCCAGGAAGCCATACCCCCGGATGACATCGGCAACGTCTTCCTCAAATGGCGAATCCGCATCGAGGCCCGTCGGTGAATCTACTTCCAGGCGGCCATTTTTTGCAAAATCAAGAAAGCGTTTGAGGATTCGCGGACCTTCCCCCGAGGTGCGGCCCAAATCGATGTCACCGGGATCGAAGGAAGCAAACACCTCGCAGCGAATCCGAGCGCGAGTGAACAGCACATTGAGCCGCCGTTCGCCGCCTTCGCCATTGACCGGGCCGAACGACATGCTACTCAGCCGTCCGCCGGCCACAACGGGTCCGTAGCCAACACTGACGAGAATAACGTCTCGCTCATCGCCTTGCACGTTCTCGATGTTCTTGACGAACAGATCTTCGGACTGTCCTTCGCGCAGAAATTGATCCAGCTTAGCGTCTTGGCGGCGACGAAGTTCTAGAAGTTCAGTGATCAGATTACGTTGCGCGAACGAGAAAGTGACTATTCCGAGAGAGTGTGATGGATTGGCTCGCGCGTGCTCCGCTACCCGATCAACGATGGCCTCCCCTTCTTTGCGGTTGTCCCGTTTCCCACCTTTATCGTAAACCCCGTTGACGCGAGTGAAGCGCAGGCCGTAGGCCGGATCTTTCTGTAAGGGTGACGGAGGCAGCACGAGATCGCTGTCATAAAACTCTCGATTCGAAACCTCCATAAGTGACGGGTCGCGTGATCGGTAGTGCCATTTCAGCATTCGCCCAGCAAGGCCGCGCGCCTCGCAAAGTGTAAGTATGCTCTCCATGCTACCGATAGTTGCCGCGCCGTCGAGCAGGTCCGGGCCGAAATATTCATCGTCGCCTTCCTTATCGTCCTCCTCGTCCGCCAATACACGATCGAAGAACGAAGACGGTGGAAGCTGTTTCTTGTCGCCCACCACAACGATCTGACTCGCTCGCGCTATCGCGCCGAGCGCGTCCTCCGGGCGGACTTGCGAAGCCTCGTCGATTACCAGCAAGTCAAACGAGATCGTGCCTGGCGGCAAGAATTGAGCGACGGATATTGGGCTCATCAGCAGGACGGGCTTAATACGTTGTATCGCGGTGCCAGCCTTTTCGAATAAACGGCGCAGTGCCATATGCCCGCGCTTCTTCCCGATCTCGCCACGAAGGACCTTCATCTCGCCCATGGCACCTTGAGGCACTTGCGCGAGATGGCTAGCCAGGATGGTCGTCACATTGTCCTTGAGCCGCTCGCGCTCTAAGGCAGCGAACGTTTCAACCAAATCATGGCGCCGTTCCAGGCCAATGCCACGAAGGTCGGGGTTGTTCTCGAGGGCAAGTTTCCACAGGCGTTCGGCACGAGCATAGCGCAACTCGATTGCGGCGGCGGCTCCATCTAACTCCGCAGACCGCATCCGCTCTTCCAGTCTCGCCAATCCCGCCGAAACGAGCGCCTTGCGGCACCGCGCAAGTTGAGCCCAGGACACATATCGGCCAGTCGCGGCGGCCATGGTGCCGAAACGTACCGCCACGGCGTCGAGATCGGTATGTTCGAGGCCTAGATTGCCAAAACTTGCGAGATCAAGATCAAGCAGTTTCACAACTGCTTGCAGCGACGAGCGTGAGGTTAGGGCCGCCTCCCGCAATGTCCGTCGCATCGCGGCCAGGGCGTTGGCCCTGGTGGCTAGTTCGACGGCCTTGTCCGAACGCGGGGACATCGGCGCCTTGGAAAGGCCGACACACCATTCGGCGATTGCGAGCAATTTGACAAAGTCCGTTTTATCGCCACGCCAGACATCGCCCAGAACACGCCCGCAATAGTCTCGATCACTTTCCCAATCCGATCTCAGGGAAGTGACAGCCGATAGTTGATCGATCCGCGCGACCCTTTCGGCTGCCGTCTTAGGTAAAGCTTCCCGCAACAGGCCAGCAAGTTCTCGTGATGCGCCACGATAGCGATTGCCCCAGCGCGCAAAAAATGAGCGAACTCCTACCGCGAGCGGAGCGCGTAGGTGGGCGGCAGCAATGGTGAATGCGGCTTCTACGAATACTGCCGACGCTTGATCGTGCGCTTGCCGCCACGCCGCACCGGCCCGCAAGGCTTCGTGAAGACGCGGAATGTCCGGAGCTTCGAGTATCTTCCGCGCAAGGTCGGCAGTGCCGTCGGGCAGTCCTTCGAGCCGCTCGAGCACATCAGCCAACGGAGCAACACCATCGATGGCTGCTGTACTCGGCAAGGCGAGTGCCTCGAACGGCACACGCATCGCGGTAGCGAGCGACGCCAAGGCCGCCTGGGCTTCAGTCAGCATAGCCGTCAGACGGGCCAGGTCCACCGGCTGGAGCTGAAGATTGCGCGTCCCTTCGAACGGATGAGGGGTTGTTCGTCCCTCTGCTGCGAGGAGTGCGCCATATTCCTCGATCGTCGTTAGCAAATCGATCTCTTGCTGCCGCGACATCGAACTCAGGCTTTCGGCCTCCAAACTTGGAGGCAAGCAGCCCTTACCGATGAACCGGGATTGCCAGCCGAGCACGCTGAAGGCTGTCTCACCGGTTGTTCCGATTGGGCGGTGTAACGTTGCTGCCAGATCATTCAGCCGGTCGCGGCTGTCCCTCAAAGCGATTGGCGCTCCCGGAGATCGCGGCACGGTGCCGGCCTGCGACAACGTGCGCGCAAGTTCGCCAAGGACGGACTTCTTATTTGCACCTCTCGAATGCAATTCGAGGCAGACATCACGAAGTCCGACTCTAACCAGACGATCGTGCACCACCGAAAGCGCCGCCATCTTTTCGGCGAGAAACAGAACTCGTTTGCCCTCCTTTGCCGCAGTCGCGATTATATTCGTAATGGTTTGCGATTTGCCCGTTCCAGGAGGGCCCTGAACCACCAGATTCCGTCCCGAACGCACCTCCTCAATTACCTTGGCCTGCGATGCATCTGCATCGACCACGTGGAAAAGATTTTCGGGCGGGAGCACGTCGTCCAGCCTGTCCGTTGAGCTGAACAGGGGTTCTTCGCGTTCAAAGCCCTCGTAGAGCAGGCCACGGGTCAGCACATGATCCGCTAGCGCGTCGTCAGGCCATGCCTCAATGGCCAGATCGCGATACATTAGCAGCTTGCTAAAGCTGAAAAATCCCAATTGCATGGCGTCGGGGTCGAGTTTCCAACGCTCCCGCGGGCTAATCACTAGTTGGACCTGAGTAAAATACTCGGACGGTTTCCAGTCCTCCCCGACTTCCAGTTCGGGAAGATCGATTCCGAAATCGTCTCTCAACCGCTGCTGAAGGGGCAGGTTCGTGAGGGCGTCCTCATCGCGCACACGAAGGTCGTATGTCGAGCTTCTTGCATTGCGCACGAGTTCGACGGGAAGCAGAACGAGCGGAGCCTCCCGCGGAAGACTCGATGCCTTGTCCTCATACCAGGTCAAAAAACCCATCGCGAGATACAGTATATTGACGCCGGATTCCTCTTCGGCCGTCTGCGCCTCTCGCGCTATCTTCAGTAGCTTTTTCTGGAGCGCGTCGGGGCCTAGCCGCGTCTCAAGCAAGGTATCAATGTAACGATCTTCGTCGAAACCTCGCTGCCCGACGTCAGCAAGGACAACTTCGCCGCTATCCGTGACTTTGTCGTGCCCGAGCGCGAGAAAGCGCATCGTCTTGCCGCTGGAAAGCAGCGCATGAACGTCATCAGAACGCTCATTCACAATGTTCAGTACGTTGCCGCGTGTGTTGGCACGATTGACATGGACCAGGCGATTGCGAGTCCCCGTTTCGACCAACCTGCGCCGCGTATCATCAAACAGCTTTATCACAGCCGGTCGGGTTGTCTGATTTTCGCCTTTCGGGCGCGTGACTACGCTCGCCAAGCTAACTCTCCCCTTTCAGTCTGATGGGCCCTGGAAACTGCTCAATTGTTGAAGCGTGCGAACGCCCATCTCGTCCCTGCCCGAGCCTTATCGCTGGCGGAATGAGGTTTGTGCAAATGTCGCGATCGCTTAAGGCCCGCTTTTCCACGCCCCCGACCAGTCCCTTTCTGGTTGTGAATCACTATAGCCAGAAACGAGGCGAGTCATCCCCACCGCGGCGGGGGTATTAGACTAAAGGCGAAATTCAGGCGGAAAGGCCTGTATCTGCGGTACGTCGTCAGAGCTTACGCGCCTAAACAGCTGTCCCAGTCAGTATACTTCGATGTCCGCGAGCGCCGACCCGGCTAAAGCGACGAACAAACGTCCGAGATATCGAACCGCTCCCTGTGGCCTCCAGCGCTCCACCGAGTGGTAAATGTCGCCACGGCGGCCCTCGATCAACCATCGCGCACCGTCCGGGAAATACGATTCACCCAAGGAGCATCCTTGGAAGCAACACGTTGCGTCGGTCAATACGCCTTTGGTGAGGGAGCGTCTGACGCGTCAAAATTTCGCAGGGCCATTCTATGCGTTGCGACCGAGGCATCTGAGATCACAAACGCAGAACTATTCGAACTGACAGGCATAGCGCTCCAGAAGAACGGCAAGGGTTATGTGTCAAACCCGTCATCGAAATTGCCATGATTGAGACCGGATTTGGCTTCGCGCCGGTCAAAGGTCGCGGCGATCAAAAGCCGGTTTGTTCGCCGCGCCTCGTTGGCACAAGCGGCCTGACCAGAGCGTTAGAGGACCCGGCAACTTAGGCCTTCAATACTTATAGGAAAAATCTGAAGGCCCAACGAAGGCCTATATGGCCGGTTTCATCGAACGTCTGGTGGTTTGCGATAGCGAAATCCAAACAGCCCCGTGAGTGCTCGCCGAGACAATCGGGATTGAGACCGCAAGGCACCGCCATGGCCACCGTCGCGCCTCGTCGAGCCGGGCGATGCGTCCTCAGGTTCGCAATGGCGCCCGATATTCGGCCGCGAGAGTCTCATCGGCCGACGTGTGGCGGACGAGATTGAACAGCGGCGTGAGGACGATTGCCAGAATGAGGTTGAGGACCACGGCGTACAGCGCCGAATAGCCGGGAAAAGTGAAATCGCCTACCGTAAGAGCATAGGTCGGGGCGAGGTTCGCGGCGACGAACATTGCGCTGCCTGCGACAATTCCCGCGGCCCATCCGACGACCAAAGCCCAATCGTTGAACCAACGCGTGTAGACGCCGAGCATCACGGCAGGCAGCGTCTGGATGATCCAGATTCCACCGAGGAGCTGCAGGTAGATCGCAAACTTCGACGGCACGAACACGATGAACGCCAGCGCGCCGAACTTGACGATGAGCGACACCCACTTTGCCATCTGCGCTTCCTGCTTGTCGGTGGGCGCATTGTTGATGAATTCGCGGTGAATGTTGCGCGTGTAGAGACTGGCGGCAGCGATCGACATGATCGCAGCCGGCACGAGCGCTCCGATGCCGATGGCGGCAAAGGCGATGCCGACAAACCATGACGGGAAGGTGTGAAGGAACAGGGCCGGCACCGCAAAGTTGTTGCCGAACTGTTTGAAGCCGGTTGCGAATTCGGGAAGATTGCCGACGCCTGCGGCAATCGCGAAGAAGCCGACGAGCGCAAGCAGGCCAAGCATGAATGAATAGGCCGGCAGAAGCGCGGCGTTGCGTCGAACGGCGTGTCCGCTGCTGGCACTCAGGATACCCGTGATCGAATGGGGGTAAAGGAAGAGCGCAAATGCCGATCCGAGCGCCAGCGTCGCGTAGGCGCCGTACGCGCCGGTCGTATTGGCGCCGGGCGTAGCCAGCAGGAGTTTCGATTCCGGTACGGCTGCGAAGATCTTTTCAAAGCCGCCAAGCTGTATGGGAACGGCGACGACAGCGGCGAACGCCGTGATGTAGATCAGGATGTCCTTGACGATGGCGATTGACGCGGGGGCCCGCAGCCCGCTCGAATAGGTGAAGGCCGCAAGGATGATGAACGCGAACAGCAACGGCAGGTCGCCAGTATAGCCCTCGCCGGAAACGCCCATCCCTCCGATCACGACCTGAAGCCCGACAAGCTGGAGCGCAATATAGGGCAACGTCGCGACGATGCCGGTGACCGCCATCGCCAGTGCGAGCCAGCGATTGCCGAATCGCCCGCGGACGAAGTCGGCGGCCGTGATGTAGTTGTGCCGGTGGCAGACGTACCAAAGCCGCGGAAAAAACAGGAAGAGAATGGGATAGGCGACGATCGTATACGGGACAGCGAAGAAGGCGACCGCGCCGGCCCCGAAAGCCAGCGCCGGAACGGCAATGAAGGTGTAGGCCGTGTAGAGGTCGCCGCCGATCAAGAACCAGGTGACGATTGTGCCGAAGCGACGTCCGCCAAGTCCCCATTCGTGCAGCTGATCGAGGTCCCCCCTGCGCCACCGCGCCGCGGCGAAGCCGAGCCACGTGATCAGGGCAAATAGCACCAGGAAGATGATCAAGGCAGTCCAGTTTACGCTCTGCACGGCATTTCTCCCGATTGCCCTCCCTTGTTATCGTCTCCTCCTGTGTGATCGCGCCCGCGGGCGCGCTAGTCCTCGGTTGCGAAATAGACGATTGCGGTCAGGATGGCTCCAAGGATGACCCAGAGAAGCTGGTACCAGTAGAAGAATGGGATACCGAAGAGGGCAGGTTCGGCCGCGTTGTAGAACGGTGGCCAGAGAACGGCGACGAATTGAATGAGGAAGAGCAGATACCACCAGCTCCACTCGGTGCGGCCGGTGGCTGCTTCCTGGATGCTGTCTTTCGAACCGACGCCATTTGACATGCAGACCTCCTTCACCGAGGTGCGCCGATGCCGGTCAATGAAGCGGATGGTCGCCGAGCTTTCTCGATGATCCCGAAGGCTGGGACTCGTCACCTTCCCACGCAGCCTTCTCATCCGCGTCGTCGTCGTAACGCATCACCTGTTCCCGAGTTCCATCTCCTTTCGGCTATGGCGAGCCTTCAGCCGCGGAGGTCGCCGGCGTCAACTGGAGGCGGCGACGTCATCAATGGCCTACCCGTTACGTTGATGGCTTGAACCAATGACCGGCGCTGAATCGACATGTCGCCTGAGAGTTCCGGGCCGGATAGCTATGTTCCGGCCCGGAGGCGTTTCGAAGTTCAATTTTGAGTAGATATTTCAATGATGTACCGGTTCGTTTTTTTTGCCCTGAATGGTGCGCCAGTAAAATCACCCATTTAGCCGGATATCGCTGTCCGTGGGCTCAAACGGGGTAAGCACCAGCTAAGCACGCACGATCGAACCAGGCCGCTCGAGCTTCTCGCGGCAGCAGCGGACCGCCGTGGCGAGCCTAGTTGGCGGGCCAACAGTGAACATGCACGTGGGCGGTGGCGGCATGGTTTACGACACCGGCAACGCATGCGGATGGCGCCGCCGCGCAACGATGATCTCAGATCGTCTGGCAAACCCTCGCACCGCTTTGAAGGAGCGGAGGCTGTCGTCGGCCGCGCCAACGAACCTTGCATACTTGTAACGAGTCGAACACCGAAGCGCCTCCGAGGTGACCAAATGCTGGCGAAATGTGAGGGCTTATGGGTGGCTCACCCTCGGCCCCACAGAAACCACTCCGATGTTATTTCAAGCCGCAATTGTTTGCCTGATCGTACTCAGCATTGGCGTTCTCGTCGCCCACACGGTTGACGCCCTCAGAACGTAACGAGCCCGCCAGCCTGAACCGGCGGGCCGAACGACATCAAGGGGCATTCCGTGCAGCCTCTACCGCTTCGTTAAACAGGCGATGCCGCTCGCGCTCCAGTCCTCGCACTCTTTCGGTCAAGAGAGAGACCGCGAATGTCGCAAGGCCGGCGTCTTCCGTATCCGCGAGGACGGTATCGGGCTTCGTTGTACGCTGATCTGGAAGGAGTCGCCCGGCGATCGACAACAGTCATGATCTCGGTGACTTTCCGAGGGCGCTTCAGAGTTTGCATCTGCTGTAATTGACAGTCATCCCCGGAATATCCGGAAACGAGCGGACGACAGTGTTGTCATCGACGAACTTCAGATGAAACTCGACCTTCTGGTTCATGATTGAAGTCGCGCACGCTGCGAAGATTTTCAGGCCATCACTGTCCTGCTTCGTCGATTCAATCGTGCAGCGAGCGGCCTTTCCCTTGATCCGGTTTCCATCGATAATAAAGCCGGACCCGTAGAGATCCGACAACTCCGCGAATTCGACCTGATTGTCCTTTCGAAAGAACACGCGGCCGCACAGCTCTGCATCGGTGGACCACACGCCTGAAATCTCGAAGGCGCGGGCCGGATCCGGCGGCGCGAGAACCGCTACGATGAGCCCGGACATGAAAATGCCGCGTAGCGGCCAGGAATGAAACATTGCGATCTCCAAAAGCAACCAACCTCGTTTGTCCGTCTCTATTCTGCGGCGTGTTCGCGCGCGGCTGACCCGGGCTCAGTCTGCTTTTCGGCTGCGGGAGGCTCGGCCGTGGCACTTGACCCCGCCCCGACACGCTCGCGGATAGCCTGAAACATCACGTAGAGCGGCGGGATCGCGAATATTCCGATGAAAGCGGTAAGGATCATTCCGCCGAAAACAGGGGTGCCGACGCCGCGCCGGGCCAACTCCGAGGCGCCTGTCGCCACGACCAGGGGAAAAAGTCCAAGGATGAAAGCAAACGAGGTCATCATCACAGGGCGGAACCGCAGACGGGCGCCTTCGGTTGCTGCTTCGAGCAGTGGAATCCCTTGTTCACGCTGCGCCTTGGCAAACTCGACGATCAGAATGCCGTTCTTGGCGGCCAGACCAATCAACACGACCATCCCGATTTGCGCATAGAGATCCAGCGTCAGCCCGAACAAGACGATCGCGCCGAAGCACCCGAGAATGCCGATCGAAACCGAAAGCAGGACCGGAATTGGAATATTCCAGCTTTCATACAGCGCGACCAGGAACAGATAGGCAAACAAAACAGCAAAGCCGAGGATGATGCCCGTCCAGCCTTCCGCACGCTTCTCCTGAAATGCAGTGTCGGTCCACTCGCCGCCGTATCCCGGAGGAAGCGTTTTCTCGGCCACTTGCTCGAACACCTTCAGAGCCTGGCCCGACGATACTCCCGGCGCAGGATTTCCCTGGATCGTCGCGGCCCGAAGATTGTTGTAGCGAATGATCGCGGCCGGTCCGAGGACGGAACGTACCTCGACCAGACTGCGCATCGGGACCATTTGTCCCTCAGCATTGCGCACGTTGATGCGATAGATGTCATCGATCTTCGACCTGTCAGCGGCATCCGCCTGCACCTGCACCTGCCACGTCCGCCCGAACAGATTCATGTTGTTGACGAAATAGCCTCCCAATGACGCCTGCAGCGCCTGGAAGACGTCATTCAGCTGAACGCTCAGGATCTGAACTTTGTCGCGATTGATGTCGAGATAGATCGAGGGATTGCTGGCCGAGAACGTGCTGAACACGCCGCGGAGCTTCGGATTCCCGTTGGCTGCAACGACCAGCCCGCGTAGAGCCTGCGCCAGTTGCGCGGATTCGCCACCCTGCAAATCCTGGAGCACATAGGTGAAACCGCCTCCCGTCCCGAGACCCACGATTGGCGGCGGCGCCAGGGGCACTACCAATCCACCCTCGATCTCGCGGAATTTGGTTCGGAGCCTCGCGATGACGTCTCTTGCCCCAAGCCCGGCGCTCTTGCGCTCGTCGAAGGGCTTGAAGCTCACCATCATGAAACCGGCGTTCGGCTGCGAATAGTTGTCAATGAAGTTCAGCCCTATGATGGAGTTGAATTCGGCCACGGCCGGATCCGCCTGGACGATTTTCTCGGCCTGGCGCATCACTTCCGACGTCCGCTCGACCGAGGCGCCGCCCGGCAACTGAACGACGACGAATATGGCGCCCTGATCATCCTCGGGCACAAATCCCGTGGGGGTCACCTTGGAAAGGGCAAAGGTCCCCGCGCCCGCCACGAGCACCATCGCGATTCCGATGACGGAAAAGCGCACAAGGCGCGCGACAACGGCGCCATAACCGTCGCGGACCCCGTCGATCGATCGCGACAACCAGCCGATGATGCCACGTTTCGGGCCATGACTGGGCCTGAGCAGGATCGAGCATAGCGCCGGCGAGAGCGAAAGCGCGTTGATCGCAGACAGCAGCATCGCCACCGAGACCGTCACCGCAAACTGGCGGAACAGCTCGCCGGAAATACCCGGAATGAACGCGATCGGCACAAACACCGAGAGCAGCACCAAGGTAATCGCGATGACCGGTCCCGTGATCTCCGCCATGGCCTGCTTGGTCGCATCGGCGCGCGAGAGCTCGGGATGCTCCTCCATCACGCGTTCCACGTTCTCGAGCACCACGATGGCGTCGTCGACAACGATGCCGATCGCAAGCACGACCGCGAGCAGCGAGACCGTGTTGGCCGAGTATCCGACCGCCTTGAGTACGATGAACGTCCCGATCAGGCTCACGGGCACTGCCAGGGTTGGAATCAGCGTGGCACGCAGACTGCCGAGGAACAGGAATACGACCAGCACGACCAGAATGAAGGCTTCGATCAGCGTCTTCTTGACCTCGCGCATCGTATCGGTCACGAAGACCGTCGGATCGTATGTGATCTTCCAGACGAGGTCTTCCGGGAACCTCTTTTCAAGCTGGGACAGCTTGGCACGAACCGCCTTGACCGTGTCGATCGCGTTGCTGCCAGGCGATTGGTAGATGACGATCGCGGCAGCGTCCTGGCCATTATAGCGGGTGTCGCGATCGAGATTGGCGGCGCCGAGTTCGAGGCGCGCGACATCGCCGAGCCGCAAGACGGACCCGTCGGGATTGGTGCGGATCACGATTTTCTCGAAATCGGCCGTCGAATCCAGCCGCCCCTTGGTCTGGATGTTGAGCTGCAATTGCTGATCATTGAACATCGGCCGGGCGCCGATCCGTCCCACGGCCGCCTGCGTGTTTTGCGACTTGATGGCGTTGATGATGTCCTTGGTCGTCAGGTTGAGCCCGGTCAGGGCATCCGTATTGACCCAGGCACGAATGGCGTAGTCCTGCGCCGCAAACAGAAAAGCATCGCCGACCCCTGGTGAGCTCTTGATCGGGTCCAGCAGGTTGATGGTCGCGTAGTTCGACAGGAACAACGGGTCGTGCGTTTTCTTGGGCGAGTATAAGGTCACGATGGCGAGAATTGCCGTGGACTTCTTCTTGACGTTGATGCCCTGTTGCTGGACTTCGGGCGGGAGCTTCGAGAGCGCGGTCTGGACCCGGTTGTTGACGTTGACCGTGTTGATGTCCGGATTGGTGCCGAGCTCGAACGACACCGTCAGGGTATAGCTCCCGTCGTCGCCGCTCGTGCTCTTCATGTAGATCATCTTGTCGACGCCGACGACCTGGGCTTCGATCGGCTGAGCGACCGTGGCATCCACCACCGAGCCGCTGGCGCCGGGATACGTCGTTGTCACTGACACCTGCGGCGGCACGATGTCCGGATACTGCGCCACCGGCATCGCGAGGAAGGCGAGCGCACCGGCGATTGTAATGACAATCGCGATCACGATCGCGAGCCGCGGACGATCGACGAAGATGGCCGAAAGCATCTTTCAGCTCCGGTTGGACGGTGGCGCCGACGGGGAAGTGCTGACAGCAATATCGGGCCGCAATGACTGGATTCCCTCCACGATCACCTGCTCACCGCCGGTGAGGCCCTGCTCTACGATGGTTCCAGTTCCGCTTGGACCGCCGGTGCGGATTCGGCGCACTGCGGCCTTACCGTGGTCCGCCACAAAGACGTAGACGCCCTCCTGATCGGAGATCAGCGCGGCCTGCGGAATGACGATCTTCTCCTCCGTCGCTTTCCTCTGCAGACCGACGCGGACGAGCTGACCGTCGATCAACGAGCCATCTGGGTTGGGAAAGGTCGCGCGCACCAGGACGGTATCGGTGCCACGATCGACGGTGACATTAACGAAGTTGATCGTGCCCGGATGTTTGTAAGGTTTGCCGTCACTGAAATAGACGGTTGGCTTTATGCCCGTGGGGTCGACGGCGCGCGCTTCCTCCTGGGTGGCCAGGAGATCTCGCTCACTCATCGGAAATTCCACGTAAATGGGATCCTGGCTGACGATAATCGTCAGTGCGCCGCTTTGCGGGCTGACGACATTGCCTTTGGTAATATTCGTTTTTCCGACCTTACCGGCGATCGGAGAGACGATATCGGTGTACCCCAGATTGATCTTCGCGGTCTGCAGATTGGCTTGATCGACGGTCAACGCGCCGGCTGCAGTTTGATCGGCTGCAAGCGCCTGATCTCGGGCGACCTCCGTTCCTGCCTGCTTCTGCAGCAGCTCCTCTGCTCGCTGCAGCTGGACTTCAGTCAGTTTCTTCGCGGCTTGATCCTTCTCAAGCGCACCTTGCGCTTGCCCCACGGCGGCCTCGAATAGGCCTTGCTCGATCTTGTACAGAGGCGCTCCTTCCTTGATGGGATCGCCTTCCTTGAACAGGACATCCTCGAGATATCCCGTGATCCGGGCTCTTACTTCAACCCGCTGAATTGCTTCAACCCGACCTACCAGGTCGAGTGTTTTGGTGACCGGCTTCTTTTCCGCCGTGATGACTTGCACGGGTATGGCCGCAGGCGCCTGCGCTGACTGAGCGAGGGCGGCGGCCGGCATTCCGATCTGCAGCAACAGGAGGGAAACGATCACTCGCATGGCGCGCTCCCATTCTTCAGCGGGAGTACTGCAACGCCCCTCGGACATGGATCACTTGATCTGTGTCAAGGCATTCCAACTGAGGATTTTTCCTTGGTGCTTATTGCCCGGTTGCGCACTGATGCTCGCCAGCCAGAACGAGTTGCCGCGCAGTGTTCGGGCCTCTCATTCCGGAGCCGCCGCATTGCAAGAGGCACCCGAACAGGGCGCCCCTGATAAAGATAAAGGCCGCTCTTTTTGCTTTCGAGGCCACTGCGGTTTCGATCGCCCTCGGGAAAGCAAGTCAGGATGGCTGAACGATCTGGCGGTCACTGGCCGCCGCGACCGGCATAAGGCACAACCAATCGATTCCGGAAATTATATAGTGATTTCAATTATATATGAGTTCGCGGGTTTCTTCAGAATGCCGCGCCACTCTGTGGCGCGGCCTTCCCAATCAACTCCCTGCCCTTCGCACGAGCGCTAGCACTCAATGTTTCATGTGCTCGAACACGACGATCATGCCGGTCGGCTCGGGCTCGTGCGCCATCAGGCGCGTCAGGTCGGAATCACTCCAGTCGGCGAGACTGACGACCTCTCCGGTCAGGCGGTCCGCGCCGACTGACGGGGTGGGCTCGAGGACTTTCAGCCCCATCTCGTCCACGAAGAACGTATGCTCTCCGAACATGCTGTTGAGCTGCGGCATCGCGGGATGCTCGTCGGGCAGCACCTGAGCGTCGAGCTGGTTGACGGTCTGCTTCACCTGTTCGGATGTGAGCTTCATGAGCTGCTCCGTTTCTGTCGTGTCGGGTTTCAATGAGCTGAGCCGAAGCGAGCGTTCCCCGCGCCGTTATTCGCCTGGCTCAAACTCCCGAACGGGTGCTGCGGACAAATGTTCCTGCAAAATGTATTTCGTGATCGCGCGCTGCATCTGCCGCGCTCGCGGCACGACATCGCCACAGGATGTGCAAGATCCGCCCGCGAGCGCAGGATCAGGCGTCGGCTTCGATGATCCGGATGTCGCGGTCGGCGCCGTCTCCGAGCAGATCGTGAGCGGCCTGATAGGCTGGGCTCGCATACGCCGCCTTGGCGCTTTCGACGCTGTCGAACTCGATGAGAACGACGCGTTCCATCTGGCCGAGCTCGAAGGTCGCCGCCGGCATCCCGCGCGCGAGCACGCGGCCGCCGGCCGCTTCGATCGCAGGGCGCGATAATTTGGCGTAGGCCGCCATGGCGTCGGGATTCCTGATCGCGCGGTAGGTTGCAACCCAATAGGCCTTGGCCATTCTGTCTCTCCTCGTTTCTCGCAACCCCTACTCGCTTCGGTTCTCACCGACCGACAGCGCGCAGATGCGTGATAAATATGTGTAGGGCAGGCCGGTCTCCTCGGCCCAGGCGTTGAACTGCGCCTGCACCTTGGCGAGATCGCCCTTCGACTTGACCTCTTCGGCGATGTCGAGGCCGGCATCGCGCAGGCAGGCGACGACATCCCGGGAGGTGACGAAACCGTCCCAGCCGACGAAACGCAACAGCATCTGGCCGGTATTGCCGCCGAGGCGGCTGCCGCGTTTGGTCAGAAGGTCGAGCAGGCCGACCTCGTCGGATGAGGGCCACTTCGCCAGAAACTTGCCGAAGCTGCCGTGCGCCTTCGCGATCTCCTGGACGAAGGCGGCGTTGTCGCGCACCGACATGATCTTGGCACCGTTGCGCACGATGCGCGCGTCGCGCAGCAGGCCTTCCCAATAATCTTCCGGCTGGAAGGTGAGCTTGGCCGGTTGAAAGCCCAGGAATGCCTTCTCGAAGCCGTCCCATTTGTTGTCGATCACGCTCCAGGCGAAGCCCGCGCAAAACACCCGCCGGGTCATCTCGGCGAGGATGCGGTCGTCGTCGAGCTTCGCCAGCCCCTTCAGATCGGGCTTGGCAGGCATCAGCTTTTCCAGGGCCTTGGGCCCACCCTTGCGCTTCTCGGCGCGGGCGCGAATGGTTTTGAAGGTGGTCATGCAGATACCGCGTTGAAGACGCACCAACGTCACCAGAATTCGATGGTCCGGTCCAGCCCTGCGATGAACCACGCAAAGAAGCGGCGCGCTGGTCCCGGCCCCGCGCGATCCTCTGCTCCGGCCGCGTTCGTTCGCGCCGTCTCACCGGCGAGCATCTCGAGGCAGAGGTCGATCGGCCGCGCGTCACACACGGGAGAGTGACGGCACCTCCTCGGGCATGATGGCCTGAAGGCCGCCGAAACGACGCTCGCGGCCGTGGAAGGACGCCAGGGCTGCGGCGAGATCGGCCGCGTCGAATTCGGGCCACATCCGCTCGGTGAAGTGCAGCTCGGCATAGGCGCCTTCCCAGAGCAGGAAGTCCGACAGCCGCTTCTCGCCGCTGGTGCGGATGATGAGATCGACGTCGCGCAAGGAAGCCTCGCCGGTAACGAGCTGCGAGAACGCTTCGCGGGTGAGGCTGGTCAGCGCGGCCGCCTTGGCCGCGGCGTTGAGGATGGCGTCGCGCGCGGAATAGTCGACGGCGATGCGCAAGTGAAGCGCGCTGCCGTGAGCGGTGGCCTCTTCGGCGCGCGTGATCGCATTGGCGATGCCGTCCGGCAGCCGATCGCGACGGCCGATCACGGTAAGACGCACGCCGTTCTTCACCAGGCTCTGGACTTCGTTGGCGAGATAGAAGCGCAAGAGCGTCATCAACGCGCCGACCTCGGCTTTCGGCCGGCGCCAATTGTCGGTCGAGAAGGCGTAGAGCGTCAGCGTGCCGATGCCCTGCTTGGGCGCGGCCTCGACAATGCGGCGGATCGTCTCGACGCCGGCCTCGTGGCCGCGCACGCGCGACAGGCCGCGCCGGGTCGCCCATCTTCCGTTGCCATCCATGATGATGCCGACGTGAAGCTTCTCGTCGCGGGAGGTGACAGCACTTTGCATTGCAAAGTCTCCAGTCAAAAAAGGGGGAAGATCAAGTCGAGACGATACCGAGACGGCCGAGCGGCGACGCCTCGCGGCCGGCGGCCTTGGCCGCGTCACGCACCAGCCGCTCGAGCACGGCGAGGTAGTCGAGAAAGCGGCGGCGGCCGGCCTTGGTCAGGCGGCAAGTCGTGTGCGGTCGATTGCCCTCATAGCCCTTGGTCACCTCGACGAGGCCGGCCTCCTGGAGCACGCCGAGATGCCGGCTGAGATTGCCATCCGTGAGGCCGCAGAGCTGCTTGAGATCTGCGAACGCCAGACCCTTGGGATGCGCCATCAGAGAGGTCAGGAGTCCGAGCCTCGCCTTCTCGTGGATCACGCGGTCGAGCCCTTCATAAGAGAATGGCGCGCTGTCAGTCTTCGGCATCATAGTCTCCGGACGCGAAATACAGAATAGCCGCCATCACCGACTGGCCCACCACGAAGGGCAGGCCCATGGTCCATGGCGACAGCGTGTGGGTTTGACTCGCAAGCACCACGACGGCAAAGCCCGACACGAAGTACCAGGCGCCGGCGAGTGCAACCGTGCGCGGCAGCGAGCGGATCGAGGCGAAGATGCCGAGCGACACCAGGATCTGCCACAGCCCCGGCAACAGCCACAGCGTCTGGGCAGCGAACTTCCACATCACAACCGCGAGCAGCACACCGGCAACACCGGCGGGAAGGAACTGCTCGACAGCCTGGTGGATCATCGCGTCGGCCAGGCCGGAATGATGGCGGCGCGATCGCAAGCGCATCTCGATTCCGATCATCAGGACGGAGAGCGAAGCGGCAATGAACCAGCCGAGAAAGAAACCGAGCGGCTCGCTGGTGGGATCACCAAGCAGCCAGAATTGCAGGATCGCGGTGACGAGCGCGACGGCGCCGGTTCCGGCCATCGTCGCCGGGCCGTAGCCGCGGAAAGCCGTACCGGCCGCAATCTGGCTGCGAATCGCACCGATATCGGCGAGTGCCTTGTCGAGATCGCGCATCTGCAACGCCAGAACCCCGCTCTGCCCGCGCTTTCGGGATTGTTTGCCCCGTCACTTTGTATCGCAAAGCATATCGCGCTGCAAAGCAAAGGCAAGGCCGAAGGTCGTTCCGACAAGATCCGATCCAGGTGAACAACTGCCGGTTGCACGACGCCTCCTCGGCCAGATAAGATGGTTCCAAAAGCGTTCCGGGGGCAAAGTATGTGGCTTAAGTCATTTGTCGTTGCGTCTTTGTTGCAGGTAAGTGTTGTCGGCGCAGCGCATGCGGCGGGGCCGTTCGGCTCCGTCAACATTGGAAACTGGATCGGCGGCGCCTTCAGCAACGACCAGACCGGCGCCTTCTCCCATTGCGCCGCGACGGCGCCCTACGCCAACGGCGTCATTCTCGTCGTCGGCCAGAATGCTGCCGGCTCATGGATATTGAGCTTTGCGAGTCCCAGCTACAGTTTCAAACAGGGCGAGAACGCCGCGATCGACGTCATCTTTGACGGACGGGAGCAGGCCAGGCTGTTTGCCACGGCCAATCAGCCGAACATGCTGACCTCTGTCATGCCCGCCAACGTCGTGCGCACGTTTCAAAAGGCAAGCCTGATGGTCGCAACGAGCGGCCGCACCGTCCTGAATTTCGACCTCACTTCGACCGGCCCGGTGATCGCGGCATTGGCCAATTGCGTCACCAGAGTGAAAGCCGACGGGCTCAGCAAGGCCGGTGATTTCACCAAGGGCGCGGCAAAGCCCGCAGCAGCCGGCGACAAGCAAGGTACACCTCCCGCGACCAAACCAGGACGGGCTGGAACCTTCACCGGCACCGGTTTCGTGGTCAGCCCCAGCGGACACATCGTCACCAACCACCATGTGATCGACAGCTGCGTCGGGGATATCAAGGGCAATCTCGCCGGTGAAGGAACGATGGTGCTACGGCTGGTCTCCAGCGATGCGACCAATGATCTCGCGCTGCTGCAAGCGCCCACAACGGCCTCATTCAAGGATTTCGCGAAGATCCGCGATCGCTCAATGCACTCCGGCGATTCCGTCGTAGCCATCGGATTTCCCCTGCACGGATATCTCACCTCCGACCTGACCGTGACCACGGGCATCGTGAGCTCACTCAGCGGTTTCCGCAACCATACGGGACGCCTGCAGATCAGCGCGGCGATTCAGCCGGGTAATAGCGGTGGCCCCTTGTTCGATATGACCGGCCAGGTCGCGGGCGTCGTCGTGGCCAAGCTGAACGCGCTGAGGATGATCAAGGAGACCGGACAACTGACCGAGAACATCAACTTCGCCATCAAGACCGGCGCGCTGCGCGACTTCCTCGACAATTCCGTGGTGCCCTACCAGACCGCCGAGCCGAAAGGCGAGCTCAAGACCACCGACATCGCGGGCAACGCGCGCTCCTATACGATGCTGATCTCGTGCAACGGCACGGAGCAGGCCGACGCGAAGCGGTGAGACGCTAGGCGTGGAGGATACGCTGCCACGTCAATCTCCGCTGTCATTCCCCGCGAAAGCGGGGGATGGATTCACGTTTGAAGTGCAACGGTTGATCTGAGTTCAGAGAATGCCTCGGCGGGTGTCTTGAAGTCCAGGCATTTGCGTGGGGTGTCATTGAAGCGCTGAACATGCCGTCTAAGATC
>JAEWFG010000002.1 GCA_023388935.1 Pseudomonadota bacterium | reverse complement strand
CCTTCACAAGCCTCAAGCAGCTCCAGGATCACGTCGATGCCTACGTCAACGCATACAACGACAGAGCCAAGCCCTTCGTCTGGACCAAGAAAAAGGTCCGTCAACGCCGTTTCAAAGGCCGCCGTATCACTCAGCTCTGATTCCGGGTACTAGTGCGAAGGCCTAGCGCATGGTCGCGAGTTCGACCGCGCGGCCGCGCGTGCCGATGATCTTCACCTCGTCCTTGTCGCAGTCGAAGCCACGGGCGAAATCGTCCGCGGCCTTGCGGGCGAGCTGATTGGCGTTCGGGTTGGCGATGTCGTCGATATAGGCGACGTGGCAGACCAGGCCCGGCGGCAGCCGCGTCACGACCAGCATGGCCTTGGTATTCGGTCGTCCCTGCTTGTCGGGATCGGCGCCATCGGCGATGTGCCAGCGCTGGATGATCGCAAACGGTTTCGTGCCCACGGTGCGCCATTCGATGGAGGTCTCGGATGAATTGAACGGGGCGAACCAGACCTTTGCCGCCGGTTCCTCGGCCGCGACTTTGCGATTGCGCCCGACCGAGACGATCTCGCGGAGATCGTCCTCGGCAATCAGCACCACGAGGCCGCCCTTGCCTGGGCATACCCGCGTAGCGCTCTCGTCGAGCTCGCTGGGTTTGCCGACAGGGCGGCAGTCCTTTGGTGCCGTCGAGGTGTAGGTGCTGCCCATGGATTGGGCGGCGGCACTCTCCAGGCCGCTCCAGATCAGCAACACGACAAGGCACGAGGCGGTGATGCAGTTCATCATGAGGCTTTATCAGGCTTTGATGTAACGGGAACTCCCTCATTCAGACGTCTTCATTGTGGGCAAGGTTCAAAGAGAGACGCGAGATACTGACAGGCGCGCGGAATCGTTCTAGAAGAGCGGCTTCATTTGGGCCGATCCGGCCTCGTTCGCGTCCTCGTTCTCTTGATCATGCCAGCCATCTCTCCGCAAAAGCCCTATCGCGTCGGCCGCTCGAAAACCGGGCTCGGCCTCTTCGCCACCAAACCGATCAAGAAGGGGACCCGGATCATCCGTTATTACGGACCGATCCTGGACTCGCGGATTCCCGAGCAGGACAGCATCGAGAACAAATACCTGTTCGAGCTCAACGGCCGCTGGACCATCGACGGCTCGGTACGCAAGAATCTCGCCCGCTACATCAACCATTCCTGCCGGCCCAACGCCGAATCCGACGTCCGGCCGCGCGAGCGCAAGGTCTTCATTCGCGCCATCAAGAACATCGAACCGGGCGACGAGATCAACTACGACTACGGCACCGATTATTTCAAAGCTTATCTGAAGCCGATCGGCTGCAAGTGCGTCTCCTGCGAGACCAAGCGCAAGAAGCTGCGCGCCGAGGCCCGGGCCGAACGCGCCAAGGTGAAGGCGGGCGCGGAGCGCAAGGCCAAAAAGGCGGACGCGAAGGGCGCCAAGAAGAAGAAGCTCAACGGCCACGCCGTCGCCAAGGCGAGCGGCCGCGCGCCAGCGTAACTGCCGTCATGCCCCGCGAACGCGGGGCATCCAGCAAGCCGCGGCCTATCCGTATCCCGTCGCTGTCTCTGGAATACTGGGGCGCCTGGTCAAGCCGGGCGACGGCTGCGAGTGGTGAGCCGGTCGAACCACGCCTCAAGCTGTCACCACATTCCCTCTCTTCCGCAATCCCACATATTGTAGCTCGGCGAACACGCCCGTCGCGATCGCCTGCGCGACGACCATGAGCTCGCCGGCAAGGTTCGGCGAGACCGCGCCTGAGAGCAGCAGCGCGATGCTGCCGATCGTCCAGGCGGCGTTGCCGACCACGACGAGCAGCACGAGCGCTTTCGGCACCGAGGCGCGCGAGGCGAGCCAGCCAACCAGTGCGGTGTAGGCGATCAGGAACAGGCCGGTCTCTCGCAGCAGTGCTTCAGGCAGATTGAACAGCGAAGCGAACGCCCCTGCACCGAAGGTGAAGCCGAGGGCGGCGATGCCGCTGAAGACGGCGTCGGCGAGCAGCGCACGGCGCAGGAAAGTGGATGCGTCAATCATCGTAGGTCTCCATGGTCTGGTTGGGCTCGGGGTGAGACCCGGTGCAATCCGCGCCACCAGGCACGGAGCAGGCGGGCGAGGCGGAGCGGGCAGAGATTCCTGCCGACGCTGTGCTCGAAGGTGACGACCCGCGCGACGACATAGTCGCCGGTCGAATGCACCAGCGGCTCGGGCATGTTGAGGCCGCGCGCGAGCACCCGCGTCGCGAACGTTGCGGCCCAGGGGAGGACGTGGTCTGCGATGGCACGGTAGAGCAGCAGCGCGATCATGGTCATCTCCTGTTGTGATCGAAGATGCGCTGGCCCTGGACCTAAATCGATTACCTCAGGGGTAATGGAAGGGCTGAAATCTGCGTGCTAGATTTTCGACCATGAACGCACATGCATCCACGGCACGCGCCGAACCCAGCCAGCCGGTCCATATCGGAGACCATTTGCGCGAATGGCGGCAGCGCCGCCGCATGAGCCAGCTCGATCTCGCGGGCGAAGCCGAGATCTCGGCGCGCCACCTCAGCTTCGTCGAGACCGGCCGCGCGGCGCCCTCGCGCGAGATGGTCCTGAGGCTAGCCGAACGTCTCGAGGTGCCCTTGCGTGAACGCAACGTGCTGCTGGTCGCCGCCGGCTACGCGCCGGCCTTTCCGCAGCGCCCGCTGGAGGATCCCGCCTTGAAGCCAGCCCGCCAGGCGATCGATCTCGTTCTGAAGGCGCATGAGCCGAACCCGGCGCTGGCCTATGACCGGCACTGGAACCTGGTCTCGGCGAACCGCATGGTGGCGCCGTTGCTGGACGGCATCCCGCAACACCTGCTTGGTCAGCCGCTCAACGTGCTGCGGCTTGCCTTTCATCCCGAGGCGCTGGCGCCGCGCACCGTCAACCTCGCCGAATGGTGCGGACATCTCCTGGAGCGCCTGCATCGGCAATGCGAGGCGACAGCCGATCCTGAATTGATCAAGCTCTACAACGACCTCAAGAGCTACCCGATCCCGGCGCGTTCGGCGCCGCTGTCGAGCGACAACGTCGCGATCCCGTTCAAGCTGCGCCACGAGGGTGAGGTGTTGAGCTTCTTCTCCACCACGATGGTATTCGGCACCCCCGTCGACATCACGCTGTCGGAGCTCGCGCTCGAGACGTTTTTCCCTGCCGACGAGCGCACCACCGAGCGACTGAAACAAATGGCGGCGAGCATGCCGTAGCAGCGTTTACAGGGAAGGATGCTGCTCGCATAATCCGCGCATGGATACACGTGCATCCCGGCAATTCCGTCCGGCCAATCCGGTCGGCGATCTCCTGCGCGGCTGGCGCACGCGACGCGCCATCAGCCAGGCGGATCTTGCCTTTGAAGCCGGCATCTCGATCAAGCATTTGAGCTATGTCGAGACCGGCAAGTCGGCTCCCGGCCGGGAGATCCTCCTGCAGCTTGCATCTGCGCTCGATCTGTCGCTGCGCGACCGCAACGCGCTGCTCGAAGCCGGTGGCTTCGCGCGGCAGTATGGCGAGCGCGACCTGTCCGCGCCGGAGCTCGCCGACGCCAGACGCGCCATCGATCTGCTGCTGCGGCGTCACGAACCGTTTCCCGCAATCGTCACCGATCGGCGCTGGAACGTCATGGAGGTCAACCGGGCTGCCTTGCGGCTGATGACCATGCTGCTCGGGCCTGAGCGCGTGAAGCGGCCGCTCAATCACATGCGCATGTTCCTTGCGCAAGATGAGCTCAAGCCGTTTGTCGAGAACTGGCCTGGAGTCGCGACGGCGCTCTTGTCGCGTGCGCGCCATGAGGCGATGGCCGCGCCGCTCGATGAGGCCCTGCAATCGACCTGGCGCGAGCTGATGCGACTGCCGGACTTGCCGGCGTCCCAGTTCGAGGAGGGGACGGCTCCGGGGCCGCTCTGCGAAGTGCGGCTGCGCAAGGGCGAGACCAGCATCGGCCTGATCGGTGCGGTGTTGACGCTCGGCACGCCCCAAGACGTCACGCTTCAGGAGCTCCGCGTCGAAATCTTCATGCCGGCGGATGGGGCGTCGGAAACCACACTGATTGCGCTGGCCGCTCAGGATGCCTGAGCCTGCTTCGCCTCGCGCCGCTCGAAGGTCATCGCCTGCATCACCTCGGCAAACGGTCCCTTGCGATCGCTCAGCGTCGCGGTGGTGAGGCCCGCGCCATTGGCGCCGACGCGAGTAGCAGCGCGAATCAAAATCCATTCATCCTCAGGCGCGCGGAAGAAATACAGGCTGATCTCGGGGTTGATGAAGGTCCACTCGCGCATGTCGACGATCTGCGCGACGCCGCTGGAAAAATCTGCTGCCTGCACCGCCTGCAACAGCGGCGTATTGGACTCGCCCTCGACCAGGGCCGCGTCGAGACGCATCCATGCGGCAGCGGGCCCCGGCTTTTCCAGCGCGCCCTCGATCAGCCGCACCGAGACGTTCTGGAAATAGCGGCTCCATTTCTGCGCGAAGGCCGGTGGAGGCGTGCCGGCCTCGGGCGCCTTGGCGGCCGCGGCGGTCTTCCTGAAGGGATCGGTGGGCGACTCGCCGCCTTGCACGGTCAGGAGCGCCGTGCAACGGCCGATCTCGATCTCGCCGTCCATCAGCCGCACCTGAACGGTCTTGGCTTTGTGGCCGTCGCGCAGCATCTCTGTTCGGGTCGCGAAGGCGCATAGTCCCGCCGGTCGCCACAGGTCGAAAGTCAGGCGGCGCACGGCGAAGCCCGATTCCCTGGCGAGATGCTCGATGTCGCGGGTCATCAGCGCGGTGGTCGCACTTCCCTGCAACATGTCCGGCGACCATGGTCCGCCGGCGTGCTCGGTCGCGCGAAACAGATTGCCTTCCGGTTTGAAAATGGTGGTCATCGCGGCCTCCGTTCGGCTTGATCATGGCCGCAACTATCCGGGCTGCCGCCAGGCATCGCAATAACCGCAGAGGTGAAGTGATGAGCCATGTGGAACCTTGCGCCGTCTCCGGTTCGGCTTATCTTGAAGCGACATACGAGCCGGGGAGGCGCCCATGAACCTGCACGAGACGCGCACACTGAAACCGCTGAAGATCGACGTCGTCTCCGACGTGGTGTGCCC
>JAEWFG010000393.1 GCA_023388935.1 Pseudomonadota bacterium | reverse complement strand
CCTCGAAGGTGCCGGTCTTCTTGCCGACCGTCATCTTCTCCTTCTTGGTCCAGACCGTCTGGGAGAGATATTCGAGATTGACCTGGTGGCAGATGCCGGTGCCGGGCGGCACGACGGAGAAGTTCGAAAACGCCTTCTGGCCCCACTTCAGGAACTCGTAGCGCTCCTGGTTCTGCTTGTATTCCTCGGTGACGTTCTTGGCGAAGGCCTTGTTGTCGCCGAAGAAGTTCACGATCACGGAGTGGTCGATGACGAGATCGACCGGCACCAGCGGGTTGATCTTCTCGGCATCGCCGCCGAGCTTCTGCATCGCATTGCGCATCGCGGCGAGATCGACCACCGCGGGCACGCCGGTGAAGTCCTGCATCAGGACGCGCGCCGGACGGAAGGCGATCTCATGCTCCAGCGACTTCTTGCGCAGCCACTTCGACACCGCGACGATGTCTTCCTTCTTGACCGAGCGGCCGTCCTCGTTGCGGAGGAGGTTCTCGAGCAGGACCTTCATCGAATAGGGAAGTTTGGAAATTCCCTTCAGACCATTCTTCTCGGCCGTGGGCAGGCTGTAATAGACATAGGTCTTGGCGCCGACCTTGAGGGTCTTTTTGCATTTGAAGCTGTCGAGCGAGGTCATGTAGGAAATCCCAATTGTTAGTGATACCCGGAAGAGGGTATTTTAACACCGTCAGCGAATCCGGCTGGGTCGCTTGCAGGAGCAGGTTGAGTTGCTGCATCAAGTAGTTCCGGGCTTATAGAAGCTTTCTAACCGCGCCGCCACAGCCACAAACGTAGCGCAGCAATCCGCGAGCCAAAAATTCCCATGCGCTACCCCAAGATTTCCTGAGGCCTGGCTTTGAGCGGGTTGATCCGAGACAAGATGCAGCTTTCCGGACGCGGGGTCACCTGCGTGCGGGGCGGCCGCGAGGTGTTCGCAGGCCTCGATTTCGAGGCCGCCTCCGGCGAGGTCGTGGCAGTTGTCGGCCGCAACGGATCGGGCAAAACGTCTCTGCTGCGGCTGATCGCCGGCCTGCTCGTTCCGGCCGGCGGCAAAATCGCGCTGGAGGGGGGCGATGCCGAGCTGACCCTGCCGGAGCAGTGCCACTATCTCGGCCATCGCGACGCCCTGAAGCCGGCGCTGAGCGTGATGGAAAATCTGTCATTCTGGGCTGATTTTCTCGGCGGCGAGCGCTGCGATGCCGCCCAGAGCCTCGGTACCGTCGGACTCGACCACGCCACCCACCTTCCGGCCGCTTTCCTGTCCGCCGGCCAGCGCCGCCGGCTCTCGCTGGCCCGCCTGCTGACGGTCCGCCGCCCGGTCTGGCTGCTGGATGAGCCGACCACGGCGCTGGATGTGGCCGGCCAGGACATGTTCGGCGGCCTGATGCGCGACCATCTGGCGCGCGGCGGCCTGATCATCGCCGCCACCCACGCGCCGCTCGGCATCGATTCGCGCGAGCTGCGAATCGGGGGGGCGTCATGACGATCGCGGACCCTCAGCTTTTCGAGCGGCCCTGCTCGGCTCTCGCCGTTCCCTCCCCCTTCCTCAGTCCAGCAATCCAGCTCGCACCCGGCAACCAGGCGTCGCCACGGGCTCCCTCGCCTCTCCCGCTTGCGGGAGAGGCCGGCGCGCAGCGCCGGGTGTGGGTTCTCTCCTCTGGGGGAGTCTTCGTTGTCGAGACACCCTCTCCCCAACCCTCCCCCGCAAGCGGGGGAGGGAGCGCACCGCCCTTGGGGCACGTTGGGAGCCTCCCATGACCGCGCTTTCCGCTCTCATTCGCCGGGACATCCGGATCGCGCTCCGCGTCGGCGGCGGGGCGCTGATCGGCGTGCTGTTCTTCCTGACCGTCGTGGTGCTGATGCCGTTCGCGGTGGGGCCGGATCTGGCGCTGCTGTCGCGGCTCGGGCCGGCGATCCTGTGGCTGGGCGCGCTCCTGGCGAGCCTGCTGACGCTGGACCGGCTGTTCATGGCCGACCATGAGGACGGCTCGCTCGACCTGATCACGATGAGCCGCACACCGCTGGAACTCGCCTGCGCCGCGAAGGCGCTGGCGCATTGGCTGGCCGCCGGCCTGCCGCTGATTGTCGCAACCCCCGTGCTGGGCCTCCTGCTCAACCTCGACATGGCTGCAACCGGCGCGGTGGCGCTGACGCTCCTGGCCGGTACCCCGGCCCTGACCTTCACCGGCATGATCGGCGCGGCGCTGGCAGTGACCCTGCATCGCGGCGGGCTGTTGATGGCCGTGCTGGTGCTGCCGCTGTCGATCCCGGTGCTGATCTTCGGGGTCGCGGCCTCGCAGGCTGCGATCGTCGGCCCCCTGTCATTCGGCGCGCCGTTCTCGATCCTGTGCGCGCTGTCGCTGGTCAGCCTCGTAGTCGGCCCCCTGGCCGCCGCCGCAAGCCTCCGGCATGGACTTGACTGACCTTGATCCCGATCAACTTTCGCGGCGGCCTTTCATGCTGATTGCCTGAGCGGCCACCGGTGATTATCAGAATACCATGCCACTGATCGACCTCGTCAACCCGACACGGTTCCTTGCGCTTTCAGCGCGCCTGCTGCCGTGGCTTGCAGCCGCGACCGTCATCCTGCTCACCATCGGCCTCTACCAGTCCGCCTACGCGCCCGACGACTATCAGCAGGGCGCGACCGTGAAGATCATGTTCATCCACGTGCCCAATGCCTGGCTGTCGATGTTCGTGTGGAGCGTGATGAGCATTGCGTCGCTGGGCACGCTGGTGTGGCGGCACCCGCTCGCCGACGTCGCCGCGAAAGCGGCCGCACCGATTGGCGCCGCCTTCACGTTTCTCGCGCTGCTCACGGGCTCGCTGTGGGGCCGGCCGATGTGGGGCACCTATTGGGAATGGGACGCGCGGCTGACCTCGGTGCTGATTCTGTTCCTGATGTATCTCGGCCTGATGGCGCTGTGGCGCGCGGTCGATGATCCCTCCCGCGCGGCGCGCGCCGCCGCCGTGCTGACGCTGGTCGGCGCAATCAACCTGCCGATCATCAAGTTCTCCGTCGACTGGTGGAACACGCTGCATCAGCCGGCATCAGTCATGCGCATGGGCGGCTCGACGCTCGACAAGTCGTTCCTGATTCCGCTGCTGGTGATGGCGGTCGCGTTCACGCTGCTGTTCGTCACGCTGCACTTAGCTGCAATGCGCAACGAGATCCTGCGTCGCCGCGTCCGCTCCCTGCAGATGATGCAGGCGAGCCGCATCGCGTTTTCGAGCGAAGTGGGCGCCGGTTCGCGTGAAGGAAACGCGTCGGAAGAAGCCGGGGTCGCATGACGATGTCGCTCGGTCCTTACGCATCCTTCATCGTGACGTCCTACGCGGCTGCGGCCATAGTGGTCGCGATCCTAATCGGCTGGATCGTGCTCGACTATCGCAGCCAGACCCGGCGCCTGCGCGACCTCGACCGCAGCGGCATCACCCGCCGCTCCGGCCGCAGCGCGATGGATGGGCCATGAAGATCTGCCATGAGTGATCAATCGACTTCCGCGAGTCCGCAGCGCCGCACCTTCCTGATGGTGCTGCCGCTGATCGCCTTCATCGGCCTTGCGCTGTTGTTCTGGTTCCGGCTCGGCAGCGGCGATCCCTCGCGGATTCCTTCCGCGCTGATCGGCCGGCCGGCGCCGCAGACCACGCTGCCGCCGCTCGACGGATTGCAGGCTGACAATGCGCCGGTGCCGGGTCTCGACCCCGCCGCCTTCAAGGGCAAGGTCAGCCTAGTCAATGTCTGGGCGTCCTGGTGCGTGCCGTGCCACGACGAGGCGCCGCTCCTGACCGAGCTGGCCAAGGACACGCGCTTCCAGCTCATCGGCATCAATTACAAGGACGCAGCCGACAATGCACGGCGTTTCCTTGGCCGCTACGGCAACCCGTTCGGCCGCGTCGGCGTGGACGCCAATGGCCGCGCCTCGATCGAATGGGGCGTCTATGGCGTGCCCGAGACGTTCGTCGTCGGACGCGAAGGCACCATCGTCTACAAGCTGGTCGGGCCGATCACGCCGGACAATCTGCGGAACGCGCTGCTGCCGCAGATGGAGAAGGCGCTGAAGGCGGGGAGCTGACATCGCTCTCGTGCCCCGGACGCTGCGCAGCACGCAAAAGCGCGTTCACGCGCGTCTTCGACGCGCTATGCGATGCGCTGCAGAGCCGGGGCCCATGTCACCATGACAGCGCGGCTGGAGAGAGCCTGGGTCCCGGCTCGCGCTGCGCGCGTCCGGGACACGAGACCTGTTCACCCCTTCCGCAAATCCCCCGCCTCGGCCTCACTCGCTTCCAGCGACACCGGCTCGATCTGATAGCGCTTGGTCAGCGGCATCTGGGCGATGGCGAAAATCATGGTCAGCGGCATCACGCCGAACACCTTGAAGTTCACCCAGAAGTCCGTGCTCTGGGTGCGCCAGATGATCTCGTTCAGCACCGCCAAGCCGGCGAAGAACAGCGCCCAGCGCAAGGTGAGGATACGCCAGCCCTTCGGTGTCAGGTTGAACATCTGGTCGAACATCACGGCGATGAAGGAGCGGCCGAACAAGAGGCCGCCACCGAGGATCGCGGCGAACAGGCCATAGATGATGGTCGGCTTGACCTTGATGAAGGTCTCGTCGTGCAGGACCAGCGTCAGCGTGCCGAACACCAGCACGATCACGCCGGTCACGATCGCCATGATCGGGATGTGGCGCGTCACCGCATAGGAGGCGACCATCGCCGCGACGATCGCGACCATGAAGGCGCCGGTCGCGGCGAACAGGTTGAACTTCGCATTCACGAAGAAGAAGACGAGCAGCGGACCGAGCTCGGTCGCAAGCTTGAACAGCGGATGCGGCTGGGTCTTGTCCATTCTCAGCTTTCGATTCCGGCAATCGCGCGGGCGAAATCGCGCGCGGTGAACGGCGCGAGATCGTCGACGCCTTCGCCGACGCCGATGAAATGCACCGGCAGTTTGAATTTCTCCGCGAGCGCCACCAGGATGCCGCCGCGCGCGGTGCCGTCGAGCTTCGTCATCACGAGGCCGGTGACCCCGGCGGTGCGATGGAAGGCCTCGACCTGCGACAGCGCGTTCTGGCCGACGGTGGCATCCAGCACAAGCAGCACCGCATGCGGCGCGGTGTCGTCCACCTTCCGGATGACGCGTACGACCTTTTCGAGCTCCTTCATCAGCTCGGACTTGTTCTGCAGCCGCCCGGCGGTGTCGATCAGGAGCACGTCGACGTTCTGCTCCCTTGCCGCCGTCAGCGCGTTGAAAGCGAGGCTCGCCGAATCCGAGCCCTGTGCGTCGGCAATGACCGGCGTCCTGGTGCGCTCTCCCCAGACCTTGAGCTGCTCGATGGCTGCTGCGCGAAACGTGTCGCCGGCGGCCAGCATCACCTTGCGGCCTTCGGATGCAAATTTCTGCGAAAGCTTGCCGATGGTCGTGGTCTTGCCGGAACCATTGACGCCGACCACGAGGATGACGAACGGCTTCTTGCCGGCGTCGATCACGAGCGGCTTCGCCACCGGCGACAACACCTTCTCGACCTCGGTGGCGACGACGTCCTTGACCTCGTCCGCCGAGATCGCCTTGTCGTAGCGCCCGGTGCCGACCGCATCCGCAATCCGCACCGCAACCTGGGTGCCGAGGTCGGCGCGCAACAGCACGTCCTCGATGTCGTCGAGCATGGCGCGGTCGAGCTTGCGCTTGGTGACGAG